>JALSIN010000233.1 GCA_026989935.1 Polyangiaceae bacterium | reverse complement strand
CGAGAACGTGTCGAGGGCCACGAGGTCCACCGCGTCGTCCCCATAGCAGGTCACCGCGGCCAGTACGGGTCCGTCGGCCCCGTCCGTCACCGCCAGGTGGTTCGGGTTGCGGCACACCGGCACCGTGCGCCGCAGCGTGTCGCGCGGCCGACCCGTCTCGTCCAGGCTCGTGTCCACCTCGGAGAGCCCCGGGGGCGTGGTGGACACGACCAGCAGGCGGGTGCCGCCCGTCCCGGGCACGTAGGCCGCGCCGCCCGTCAGGGGTTTGGCGTCGAACAGACCGGCGTCGAAGGCCAGAATGGGCCGATCGCTCCCGGGCAACAGGGCCGACAACCCGGGCGCCACCGAGAGGTTGCGAAAGCCGGGCCAGTACCGATGGGTCGCCACCGCGGTCGGGCGCGTGCAGTCCCGGCTGGCGAGGGGGGGCGCGGCCGGGTCGCACGGGCGCACGGCCACGCCGAAGCCGCCCGACAGGTCGAAATCGTCGCTGGGGTGCTCGCGGAAGAAGGATGACTCCACGTCGGCCACGAACGGGCCCGTCACGGGGTCGAGCCCCAACAGGGTCAAGCGCCCGTCGAGCAGGTGAGGCACGTACGCGACCGCGGCGACCGGATCGACCACGACCGCCGCAGGGTTCGAGCCGAATGCGTTACCCGACGACGAGGCCTCCAGCCGGTGATCGTCCCCGCACACCCCGTCGAGGTCTTCGTTGCAAGCCACCTCGGCCCGATCCGGGCGGGATCGGTCCAGATCGAGCCACACGACGCCCGGTGGATCGCGCACGGGGACGTACAGGCGGTCCAGGCCCGTGCCGGTGCCGACCGCCCGGCCTCCGGGGATCCCGGCGCCGGTCGGCACGAACCGGGTCAGATCGGTCTCGACGAAGGCCGAAGTGTCACAGAACACCGGCGGACCGGCGCGGCAGCCCCCGGAACCCGAACCGCCCGAAGCCTCCTCGACGGCTGCCGCGGCCCGCTCGACATCGAACCACCAGACCGCCCCGAAACGGCGGCGTTCATCCCAGTTGCCCCCGGTGACCGCGAGCCATCGCCCCTGCGGGGCGAGCCACAGGCCCGTCGGCTGTTCGGGGCCGTCGCGCGGCGGTAGGCGATCGGGCTCGCAGGCCGCCGCGGCCGACAGCAGGATGCAAGCGCAGAGCCGGAACGACACGGGCCATCCGAGCATTCCACACTTTGTTGGGCCGACAAACCCCGCGCGGATCAAGCCAGGGCGATCCGCGCCGCCCCGGTTCGAGCATTCGACACGTCGTCGGCCCGACGATGCCCCCTTACGGCCCGGTCACCCCCGGTACGTGCGGGAAGACCGCCGCACCGTAGGCATCGGGAAAGGCCGTGACCGCGGCCGCGACGGCCAGCCATGCGGCCACCATCGGTGCCCACGCCCGCAGCCCGCCGCCCGCCGGGGCACCGGGCCAGGGCCCGGCCGCCAGGCGCACGAGAAACGCCCACCCGGCACGGGTCACGATCGCAGGGGTCGCCAGCACGACGGCAAGGACGAACGCGTGGGCAACGACCGCGGCCACGGCATCGGCGGAGAACCCCTCGTGGGCGGCCTCCTCGAAGGCCACGGCCCCCTGCAAGAACACGTGGTGCAGGCCCGCGGCGAAGGCCCCGAGGACGGCGACGCGCAGGAGTGCGGCGGCCATGAGGGGCAGCGGGCGGGCCGCCGCCCACCACCCGGCCTCATCGACGGCACCGGCCAGCGCCTGCCCGGCAAGGGCCAGCGCAGGCCCCAGAAGCAGGGCGGTGGCGAGGTGAGCCACGGGCGAGGCGGCAACCGCGGGGTCGGGCGCGGCCACCGCCACCAAGACGGCCAGCACCGCCGACGACGACGACCAGACCATCCCCCCGAGTGCCCGCGCCAGGTGCCGCTGCAACATGAGAACGACGAACCACTCGATCCCCACGATCCAGCGCCCGGGTTCCATGATGTTCACGGCACCTCGGGCGCCTCCACGCCGGCTGAAAGACCGCGGCGCAACAGATCCCCCAGCCCCTCGCCCACGGTCCCGGCGACCGCCGAGAGCGCGGTGACGACGGCGACCAACCGCGCGATCTGGGCGAAGCCGGGGTCGGTCCAGCCCAGAAGACGGCCGAGCAAAGACACCACGACCGCCGCCGCTGCCGCCGCCGCGACCAGGGGCAGCGCAAGCAGCACCGCCGACCGCACGGCCATCGTCACGAACGCCCCCGGATCCATCACGGATACCCCTCCACGAACCCGCGCACGAGCAGGTGCATGCCATCGACGGACAGGAACAGGGCGAGTTTGATCGGCACAGCGACGACCGGCGCGGGCAGGTTCGTCATCGACACGAGGACCAGTCCCTGGGCGACGATGAGATCGACGGCCAGAAACGGCGCGAGGATCGAGACCGCCATGGACAGCGCTTCGATCAACTCGGTCGAGAAAAACGACGCGACCAGGACCAACGGGTCCTGCGCAGGGCGGCCGGTCAAGGACGAGAAAAACGCCGTTTCCTCCGCGGTCGCGTTTTTCGCGAGGAAGGCCGACCAGCGGCGCCACAACAGGTCGGCGGCGCCGGCCGGATCGTTCGTGTCGAGCAGGTGCGACGCGGGCCCCTCGAAGACCGGGAGCATCACGACGGTGGTCAGCAGCAGGGCCAGCACCCACACCACCGGAGCCGGCAACAGCCGCTCGGCGGCGAGTCCCGTGCGAAGCGCCGCGGTGACCACCAGCGCCTTGGCGAAGGCGGTGGCGGCGACGGCCACCACCGGCAGCGCGGCGAGGGCGACGTACGGCAGCAGCCGCAGGGCTGCATCCTGGACCAGCGGCGCCATGTCACGACGCCTCCCGCACGGGCCGGGGGCGAGGAACCGGGTCCACGGGCACGTGGCGGGCGTCCGGCGCATCCAGCGCGGCAAGCATCGCCGGGGCCGCCTGGGGTCCCACGCCGACCAGCAGCCGCCGTCCCTCGATCTCGACCACGAACAGGGCGTGATTCGGCCCGAGCTGGGCCACCGGCGTACAGCGGCCGCTCCCACCCCTACTTCGGCGCGCCCAAAGCACCAAAAGCCCCGCCGTCGTGAGCAGGCCAAGCCCCAGAAGCTGCCCCGTCATGTCCACACGCTACGGCTCGATCGGCCGTCGCCCCAAATTTCCACCGAAGCTTCGCTGCACCCGCGGGGGCCCCCGCGGGGCCCGGGCCGGAGCCAGAGGGCGCCCCCCGCCTTCCGTCGCACCTTCGCCCGGACCACGAAAGATCCGCGCCCCCCTACTGCGCGGTCTGCGCCTCACGCTCGCGGGGTGAACCCCGGCTGCCTCACGCTCTCCGGGTTCCGTTCGTCACACATCGCGCGGAACGCGTCCCACACAGGCCTCCATCCCCCCAACTGTCGGCCAAGGCTCGCCAAGCCGCGCCCTGCCTCCACGAGATCGGACGAGACGGCGCGGCGAAGGGCCCAGGCACGTCGGCGCAGGGGGCCAGAGTCACTCGCCCGGACCGCCCTGATGCGTCCAGGCACCACGGTCCCGTCGCCGCCACGCGGATGGGGCTCTACACGCTCCCGAAACGCCCTGGAACGATTGCCACTCGCGATCTCGGGTGGTCAACTCGGGGTGAATCCGTCGCGCCCCGGTCAGGACGGCGGGGTGCAACACCCTCGCGCCCCCCCCACCGCGGGTAACCTTGGGCTCGTTCGAGGGCAGCGGGGGCCGCCAGCGCGGAAGGATCCCGGGCCCGGCGAAGGGGGGTCGGTTCAACGGTTCTCAGCCCTCCGCATGCGCTTCGCGCTCGGGCTCGTCCACCAGTTCGATGCGGGCCATCGGAGCACCGTCCCCCACCCGGCGACCGAGCTTGACGATTCTCGTGTACCCGCCCGGGCGATCCTTCATGACCGGCCCAATGTCGTAGAACAACCGGCGCAGGACCTGGCGATCGTGCACGTAGCGGCCAGCCAGCCGCATCGCGTGGACGAGGCGGGCCCGCTCCTGGGGCGTGCGGTCGGACTCGGCCTTCGCCACGATGGACTGCACCCGGACGCTCTGGGTAATCGTGGGCTCGACGAAACGCCGCAGTTCCTTGGCCTTGGCCACGGTCGTCCGGATCCCCCCGTGCTCGAGCAACGAGGTGACCATGTTCCGGAACATCGCCTTGCGGTGGGAGGAATTGCGACCGAATTTTCGGCCGGATTTGCGGTGTCGCATGGCCTCAAGACTCCTCTTGCATGCTGCCGGGCCCCTGCCAGTTGGGGATCTTCATCCCGAGGGACAACCCCATCTGCGCCAGGATCTCCTTGATCTCTTTGAGCGACTTGCGGCCGAAGTTCTTCGTCTTGAGCATGTCGGCTTCGGTCCGCTGCACCAGGTCCCCGATGTAGTGGATGTTTGCGTTCTGCAGGCAGTTGGCGGAGCGCACGGACAGTTCCAACTCGTCCACCGAGCGCCACAGCAGTTCGTTGAGCTGTTCGTCCTCCGAGGAAGCCTGCTCGGGGGCCTCGTCGATCTCCTCGTGCTGGACGAAGATCGAAAGCTGATCCTTGAGGATCCGAGCCGCAAACCCCACCGCATCGTCCGGCCGCACGGATCCATCCGTCCACACCTCGAGGACGAGCTTGTCGTAGTCGGTGCGGCGCCCGACGCGGGCGTTCGTCACCCGGAAGTTGACCTTGCGGATGGGCGAAAACAACGAATCGATGGGGATGACCCCGATCGGCTGCCCCTCTTCCTTGTTCTGGTCCGCCGTACGGTACCCGCGCCCCATCTCCACGACCATCTCCATGCGCAAGCGCCCCCCCTTCGACAGCGTCGCGATGTGTTGGTTGGGGTCGAGGATCTCCACTCCGGTCGGTGCCTGGATCTGCCCGGCGGTCACCGCACCCGGCTCGCTGGCGTCCACGACGATCGTCCGCGGGGTCGCGTCGTGCATCCGCAGCCGCAGCGCCTTGACGTTCAGGATGATGTCCGAGACGTCTTCGACGACCCCCTCGACGGTCGTAAACTCGTGGAGAGCGCCGTCGATGCGGATCGACGTGACCGCCGCCCCCTGCAATGAGCTGAGCAGCACCCGCCGAAGGCCGTTGCCGAGCGTCACCCCATAGCCACGCTCAAGCGGCTCGCAACTGAACTTGCCGTAGGTGTCCGTCAGCTTGCCGTCTTCGACCTCGAGGCGCTTGGGACGAACCAGCTCCCGCCAGTTTCGTGCGATGACGTTGGGATCGAGCATGGGAAGTCGTCTCCTTGGCTACTTCGAGTAAAGCTCCACGATGAGCTGTTCGTCCACGTCCTGCGCGATGTCCGACCGCGTCGGGAGTGCCGTGATTTTGGTGGAGAACTTCTCCTTGTCGATCTCCATCCAGGCGGGACGTGGCGTGCGGTCGGCATTTGCGAGCGCGTCGATGATCTTTTGGATCTTGCGGCTCTTTTCACGCACCGTGACCTCGTCCCCGGCCTTGACGATGTAACTGGGGATGTCCACGCGCCGACCATTGACCGTAAAGTGACCGTGCCGCACGAGCTGTCGTGCCTCCGCGTGGCTGGCAGCGAGACCCGCCCGCACGACCACATTGTCGAGGCGGCGCTCCAGCAGGCTCAGGAGGTTTTCACCCGTGACGCCCTTCATGCGGGTGGCCTTGTAGTAGTAGCCCCGGAACTGCTTTTCGAGCAACCCGTACATCCGCTTGACCTTCTGCTTCTCCCGCAACTGTTGCCCGAAGTAGCTCGGCCGGCGCTTGCGCGCCTGTCCATGCTGGCCGGGCGGATACGGGCGGCGCTCGTAGGCGCACTTGCCCGAAAAGCAGCGGTCTCCCTTGAGGTAGAGTTGGGCGTCTTCGCGCCGACAGAGTCGGCAGACTGGTCCGGTGTAGCGTGCCATGGATGCTCCTAGACCCTCCGGCGCTTGGGCGGCCGGCAGCCGTTGTGAGGTACGGGCGTAACGTCCTTGATCGAGGTGATGCGCATCCCCGCGGATTGCACCGCGCGCAACGCGGACTCTCGCCCAGCCCCGGGCCCCGACACGCGGACCGAGACGGTATGGACTCCGTGGTCGGAGGCACGCTTGCACGCCTCGTCCGCCGCGAGTTGGGCGGCGAACGGCGTGGACTTGCGCGAGCCGCGGAACCCGCGAACCCCGGCCGAGGCCCAGGCGACCGTGTTTCCGCTGACGTCGGTGATCGTCACGATGGTGTTGTTGAACGTCGATCGAATGTGAACGATCCCCGTCCCGATGTTCTTGCGGACCTTGCGGCCCGACTTCTTCGACGCTGCCATGATCTATGCCTTCTTCTTTTGGGCCACGGTGGGACGCTTCGGCCCCTTGCGGGTGCGCGCGTTCGTGTGCGTCCGTTGCCCGCGCACGGGCAGGTTCCGGCGGTGGCGCAGCCCCCGGTAGCAGCCAAGATCCATGAGCCGCTTGATGTTCATCTGCACGTCCCGCCGAAGGTCGCCTTCGACGCGATACTCACCCTCGATGACGTGCCGGATGGCGCTTACCTGATCTTCGGAGAGTTGGTCGGTTCGGATCGAGGACCCGACACCCGCCTTTTCGAGGATCGCGTTCGCACTGGTCCGACCGATGCCATAGATGTACGTCAGCGCGATATCCACGCGCTTGTTTCGCGGGAGATCGACCCCGGCAATCCGTGCCATGGCTAGCCCTGCCTCTGCTTGTGCTTGGGGTTCTCGCAGATGACCCGCACGATTCCGTTGCGGCGGATCACCTTGCACTTGTCACAAATCTTCTTGACGCTGCTTCTGACCTTCATGGTTTCCTGCGAACGTGTTGCGGTGGGAGGCTACGGGGCCCGTGACAGCACCGTGCCTCGGGTCGGGTCGTGCGGGGAGGGGCGGACCCATACACGCATTCCTGGGGCGATGTCCATCCCCAGATCGGCCCGGTGTGGGTCGAGACTGGCCGCGAGCAACACCCCCTGGTCGGTGTGCAGGGACCATCGCGCGTAGGGGAGCGCTTCGACGACCGTTGCGGGAACGGCGCCGGGTTCGGGTGGCGTGGCCATGGGTAGGAAAGGCAAGGCCCCGTTCGGGGCGGGGGAACATGGCACAACCGCCTCGCGGGGTAAAGGGGCGGATGCCGCGTGCCGGGGGGCAGTTCCTGCGCGGTCAGCGCAGCTCCAGGGGCGGGCCATGGGGCCGTGGTGCCCCCCTCCGAAGTGGTGAAGGAAACCGCCGGACCGGCGGCGGCATCAGCGCAGCGCGGCCCGAAGGGCCGTGACCATGTCCCAAAGGTCCGTGTCCGCCACGGCCGTGCGCGTGCCGAGTCGCGCGACCGCCTCGTCGAGCATGTGCACGATGCGCCGACGGAGCGCGGGTGGGAGCCGGTCGGCCCCGCCCAGGTGGACGGCCCCGTCCGCCCCGGCTCGGATCGTGCCCCCCGCCTTCCGCAGCAGGGCTCGGCTCAGAAGATCCGTCACCTCGGCAAAGATCTCCGGATCCGACGATGAACCCAGGGCGGCTCGCACCCGCTGGAGGAGGACGATCGCCGCGTCCTCCCGCCCCTGCTCCAGAAGCACGCCGCCGAGGTTCAACCCGGCGATGGCGACGTTCGGGTGCCCGAGTCCCAACCGCTCGCGCAAGATCTCGAACGCCTGCTCGTAGGCTGCCGCGGCTTCGTCGAGACGCCCGGTCTGCTGCGCGATGCTGCCGAGGTTGTTGAGCGTCCCCGCGACGTCCACGTGTCGTTCGCCGAGGGCCGTGCGACGAATCTCATAGGCACGCCGGTACAGTTGCTGCGCTCGATCGAGGTTCTCCGCGCGGCTTTCCAGCGCGGCCAGGTTCGCGAGCGAGACCGCCACCTCCGGGTGGCCGGGCCCAAAGCGCTCGCGACGAAGTGCGAGCGCCTGCTCGTGCAGCCGCCGAGCACGGTCCAGTTGCCCCAGTTCGGCCAGCGCGACCGCCAAGTTGTTCATCGCCCAGGCGCGGGTGCCCACTGCCGCCCCCCGCCCTTCCAATGCCGCAACAGCACGCTCGTAGTGCGCAAGCGCCTCGGCTCGTCGCCCGGCGGCCCACAGCGTCGAACCAATGGCGTTCTCCAACTCCGCCTGCCGGCGCGGACCCACCTGCCCCACCGCGCGCGCGACCCGACTCCATGCAAGCCCCGCCTCCGTCTGCGCCAGGCGGTACCCCGTCGTGTGGGCCAGCGCCCGCGCTGCATCGAACGCAAGCTCCACTCGCCCCGACGACAGCCCCGCCACGAGAGCCCGTTCGAGGGCCTGGGCAGACGCCTGGAAACGCCCCAACCGTTCGAGGGACTCTCCGAGAACGAGGTCGGCGGCAGCCTCGGCGGCCACCAACCCCGCCTCACCTGCGGCGGCCTTCCGCGCCTTCGTGGCCAGCCTGACGGCGGCTTCGTATTGACCGGTCTTGAACTTCGCGTCGGCTGCACCAACGTCGTTCCAAAGAGGACGGCTCTCCGAAGCGGCGGATGCCCCCCCCCACCGTCGAAGAGCATAGTCCGACTCGTAACAGACGTCCACGTCGGGCAGGGCCTCCACGGCCTGTGCCGCCTGCAACGCCGTGTTTCGATTGGCCTGCGCCAGCTCGTCCAACAATGTCCGCACCGACCGGGCGCGCGCGTCGAGGCAGGCCATGCGCGCGTCGAGCACGGTCTCCGACACGAGCTTACGAATCCGCGTATCGAGGCAGGCCTCTTTGCGGGCGCGCGACCACGCGGCGCTGTAGCGGTCGAGCCCATCGAGCACGGAGGTCACCGTCGCCTCGGTGCCGGTCGGCAGGGCCGAGCGGAGGGTCTGCTCCAGGGCCCCGCGGAGGCTTTCGTTCCATACACGCTGCATGGGTGCGGCAGCCCCTGCACATGCCTCGAAGGCACGGACTCGCCTCGCTTCCGCCCACCACAGGGTTCCGCCCACGGCACTGGCCACGAGTCCCCAGATCGCGAGCCTTCGTAGCCGCCGCCCAGGGTCGCGTTCGAGCTCGGCCAGCAGTTCGTCCATGGACGGGAAGCGCTCGTCGGGGTTCGCCGACAGCCCTCGCAGGACGGCACGACGCACATGCGCCGGGACACGCGGCGTGGAAGGGACGGGCCGTACCCGGCCACGCACCACGTTGAGTGCGAGCGAGGCCACCTGATCGCCCTCGAACGGCCGCTTGCCCCACAACGCTTCGAACAGCGCCACGCAGAAACTGAACTGGTCGCTGCGGGCGTCCGCCTGCGCACCGAGGTGCTGCTCGGGGCTCATGTAAGCCGGCGTGCCGAGCAGCGCCCCCGTCCGGGTCAGCGGGGCGAACGCCTCGGACGACGAAGCCGTGACCGACCTCGGGGGCTTCAAGACGTCCCGCCGCCCAGTCCGGGCGTCGAGGTCGGGGCGGGCATCGGCCACACGATCGGGGAGTTCCCGTTCACTCGACGAAGGAGCGATGCACGCTTCGGTCACGGTGGCGAGACCGAAGTCCATCACACGTACGCGCCCGGCGGCATCGATCAGGACGTTGTCCGGCTTGAAGTCTCTATGAACGAGACCGGCGGCGTGGGCGGCCGCGAGCCCCCGCCCCGCCGCACAGAAGATGCGGATGATCTCACGCACGGAGGGCTGGCGCTGTCGCAGGTAGGCACCGAGGGTGTCCCCCTCGACGAACTCCATCGCCACGTAAACGTCCCCTTCGAACTCGCCGACGTCGTAGACCGTGATCACGTTCGGGTGGGAAAGGCGCGCCATCGCCTGCGCCTCCCGCTGCAGGCGAATCCGACGCACGTCATCGGGCCGTCCACGGTCGCGAATCCGCTTGATCGCCACTCGGCGGTCGAGTTCCGGGTCGTACGCCGCGTACACGACGCCCATGCCGCCCGCACCGATCTTCGCCAGCACGACGAAGCGGCCGATGCGATCCCCCGGCGCCACCGCGTGCGACCGCCCACGGCCCTGGGAGCCAGGCCCCATCTGCGCCCGGCCCTCCACCGGGGCTCCGGCGCCGCCCCGGGTTCCAACGTCCGCAGACAGCGTGGCCACGTCCCCCGGCCGGGGGTCGTCGAGGGAGCCCGAGGCACCGCGCGCCGGTCCCATCGTCACCAGGATGCCACGGATCGCCGGATTGCGCCTTGCCTCGTTCGGACGGAGGCAGCGAGCCATCCGCTCGCGGCCAAGCACCACGCCGGCCGCCGCGTCGGGCGCATCAACGGCCCGCACGACCCGCCCCTGGGGGGGCAAGAGACAATCGCCCCCTTCGGAGTGCTGTCGGTCGGGGTCCACAGGCGCCGCGCGGGGTCTCCCCCACGACGCGGCAAGAGTCGGACGAGGGCAGGGGCCCTAGCTACGTCGGCGCCGGGCCCGCGATCCGCGCGGTCCTGCGAAGCCCTCGTAGGAGCGCGTCACGAGGTGCGACTCGATCTGCTGTGCCGTGTCGAGCGCGACCCCGACGACAATGAGCAACGAGGTCCCGCCGTAGTAGAAGGGGACGTTGAACTTGACCTGTAGGAACGTCGGCAGGACACACACCGCCGAGATGTACCAGGCCCCCACGAACGTCAGCCGCGTAAGGACGTAGTCGATGTACTCGGCGGTACGCTTGCCCGGGCGAATGCCGGGGATCGACGCGTTCTGCTTCTTCAGGTTGTCCGCCACGTCCACCGGGTTGAACTGGATGGCCGTATAGAAGAAGGTAAAGAAGATGATCAGCGCGACGTACACGGCGCTGTACAGCCACCCGTCGTAGCGAAGCGCCCCCGAGAGATCCTGCAAAATCGGGTTCTGTGTCATGCCCGCGATCTGGTTCGGGAACATCAGAATCGAGGAGGCGAAGATCGGGGGAATCACGCCGGCGGAGTTGATCCGCAAGGGCAGGTAGTTCGCGCTGCCTCCGAACATCCGGCGGCCTTCGACGCGCTTGGCGTACTGGACCGTGATTCGTCGCTGGCCCCGCTCCATGACCACGATGAACGCGATGACGGCAATGGCCATGGCGAACAGGATGCCCAGCATCATGGGACCGAAGTTCTCGGGGTCGTCCTGCGCCTTCTGCAGGAGCTGGTAAATTGCCACCGGAAGGTTCGCGATGATCCCGGCAAAGATGATGAGGGAAATCCCGTTGCCGATCCCCCGCTCCGTGATCTGCTCGCCCAACCACATCAAGAACACCGTGCCGCCGGTGACGGTCAGCACCGTCATGAGGCGAAACGGCAGCCCCTCCTCGAGGACGAGCGTCTGCCCCGCCGTGTTCTGCGATTCGAGCCAGCTCGCGATGAAATAGCCCTGGACCACCGAGAGGAACACGGTCCCGTAGCGGCTGTACTGGTTGATCTTCCGCCGACCCGTTTCCCCCTCCTTGCTGAGCTGCTCGAGTCTCGGAATCACAACGGTCATCAGCTGCATGATGATGCTCGCGCTGATGTACGGCATGATGCCGAGGGCGAAGATCGAAAGCTGCTCGAGCGCCCCGCCGGTGAACATATTGAAGTAGCCCAGGAACCCGCCCTGCCCTTGCTGCACGAGTTCCGCCATGACCTTCCGATCGACCCCGGGGACGGCGATGAACACCCCCAGCCGGTAGATCGCCAACATCCCGAGCGTAAACAGCACGCGCCGGCGAAGTTCCGGAAGTTTGAAGATGTTGATGAGGACGTTCATGCGACTTCGACTCGAGGGGGAAGGAGGCGGGGGGATCGGGCGGGGCGCTCCGGCCGCGAGGACCCGAACGCCGACGGGGCGAAGCCTGCGGATCGTACCGCGGGGTCCGCCCCGTCTGACAAAAGGTGCGCCAGTTGCGCTACTTGCCGACCTCGACCGCCTCGAACGTGCCGCCAACGGCTTCGAGCTTGCGGCGCGCCGACTCGCTGGCCCGGTGCAGCCGCACCGTCATCGGCTTGGTGATCTCCCCATCCCCCAGGAGCTTTACGATCGTCGCCTTCTTGGGCACGATCCCGCGCTCCCGAAGGGTCTCGAGGGTCACTTCCGAGCCTGCATCGAAGAGCGCGTCGAGGCGACCGAGGTTGACCCCGAAGGCCACGACCTTCTCGACCCGCACGAAGCCGCGCTTCGGGACGCGACGGTGAATCGGGTTTTGACCGCCCTCGAAGGCCACGGGCATGGCGTTGTGGCGGGCAAGTTGCCCCTTCATCCCCCGCCCGGAGGTCTTGCCGCGGTGCGACCCGATGCCCCGGCCGACGCGTTTCTTCCGCTTTCGAGCGCCCTCAGGGGGCCGAAGGGTGTGTAGCGTGGTGCCCATGGTTCATCCTCTTTCCTTGGTTTGGCGTCGCCCAGGCTACTCGGCGGGTTCGACGGTGAGCAGGTGCTGCACCTTGCGGATCATACCGCGAACGGCTGGCGTGTCTTCGAGCACCACCGTGTGGTGCAGGCGCCGTAGCCCGAGACCACGCACGGTCTCCTTCTGGGATGCCTTCCTATCGATGGTGCTGCGCACCAAGGTTACCTTGATCTTCTTCGCCATCGTCAATAGCGCTCCATGAGTTCTTCGACAGGGACGCCGCGCCGCCGGGCGACCTGTTCGGGGCTCCGAAGCTGCTTTAGGGCCTCGATGGTCGCGTAGACGACGTTGAGCGGATTGCCTGAACCGAGCGACTTGCTCAGCACATCGTGAATCCCTGCGCACTCGACGACGGCGCGCACGGCCCCCCCTGCAATGACCCCGGTCCCCGGACTCGCCTTGCGAAGAAGCACGCTCGACGCCCCGTGGCGCCCAATCACGTCGTGCGGCACGGTGGCGCCGGCCAGGGGCACCTCGAACATGTTGTGTCGCGCGATCTCGTTGGCCTTGCGGATGGCCTCGGGCACCTCGCGGGCCTTCCCGTGGCCCACACCGACCCACCCCCGCTCGTTCCCCACGACCACCATCGCCGTAAACGAGAAGTTGCGGCCACCTTTGACCACTTTCGCCACGCGGTTCAGGAAGACCACGCGATCTACGATGTCACCCAGGGATTCGATATCGACTTTCATGTGTTCGTCCTAGAACTCCAGGCCGCCCTCACGGGCGCCTTCGGCAAGAGCCCGCACGCGGCCATGGTATTTGTATCCATTCCGGTCGAAGACGACCCGCTCGATGCCCTTTTCCCGGCACAGCTTCGCGATCGCCGCGCCGACGGCCCGCGCGCGCGCCGACTTGTCGCCCTCCGCCTTGGCGGCTGCCGACCGGTCGGAAAGACCGACGATGGAGCGCGAAGCCAGGTCGTCGATGACCTGGGCATAGATGTGCTTGTTGCTGCGATAAACCGTAAGGCGGGGCCGGTCGGCCGTCCCCGCCACCTTCTTGCGGATCCGCGCCTTGCGGCGCATGCGCTTTCTGATCGCGTCGTTCGTTGCCATGTTGAAGCGTCCTTCGGAAAGCGGCTACTTCTTGCCACTCTTGCCTTCTTTGCGCAAAATGCGCTCCTCGGCATACTTGATCCCCTTGCCCTTGTAGGGCTCCGGCGGACGATAGCGTCGTATCTCCGCCGCCACCTGTCCCAGCAGCGCCTTGTCGGCCGCGGTCAGGACGATGGAGCCATCCTTTTCGACCTGCGCCGACACCCCTTTCGGCAGGGGGTGCCGGACCGGGTGGGAAAAGCCGAGCGTGAGGTCCAACCCGTCCCCGCTGACCGCGGCGCGGTATCCCACACCGTTGATCTCGAGCTTACGAGTCCAGCCCGTCGCACAGCCGTGAACCATGTTCGCCACGATGGCGCGCGCCATGCCGTGCTTCGCGCGGTAGGGGCGGGCGTTCGACGATCGAGTAAACCGCGCCTGACTCCCCTCGACGGCGCAGTCGATCCCATCGGGAAGTTCGAAGGACAGTTCGCCCTTGGGCCCCTTGACCTTCACGGTCCGACCTTCGAGGTTCAGGCTCACCCCTTTGGGGATGGAGACGGGAGCGTTTCCGATGCGCGACATGGTCGTTGGCCCTTCTTCGCTACCAGATGCTGCACAAGAGTTCGCCGCCCACGCCCGCCTTGCGCGCGTCGTGGTCGGTCATCACCCCTCGCGAGGTGCTCACAATCAGGATTCCGAGGCCGTTGCGGACCTTCGGGAGTTCCCGGCGACCGGCGTACTGCCGTTGCCCGGGCTTTGAAACGCGCTCGAGGCCCTCGATGGCGTTTTGCTTGCCTTCCCACTTCAGCGACACGTCAATCCATCGGCGCGGGCCGTCTTCTTCGATCTTGAAGTCTTCGATGTAGCCTTCGCGGTGCAAAATCTCGGCAATCGCGATCTTGAGCTTCGATGCGGGAATCCGCACGCGTTGGTGCTGCGCCATCACGGCGTTGCGGATCCGCGTGAGCATATCGGCGATGGGATCGGTCATCGACATGGTGAACCCCCTCTTCCTTACGCCTTGGCCTTCCGGAAAGGCATTCCCAGCGCGTCCAGCAACGCGAATGCCTCTTCGTCCGTATCGGCGGTCGTGTGAATGCAAACGTTCATGCCCGGGACCTTGTCGAGGCGGTCGATGTCCACCTCCGGAAAGATCAAGATCTCCCGGATCCCGAGGGTGTAGTTTCCGCGCCCGTCGAAGGCGCGCGGTGAGATCCCCCGAAAGTCACGGGTCCGCGGGAGCGCCACGGACACCAAATTGTCCAGGAAGTCCCACATCCGCAGGCCACGAAGGGTGACCATGCACCCGATCTTCATCCCCTCGCGCAACTTGAAACCCGCGATGGACTTCCGGGCTCGCGTCACGACCGGGCGCTGCCCCGACAAGCGCCCGAGCGCATCGAACCCCTGTTCGAGCAGCTTCGGCATGCGCGCGGCCTCGCCGAGGCCAATGTTGAGCACGATCTTCTCCAGGCGTGGCACCTGATACGGATTCTTGTAGTCGAACTGCTCCGACAGGGCCTTACGCACCTGCTGTTCGTACTTGACGAGCAGCCGGGGACGGTCGCTCGGGCCCCGGGCCTCCCGCCCGTCCATGACGTTCGGGAAACGATAGGGAAACCCCTGGTCTTTCTTTTTCTTCTGCGTTGCTACGCCTCGAGCCATGATTCCTACTCGTCGATCTGTTCACCCGAGCGCACCGCGATTCGCACGCGACGGCCGCTTTCGAGCGTGTGGATCCGAACGCGCGTGGGCTTGCCGGTCTTCGGGTCCGCCAGCATGACGTTCGAGATATGGATGGGGAATTCTCTTTGGACGCGTCCGCCCTGCGGGTTCTCCTGCGTCCGCTTGATGTGCTTGGTGCGAACGTTCGCCCCAGCCACCAGCACGCGGTCGTCTTTCGGATAGACCCGCAAGACCTCGCCGGTGTGGCCCTTGTCCTTGCCGGCCACGACGACGACCTTGTCGCCTTTTTTGATCCTGCGCATCACAGCACCTCCGGCGCAAGGCTAATGATTTTCAAGAACCGCTTGCCACGAAGCTCACGCGCCACGGGTCCGAAAATCCGGGTACCAACCGGCTGGCGCTGATTGTCGATCAGCACCGCACTGTTGTTGTCGAACCGGATCACGCTGCCGTCTTCGCGACGCAGGCCCTTGCGCGTCCGCACGATCACGGCCTTCATGACCGAGCCCTTCTTGATCTTGCTGTTGGGCATCGCCTCGCGCACGGCTACCACGACCACGTCCCCCACGTTGGCGTAGCGCCGCTTGGACCCGCCCAGCACCTTGATGCACTTGACCTTGCGTGCGCCGGAGTTGTCCGCCACGTCAAGGATGGATTCCACCTGGATCATGACAACGGAGCCCTTTCCACGACGCTCTGAAGCCGCCAGCGCTTGTTTCGTGACAAGGGACGCGACTCCACGATTCGGACCGTATCGCCCACGCGCGCATCGTTCGTAGGATCGTGAGCCTTGTACTTCGCCCGCTCGTGCACGTACTTTTTGTACTTCGGGTGACGGTAGCGCCGGACGACCTGGACGACGACCGTCTTGTCCATCTTGTCGGACACGACGGTCCCCGTCAGGACACGCTTGTGGCGCTCTCTTTTCTGCGTTTGGGTCGCGTCGGTCACGGGGAAGTCTCCTTTCCGATGGTGCGCGCGTGGAGAATCGTGCGAATGCGCGCGATATCGCGCCGCAACGTGCGAATCTCCGCCGGGCGGACCGGGCGCTGCGCAGCCGAGGCCATCCGCTCCTTGAGGAGCTTGCGTCGCAGCGTGCTTTCGAGCTCACAAAGCTCGTCGTTCGTCTTGTCTCGCAGTTCCGAGGGTTTCACGGTCAATCCTCCCGCTTCACGAATCGGGTCTTGATCGGGAGCTTGTGGTGAGCGCGCAGGAGCGCCTTGCGGGCCGCCTCTTCGGACACGCCTTCGATCTCGTACAGGATCCGGCCGGGCCGAACGACTGCGACCCAGTACTCGGGCGCCCCCTTCCCCTTCCCCATGCGCGTTTCCGCCGGCTTCTTGCTGATCGGCTTGTCCGGAAAGATGCGGATGTAGACCTTGCCACCCCGGCGGATGCTTCGGTTGATGGCGATACGGGCGGCCTCGATCTGCCGCGCCGTGATCCAGCCGCACTCGAGGGCCTGAAGCCCGTAGTCTCCGAAATCCACGCTCGTGCCGCCCTTGGCAGCGCCCTTCATCCGGCCCTTTTGGACCTTGCGGTACTTGACTCGCGAGGGAGAAAGCATTCGATCGTCTCCGCATCCCGGGCGCTACGCGCCCGCCTCGTTGAAGCGCGGTTCCTGGGTGTGCGGGCCAGCGCCACGGTGGTCGTAGACCTCTCCCTTGAAGATCCAGCACTTGACCCCGATGTTGCCTGCCGGCGTCACCGCCTCGGTGAAGCCGTACTCGATGTCCGCCCGCAACGTATGCAGGGGGATCCGCCCGTCCCTGTACCATTCCCGACGACACATCTCGGCGCCACCGAGCCGTCCGGCCGCGTGCACTCGAATCCCCTTCGCTCCAAACTTCATGGCCGTCTGGACGGCCCGCTTGAGCGCCCGGCGATAGGCGATCCGCCGCTCCAGTTGCTGCGCGATGTTCTCAGCGACCAACTGGGCGTTGACCTCTGCCTTGCGGACCTCCCGGACGTCGATGAAGACCTCCGAGCTGGTCATTTTCTGAACCTCTTTCTTGAGCGCCTCGACCCCTGCGCCGCGCTTTCCGATGATGACCCCGGGCCGCGCGGAGAAGATCTGGATCGTCACCTTCGCAGCGGCGCGCCCGATCTGGATCTCTGCGATGCTCGCGCTGTGCAACTTACGCTTGATGAACGATCGCAGGCGCAGGTCCTCGTGCAACCACTGCCGGTACTTTCCGTCCTCGTACCAGCGCGAGTTCCAGGTCTTGACGATGCCGAGACGAAGCCCGACTGGATGCGTTTTCTGACCCATTAGGTTCTCTCCCCGAGCTCGACGATGACGTGGCTCGTCTTCTTTTCGATTCGCGTGGCGCGGCCCATGGCGCGGGGGCGCCATCGCTTGAGGGTGGGCCCCTGGTCCACCGTGATCCGTTCGATATAGAGTCGATCGAGGTCGGCATCGCCCGCCTGCTCGGCGTTGGCCACGGCCGATACCAGGAGCTTGAACAGCGGGCGGGCCCCGGATCGCTGCGTGAAACGCAGCTCCTCGATGGCCTGGACCACGGGTTTGCCCCGCACCATGTCGGCCAACACCCGCATCTTGCGCGGGGCGATACGGAGGTATCGAAGGCGCGCGGTCGTCATCCCCTACCTCTTTCCCTTTCGGCTT
>JALSIN010000232.1 GCA_026989935.1 Polyangiaceae bacterium | reverse complement strand
GGAGCGTCCCATGGCCACCCTCGAAACCACCGCCCTCGTCATCGGCGCCGGCACCGGCGGCTATCCCTGCGCGATCCGCCTGGGCCAGCTCGGTGTCCCCACGATCCTCGTCGAGAAGGCCAAGGCCGGCGGCGTGTGCCTCAACGTGGGCTGCATCCCCTCGAAGGCCCTCATCAGCGCGTCCAAGACCCTCGAAAAGGGCCGCCACGCCACCGCCATGGGGATCACCTTCGGCGACGCGACGGTGGACATGACCGCGATGCAGGCCTGGAAGGGCGGGATCATCCAGAAGCTTACGGGCGGGGTGCGCATGCTCGTCAAGGCCAACGGCGCCACGTACCGCGAGGGTACGGCCCGCTTCCTCGGCCGCGACGGCGACCGCACGAAGGTGGAGATCACGAACCCCGACGGATCGAAGGACGTGGTCGTCGCCGAACACGTGGTGATCGCGACCGGCTCCTTGCCGGTGGAGATCCCGGGCTTTGCGCCCGACGGCCGCTTCATCGTGGACAGCACCGGCGCCCTGGACCTCGACCGCGTGCCCGAATCCTTCGCCGTCATCGGCGGCGGGTACATCGGCCTCGAGCTGGGGCAGACGTTCCAGCGCCTCGGGTCGAAGCTGACCGTCATCGAGGGGCTCGACCGGGTCCTGACCGCCGTGGACGCCGACATGGCGAAGCTGGTCGCACGGCAGATCGAAAAGGACGGCGGCCGGATCCTGACGAACGCACGCGCCGAGGGCTGGCGCGAGAAGGACGGCAAGGCGGCCGTCCAGGTGCGCGTGGGCGACCGCACCGAGGAGGTCGTCGCGGATGTGGTGCTGGTCGCCGTCGGCCGCCGCCCGATCACCGAAGGACTCGACCTCGCCGCGGTGGGTCTTGCGACGGACGACAAGGGCTTCGTGCCCGTGGACGCGTGCAAGCAGACGAAGGTGCCGGGGATCTACGCCGTGGGGGACGTGGTGGGCCAGCCCATGCTCGCCCACAAGGCCAGCCACGAGGGCGAGGTGGTCGCGGAGGTGATCGCCGGCAAGAACGCCGTGGACGACGCGCGCGTGATCCCGGCGGTGGTGTTCACGGAGCCGGAGATCGCCAGCGCCGGGGTCGGCGAGGACGAGGCCCGGGAAAAGGGCCTCGACGTGCGGGTGGGCAAGTTCCCCTTCGCGGCCAGCGGGCGCGCCATGGCGATCGGCGAGACGAACGGCTTCGTGAAGGTGGTGATCGACGCCAAGGACGACCGCGTGCTCGGGATCCACATCGCCGGGCCCGAGGCCAGCGACCTCATCTCCGAGGCGGCGCTGGCCATCGAGATGGGCGCCTTCGCCCAGGACATCGCCCTGACCGTCCACCCCCACCCGACCCTGGGCGAGGCGGTCATGGAGGCCGCCAAGCACGCCCTGGGCGAGGCGATCCACGTCCAAAACCGCCGCCGCTGAGCGACCCGTCGGCCCGGCGCCGGGCCCACCCGGAAACGGCCCGCACCGGACGGGCCACCGCCAGATCAGGCCCCGGCGCTCGAAGCGGCCGGCGCCTCGACACGCCACGCACCGGGCGGGCCGCCGCCCGGGACCACCCCGCCCCACCCCACGACGACCTCCACACGCCGCGCGACGGGCGGGGCGCCGCCCGGGACCACGCCGCCCCACCCCACGACGACCTCCACACGCCGCGCGACGGGCGGGCCGCCGACGCACCAGGCCCCGACGACCGAAGCCGGCGGCGCCTCCACACGCCACGCGACAGGCGGGCCGCCGCCCGGCACCACGCGGCCCCGCACCACGACGACCTCCACACGCCGCGCGACGGGCGGGCCGCCGCCCGGCACCACGCGGCCCCGCCCCACGAGGACCTCGACACGGCACGCACCGAGCGGGCCCGCGCCGCACCAGGCCCCGACGCCTGAAGCGGCCGGCGCCTCCCCACGGCACGCGCCGGGCGGGCCGCCGCCGCCGGCCGCCGTGGTACGCTGGCGGCGATGGACCGGTTGCGACACCTCCCCCGAACGAGCGCGTTCCTTTGGTTGGCCGCCCTGTGCTGCGGGTCCGGCTGCGGCGACCGCCGCCGCGGCGGGCCCGGCGAGTCGTGCCTGCGCGCGGCGGACTGCCAGGAGGGCCTCGGCTGCTACGATCGGGTCTGCGGCCGCGCCCCCGAGCAGGAACCGGCGCCGGCCGCGGACGCTCCCAGCGCCCGAGCCGCCGCCGCAGGAAGCGACGCGCCGGCCCAGACCGCCGCCGGACCGAGCGGCCGGCCAGGCGACGGTGACGGGCAGCCCCAGACCGCCGCCGGGCCCGTCTCCGCCGGGACCGCGCCGCAAGGGACCTCCGCCCCCGCCCCGGACGCCGACCCACGGGCGATCCCGATGCAGGGCCCCCTCGACGACCTGGCGACCTACTGCCGGCGTCGCTACGCACAGATGCCCGTGTGCGGCCCGTGGAAGGGCGACGGCAAGGGCAAGGGCCGCCGCTCGGCGAAGATCCTCGGCGGCAAGGGCGAGGTGGAGATCGTCCAGGTGGCGGACGTGGAAGGCTACCTGGGGTTCGCCTTCCACCTGCCGTGGGGCACCTACGCCGCCTTCGAGGTCCACATGGACGGCGCCGGCGCCGGCGCCGAGCTCGCCACCTTCGTCGAGTCCACGGACATCACCGAGCACCCCCCCAACGTGGATATCGTCTTCCGTGGTACGAAACACGAGACCGTCTGGGTCAACGAAGACGCC
>JALSIN010000231.1 GCA_026989935.1 Polyangiaceae bacterium | reverse complement strand
CATCCGTGAGCTCGGCGAGATAGGCCGTGCACGCAAAGACCTCGAGATCCCGGCCAAGCGCCTGCGCCCCCAGGGCGGCCTCGAAGGAAAGAAGGCGCGCCAGCCCCCTCGGCGCGAGCGCCACCTCGGCGCGACCGCGCACCCCCGGGCCCAGGCCACCGGCGAAGCGGCGGCGGCTCTTTCGCGCCCCGCGGGCGGCACAACGGACCTTCCCGACCTCACGCAACAGCACCGTCACGAGCCGGTCGGCCTCGCCCAGGGCGCCGGTACGCAGCACCACCGCCGCATCCGACACCGTTTTTCGCACGACCCCGCCACGCGCCACGTTCACACTCCGACGCCGAGCAACACCCGCGCGAGCCCGAGGTAGAGCAACAATCCCAGTACGTCCACCGTGGTGGTGACGAAGGGGCCGGTCGCCACGGCCGGGTCCACGTCGAGCCGGTCGAGCAGCAGCGGGACGCCCGCTCCCACGGAGGCCGCGAGCGTCATGGAGCCGAGCATGGCCAACGCGATCACGGCACCGAGTTGCATCGGCTCGACGGACGTCCCGCCGATGAGGGTCGCCACCCCCCCGACCAACAGGCCGTACAGCAGCCCCAAAACCGCCCCGAGCAGCATCTCGCGCACGACCACTTGCCACAGACGATCGGTCCCCACGTAGCCCACGGCCAGCCCCCGCACGACGATGGTGGCGCTTTGTGTGCCGACGTTGCCCCCCATCCCCGCGACCACGGGCATGAAGAACGAAAGCGCCGGCACCTGGCCGAGCTCATGCTCGAACTGCGCCAGGTTCAGAGCCGCGAACAGGCCGCCCAAGGCCGCCGCGGACAGCCAGCGGCTGCGCACTTTCACCGCTGAACGAAACGACTGCGCCTCCGCCAACTCCTCGCCCGCCCCGGCCATTTTCAGGATGTCCTCGGTGGCCTCCTCGCGCATGACGTCGAGCACGTCGTCCACGTCGATCTTGCCGAGCAGCCGAAACTGTCCGTCCACCACCGGCACACTCACGAGATCATAGCGCCCCACGACGTCGGCGACCTCCTCCTGGTCCATCTCCGCTCGCACGGCCACCACGTCGCGTTCCATGATGTCCTCGACGGGGGTTTGCGGATCGTTCGTCACGAGGGCCCGCAAGGAGACCTGCCCGATGAGTTTGCCGTCGGGCTCGACCACGTAGACGTAGAAGCTCGACTCCGGCACCTCCGGTGCCGATCGGAGCATGGTGAGCACTTCGGCCACGGTGGCGTCCGAGGTGCACCGCAGCACCTCCGGCGACATGATCCCGCCGGCGGTGTTCTCGTCGTAGGCCAGCAGGTCCTGCAGCTCGTCGGCATCCTCGGCGTCGAGGCGGGCCAGGATGTCTTCGAGCTGGTCCTTCGACAGCCGGCCGAGGATGTCCACCGCATCGTCCACCTCGAGCTCGTCCACCAGGCGCGCCGCCTCGTCCGGCACGAGCCGCTGCACGACGTCCGCGGCGGCCTCGTAGCGCATGGACTCGAGCACCTCCGCACGCAACGCCGGATCCACCTGCTGCAGGACGACGAGCCGCTCCTCGGACGAAAGGTTGTCCAGGCGGGTCGCGATCTGCACCGGGTCCAGCCGCGCCAGCAGATGGCGCAGCCGCCGCGTATCCCTCCCCTCGAGGGCGTCGGCGAGCAGGTCGTGTTTGCGGGTGCGGACCACGGTCCGGCGCAGCATACGCGGGGGGCTGCGGGCCGCCAAACCGTGGGGCCCCGGGCGCGGTCTATCGGCTACCGGCGCCAAGCTGGAACGCGGCCGAGATCACCACCAGCACGAACAACACCAGGACCGTCCAAAGGGCGAGGTTCGCCGTCTCGATGCGCCACTTCGCGGCCGCCCAGGCCCCGGACGGCCCGCGCGATCGGGCGGGCGCCACCGGGGGACCGTCCCGCCCCGTGGCCGCGGGTGCCGGGGCCGGAGGGGGCGCCTCCGTGGTGGTCGGCGGGGCCCCCCCTCCTTCTGCACGGTGCACCCAGTCCTCGTACGGCTCGACGAGGTGCTCCGGCGCCACACCCAACGCGCGGGCGCAGCAGCGCAAGAAGCCCTTGGCGAACACCGGCCCGGGCAAGGCGTCGAACTCGTCCGCCTCGATGTGCCGCAGGCTCGCCACCGGGATCTTCGTCGCCGCCGCGAGTTGTTCGAGGCTGATCCCGCGGCGAGTCCGCAGCTCCCGCACGGTCGCCCCCGGCGAGCGCGTCGCGGGTGCGTCCTTCGGCGTGTCGTGCGGGGTCGAAAGGACCCGCAGGCGGCTGGGCTCTGCCGGCATGGCGGGGCCGAAGTTTCGCCCAGGACGGCCCCGGCGGCAACCGACCGTGCGCCGGACTTTGCGGATCCTGCGCACCCCTCGAAGATCCGCCGCAGGGGGCGGCCGCCGCCGAACGCACCCCGCCCGCCGCGGTCGCTCGCGGCGGGCGGGGTGGTCGCCGGGCGCGTGCCGGGGATTCAGCCGGCCGGGCAGGCGTACGTGACGCTGGCCGTGCCCTTCTGCTTGAGTTGGTCGCACGCCGTGCCGCACAGGGTGATCTCCTCGTAGGGCTTCGACCAGTACCAGCCGGGCAACCCGCCGCAGTCCGCCACCTCGGGCCACTTCGTGCCGCCGACCCGCACCTCGACGTACTCCGGTTGGGTGGGGGGATCGTCCAGCGTCAGCGTGCACGGGATCGCGTCCTGGATGATCTGATCGAAGGCGTTCGCCAAGG
>JALSIN010000230.1 GCA_026989935.1 Polyangiaceae bacterium | reverse complement strand
TGCAGCCGGCCAACCGCGCCATGGAGCCCATCTACGTGCGCCGGGAGGACTTTCGCGACGTGGGGATCCTCGGCAAGGTGGTCGGGGTCTATCGCAGAGTCCGCTGAACGCGCTGAGGTCGCATCGGGCCGGCTCTTTGCGCGCGTGACTGCTACGATGCTCCCGTGCGTTCGCGGCGCAAGCGCACGAGCGCGTGGGCGCTCTTTCTGCTGCTGTCCGCGCTCCTGAACTGGGGCGGCCTGCTGCTGTTCCTGTTGCTGTTCTGGGGGGAGCCGACGATCCCCCCGACGGTGACGTACCTCGACCTTACGGATGCGTCGTTCGGCGACACCCCACGGCCCGATGAGCCGCCGACCGACGAACCCGAGCCCGAATCAACGCCGCCCAAGGCCCCGGTTCCCGAGCCACCCGACCCCACCAGGCGCCCGAAGCCGCGCGAGAAGAAGAAACCCGAACTCGAACTCGATCCGTTGATCGAGCCCGAGGAGGAGAAAAAGGAGGAGCCGAAGGAGAAGGAGGAGCCCAAGGACGAGCCGCCGCAAGAGGTGCAGCACTTCGTGCTCGAGCAGTTGAAGATGGTCGAGCAGCCCGACGAGGTGGACGAGAAGGATGTCCCCGACACCTACGACTACCTGTCGAACGTCAACCGGGACGTGGCGCAACAGACCCGCGCCGAGATGACGAACCTCGAGCGCGACGCCCAGACGCCGAAGGCGCAGCAGGTCGAGCCGTCGCAGGACGAGCGCCGCGGTACGGCGGCGCAGCAGGCGGTCGCGCAGCTCGAAGATCGAAAAAGTCGCCTCGATCGCAAGGCGCCCGCCGTCGAACGCAGCCCGAACGACCAGCGACAAAAGGCCCCCGACCGGCGCAAGAGCCTGCTCGCCATGCGGGATCTCGAACCCCGTCGCCACCGGGTCGCCGAGGACGAAAACGACCCGATGGCCTCGCAAGACGAGCAGGGGGAGCTCGGCCGCAAGGCCCGGCACCGCGACAGCGTCGTGCGGGCGCGGGCCGAGGGCGCCAGCACCGATCCCGCCGACCGCAACCGCTTCCGCCTGTCGCGCCAGGACCTCGACGCCCTGTATGGCAAGGACGTGCAGGCCAAGCGGGACATGCTGTCGGCGCAGGCGTCCAAGCAGCCGGGGATCTGGGACGGCCCGCGCGATCACTGGCAGTCCCCGCTCGAGAACATGGTCCCGGAGGTGCGGCCCGGCAATCAAACGGCGCTTCGGTCGCGCAAGCACCCCTTCGCGCGCTACATCGCCACGATCCACCGGGCGATCCACGAGTCCTGGGCCTGGGGGTTCCTCGACCAGCTCGACACCCGGGGCAACGGCCATCCGCTCAACAAACGCTCGTTGTGGACGCGCCTCGAGATCGTCCTCAACGGCGACGGCACGGTCGCGAAGGTGACGACGGTCCGCCCCTCGGGCAACCTCGTCTTCGACGCCGCGGCGCGCGAGACCGTGTGGGCCGTGGGGCCGTTTCCCCCGCCGCCCCGCTCGATCGTCAGCCCCAACGGAAAGGTCTACATCCACTGGGCGTTTCACCGCGACGAGCGGGCCTGCGGGACCTTCGGGGCGACGCCGTTCATCCTGGACGGCACGGGCGGGGACCGGCCCGATCCGAACGTGGAGGTCCGCCCGTCCCGTGGGGCCGTGCGGCGGCTCGCGCGGGGGCCCGCGGGGCGTGTCCCGCACGCCGACCCCTTCGGCCCCGTCGCGCCGGCCGGGCCGAAGGCGCAGGCCCCGGGGCCGCCGTCGCCGGGATCCGCCGCCGGGGCCGCGCCGTCGCCGACCCCCGACGCCGCGCACGATCGCGTGGCGGCCAAGAAGGCGGCCGATGCATGGCTCCACTACGTTGCTGCCGGGGATGCGGGACGGGCCGCCGCCCGCTCGGGGCTGCCGTTCGTCGTCTCGGGACGTACCGTCGCGCGGACGCGCCGGGAGCTCGTGTCCGTGCTCGAGAGCATCATCGCAGAGACGCCGGCGCGCCCGAAGGGATCGAAGGTCGTGACGGCCGCCGAATTGCGCAAGCTCCTCGGCGGTGTCCCGGCCGGGGTGCTGGAGGGGGCGCCGCGGCTCTATGCGGTCACGAGGATCGGCCGCGAGGTCCTCGTTCTCATCCTGGAAAAGCCCCTGGGGGCCTACCGCGTCGTCGGCCTAGCCCGCTGACGCAGCCTTGCCGCCGAGCTTCTTCTTGCGCACGATCCGGATCTTCTCGATCTTGACCGGCTCGATGGGACGGTCGAAGCGGCGGTCCGTCTTGACCTTCGAGATCGCCACCGGGACCTTCGGTTGGCATCGTCCGAAGACCGCGTGCTTCCCGTCGAGGTGCGGCGTCGCGCGCACCGTGATGAAGAACTGGCTCGCACCCGTGTTCTTGCCCCGGTTCGCCATGGACAAGACCCCCGGCCCCGCGTGCTTGAGCTTCGGCGAGATCTCGTCTTCGATGTTGTAGCCGGGTCCGCCGGTGCCCGTGCCCAGCGGGTCGCCGGTCTGGATCATGAAGTTGCGAATGACGCGGTGGAACAGCAGGCCGTCGTAGAAGGGGCGCGTGACCCACTTGTCGGCCTTCTTGTCGTAGAACGGGCGTGTCCCGCGGGCGAGCCCCACGAAGTTTGCGACCGTCTTGGGGACTTCGTCCTCGAACAACTCGCAGTCGAACGCCCCGAGTGTGGTCGTAAACTCGGCGACGAGTTTGCCCTTCGACTTGTCCGCGAGGACCGGATCACCCGCAAAGGCGTCGTCCAGGGAGAAACCATCGGCCTTGGGATCGCCCTGAGCCCGGTTGTACTCGACGAGTTCCTCGGGGGAGAGACCGGGAGGGATCGGTTTGCCCTTGTGGAAGACTCGCTTGCGCTTGGGTGGATCGGCGGGTTTCGTAGGGGCGACCTTCTTCGTGGCGGGTTTCTTCGCTTCGGCGCGGGAGTCCGGTTTCGGATCTTTTTGCGCCTTGGAGGGGGTGTCCGCAGTGGGCTGGGCGCCGCCGCAGCCCACCGACGCGCAATAGGCGGCGGCGAGGAAGACGAGGCGGTGCGGTCGAAGCTTGCGATCCTGCATGGTCGGCTGGATTCGTAGCGCACCGGCGCGTCGGTTTCAAAGTGCCGGGGCGTGGTGCAGGCGGGGGCTGGCGTTCCTCACCGGGCGTTCGGGATCTGCCGGGTGATCTCGACGCGGAGGATCCGAGGCTGCCCGCCCCGGGCGACCCGCTCGGAGAGTTCGGAGACCACGTGCAGGGCCCGGCAGTCGCCGAAGGGCGTGTGCCGCCCCGCGAGGTGACGCGCGTCGCCGAGGGTGATGAAAAACTCCGCGGCCCCCGTGTCGGGACCTCGGTTCGCCATGGCAAGCACCCCGGCGTCTCGGAAGTCGTCGCCGGGCGAGATCTCGTCTTGCAGGACGAAGCCCGGATCTTCGAGGTCGGGGCGCATCCCGCCCTGGACGAATTGGCCGCGATGCGTGCGGTGGAAGACACTGCCTTCGTAGTAGGGAAGCGGCGCAAAGCGTCCGTCGGGCCCCCGTACGGGGCGTAGTCCACGGGCGAGCCCCACGAAGTTTGCCACGGTCAGGGGTTTGCCATATAGGTCCAATTCACACGGTATCGGGCCCGCATCGGTCTCGATGGTCGCCCACAGGGACGACCCGTGCCCGAGCCCGGCGAGGGCCTCGTCGAGCGGAAAGCGGCCCCGGTAGGGGTCGCCGGCGGCCTCGTTGCGTGCGACGACGGAGGGGGCGGCGGGAGGAAAGGCCGGCGGCCCCTTCGGAGCGCATGCCAGGCCAGCGATCGTCGCGCCGAGGACGGTCGCTTTCCATCGATCCGGGATCTGGCTACGCTTGCGGGGACCATGCGTCGTTCGTCGCTCGTTCATCTCGCGCTCGTCCTCGTCATGATGGTTGCAGGGGCGGGGCCCGGGTGTGTGGGGCGTGTGGGCGACGGGAGCCTGCAGCCGCCTCGTAACGCCCCGCCGTGGGAAGAAGTCCTCTCCCGCGGGTTCGACGACGGGTTCACGCCGGAGCCGGTCAACCTCGTTGGACGGGCGCCCCACGACGTGCTGGACCAGCGGTTGTTCATCGAGCGGCTGGGGCTTTCGAATCTGGTGCTACTGGTGACCGTCGAGCAGGTCTGGGCGCGGGGGCGGCGTGGTGGTGGAGGGGACGAGCAGCAGCATCTCGACGTACGCATCGAAAAAGCACTGTTGGGTGAGGTACCGCAGGACATCGACGCCGTCCAGACCGTGATCGTGCGGGATGACGACGACCTGCCCGGAAGTCTGCAGGGGGAACGGCTGGTGATGTTCCTGCGCTGGGCGCCGGACCACGACCCGCCCTACCACCACCACCTCATGCCCGCGTCGGACGAGATCGTCGCGTGGATCGAGACCGCCGTCGAGCAGGCCCGCGAGGCGGGGGCGATCACCGTCGGCGGCAAGGAAACCGGATCTCGGGCTCGGCGCCGGGCCGCCCGCAAGGAGCGCCGCCGGCAGCGCCGCGAGAAGAAGAAAAACTCCAAGAACGAGCCTCCGTCGAGCGCGCCGTAGCGGAGTCCCGACCGCCGGGGCACCGTGCGACCGGAGCTCGTCCGAACGCCGGCCGGTTCCCGTGCCGGTGTCGTGTACGACCCGTGGCCTTCGTGGGAAGCCGGCCGTCGCGTCCACGAAGGGGCATGAGCGCCGGGGGCCTGCGGGGGGCCACGGGCTCGCCGGGAAGCGTAGTTTGTCCCAGGTGATGGAACCCGCCACGCCCTACCGGCATGGACCGGGGGCCAGGTCGCCGGCCACCGGGGCCGTGTCGGCCCGGGCCCCACGCAGCAGGTCGGCCACGGTGTCGGCGAACGCTGCTGCATCGTTGACGGCGGGGATGAGGTGGAGGGCCTGGCCGCCCTCGGCGCGAAAGTGTTCGGTCGCACGGATCCCGATCTCCTCGAGGGTTTCGAGACAGTCGGCCACGAACGAGGGACAGGCCACGGCCACGTGCCGCACCCCCTGGCGGGCGAGCTGCGACAGGATGTCGAGGGTCGTGGGGCCGAGCCACGGATCGCGCCCGAGCCGCGATTGGAAAGCGGTGTGCGCGGGCAGGTCCGGGCGGGCCAGGCGAGCGACGACCGCCTTGGTCGTCGCCAGGCACTGGGCACGGTAACAGCGGGGCGGATCCGCCTCCGGAGCCGTGCAGCAGTGGTCGTCGAGCATGCAGGTTCCGGCAGGGCTTGCCGACTTGTGGATGTGACGCTCCGGCAGCCCGTGGTAGGACAGCACCAGGGCCTCGACCGGGGCGGCGTCGAGGACGTCCTCGATGCGGGTAGCGATCGCCTCCACGAAGCCAGCGCGGTCGTAAAACGGTGGCAGCACGGTCACCCGGTGCGGATCGAAGGCACGGCCCGCGATCTCGTAGATGCGAGCCGCCACGGAACCGCTCGTGCTGGCAGCCCATTGCGGGTAGAGGGGTAGCACGCGGATCTCCTGGACGCCGGCCGCCACCAGCCGGGCGAACTGGGCCTCGATGGAGGGCTCGCCATAGCGCATGGCGAGCGCCACCGGCATGGCCGGGCCCAGCCGGGCGCGCACGGCGGCCAGGAGGGCTTCCGTGTAAACGCGCAGCGGCGACCCCTCGGGCGTCCAGATCCGCCGGTAGGCGGCCGCCGACCGCCGGGCACGAAACGGCGCGATGACCAGGTTCACCAGCGGCCAACGCAGCGCAGCCGGAAGATCCACGACGCGGGGATCCGACAGGAACTCGCGCAGGTACCGTCGAACCGCCCCCGTCGTCGGGGCGTCCGGGGTGCCCAGGTTGACCAGCAGGCCACCGGCCTGCGGCGCGGGGACAGTGCGCAGCGCCGTCGTCACGAACCGCCCGCGGGGGGCACGAACCGGGCGAGGACAGTCTCGATCCGCGACACGGTGGCTTTCGGATCCGTCACCGTTCCCTGCGAGAGTTCGGCCATGTCGTAGAAGAGGTCGATGAGCACCGGCAAGCGGTCGTCGTCGGGGGCGGTGTCGGCCAGCGCTTCCGCCGCCTGCACCAGCCGGTGGCGGGGGTTGAGTTCGAGGATCTTGGGGCGCACGGAGACCGGGCGTTGTGCGGCTTTCAAGATCCGCTCCATGTTGGCGCCGATACCGTCGGGTGGATCGACCAGGCACGAAACCGAAGAACGCAGCCGCTGGGACGCACGCACGTCGGCGACGCGCTCACCGAGCCGTGCCTTGGCCTTCGACAGCAGTTGGGAGAGCGCTCCGGCCTCGTCGCCCTTGCCCTGGTCGCCCGCCGGGAGTTCGAAGGTGCTGCGGCTCACGTTTTCGAGTGGCTTGCCGGCGTACTCGGTGAGGTTCATGACGACCCACTCGTCCACCGGGTCGGTCATCAGGAGTACGGGGATCTTGCGCTCCCGGCACGCCTCGAGGTGGGGGGCGGCGGCGAGCTCCTCCATGGAGGCGCCGGTGATGTAGTAGATCGCCTTCTGGTCCTCGGGCATCGAGGCCACGTACTCGTCGAGGGAGACGAGGGCCCCATCCGAGGCGGTCGTGGGGTAGCGCAGCAACCGCGCCAGGGTGTCCCGGTGGGCGTTGTCGGTGTGGATGCCCTCCTTGAGGAACGCGCCGAAGCGCTCCCAGATCTTCGCGTAGGTCTCGGGGCTGTCCTTGGCGATCGTCTCGAGGTGGCCGAGGACCTTGCGCGTGACCTGGCGGCGGATGGCGCTGACGGACTGATGATCCTGCACGGTCTCGCGGGACACGTTCAGCGGTACGTCCTCGGAGTCCACGACGCCGCGGAGGAATCGCAGGTACACGGGGACGATCTTCTCGGCCCGCTCCATGACCAGCACGTGCCGCGCATAGAGGGCCACGCCGCGGCTCGCCTCACCGAGCAACTCCATCGGCGCGCGCCCCGGGACGAACAGCAGCGCGTCGAACTGGATCGGCGCGTCCATGGAGAAGTGCAGGTGCGTCAGGGGTTCGTCCCCCGGCAACAAGAAGCCCCCCATGAACTCGCGGTAGAACGCCTGGTAGTCCTCCTCGGAGACTTCCTTCGGGGAGCGCGTCCAGAATGCCTTCGTCGCGTTGATCCGCCGGGGGGGCGCATCCTTGCCCGCTTCGACCAACTCGATGGGATACAGGACGTAGTTACTGTACCGCCGCACGATGCGCTCCACGACGGCGGGGTCGAGGAAGGTGGTGTCGCCTTCGCCGATGTGCAAGGTCACGCTCGTGCCACGGCGCGTGCGGTCGGACGGTTCGAGGGTGAACGTCCCGTCGCCGCGGGAAGACCACCGTACCGCCTCGGCACCAGGCTGGGCCGAAAGGGAGTCCACCACCACGCGGTCGGCGACGATGAAGCTGGCGTAGAAGCCCACGCCGAACTGGCCGATGAGGGCCGCGTCGTCCGGGCGCGCTCCCTTGGCCACTTCCTCCAGGAAGCGGCGGGTGCCCGAGTGGGCGATCCGGCCCAGGTTGTCACGGGCCTCGTCGGCCGTCATGCCGATGCCGTTGTCTTCTACGGTGAGGGTCTTCGCGTCGCGGTCCAGCACGATACGCACGGCCGACTCCCCCTCGGCTGGGCGCAGGGCCTCGCCGGAGAGCGCGAGGATCCGTGCCTTGTCGAGCGCGTCCACGGCGTTGGACACGAGCTCGCGCAAGAAGACCTCGCGGTTGGCGTAGAGGGCGTGCGTCACCAGCCGCAAGACGGCATCGACCTCGGCTTCGAAGCGGTGGGTCTCGGGGGCGGCGTTGGGCACGAGCGACCTCCTCGGGCGACACCGTAAACGCTGTCGCACGGACGTCAAGCGGCCGCCGGCGGGGCCCGGTGCCAGCGGTGGACCGGCCGGGGAACGGTCCGCGAGCGCCGCCTCGCCCGACCTCGAACGCGCCTTGCGCCTCGTGCGGGCGGACGCCCCGCGTGGCACCCCCGTCCGCCCCGGCGCGCGGGCGCCGGGCCCGACGGTTCAGACCTCGACGCCCTCGTGTTCCAGGTAGGCGCGGACCTTCGCCAGCGCCTGGTTTTGGATCTGGCGGATCCGCTCGCGGGACAGCCGGTGCGTGCGGCCCACCTCGGCGAGGGTGTACTCGCGGCCGTCGTCGAGGCCGAAGCGCTTCGTCAGGATGTCCACCTCGATGGGGGCGAGGTCCTTCATGGCCTCGCGGAGCTTGCGCACCACAGCCTCGTTCGCGAGCAGGTCGGGGGTGGGGTTGCCGTTGGGATCGGGCAGCAGCTCCCGCAGTGGTGTTCGTTCTTCCTCACTTTTGGAGGTTTCCATGCTCAGGGTTCGGGCGCGGACCGCCTCCTCCGCATCGGCGACCTGCTCGGGGGACAACCCCGTCTCCGCCGCGACCTCCTCCACGGTCGGCGCGCGTCCCAGGTAGCCGGACAGCCGCCGTCGCGCGCGGGCGATCTTCGCGTGGCTGGTGTCGAGGTGCGCCGGGATCCGGATCGTTCGCCCCGTGTTCACCGCGGCGCGTGTCATGGCGTGCCGGATCCACCAGGACGCATACGTCGAGAAACGAAAGCCCTTGCGCACGTCGAACCGGTCCACGGCCTTCATCAGGCCGAGGTTGCCCTCCTGGACGAGGTCGGGCAGGGGCAAGAGGCCACCGCGGTAGCGCAGGGCCATCTTGACGACCAGGCGAAGGTTCGCGCGGACGAACGCCTCGCGGGCGCGGCACAGCCGCCGGTGGGCCGTTCGCGTGCGCTCGACGTAGGCGGCGAAGCGACCGGAGTTTCGCGGCGGCCGCCGCATCGACAGGTGCTGGGGGGCCTCTCCCCGCAGGAGGCGCTCGAGGTCCGCGCGCACCGGGTCGGCGATCTTGCACTCGGGGTCGGCGTAGGCCATCGCGGCCGCCAGGCGTGCGGTGGCCGCCTCGAAGGCCCGGAGGTTCGCCCGCGTGTCGCGGTCGCGCAGCGCGCGCGCCGCCTCGACGGCCTGGTCGAAAGGCCCGTCCCCGAGCGGCTCGATGAGGGAGCCCTCCCGTGCAAACGCCACGATCGGGGCGACCGAAGGGGGATGCGAGAGGAGCGCGCACCAGTAGGCCCCGCGCAGCGCCGCGATCTCGTTTGCGCGCGCCTTCTCCTCCGCCGGGGTCATCACCGCGTGGCGCGCAAGCTCGGACAGGTACCGCGTCAGCGGGTCCGTCACGGGTTGCGGGACCCGAGGCCTCTGTGCGGGTGATTTCGTGGATCGGTCGTGCATGGTGACGGTGGGTCGGACGACACCTGGATCAACCGATGGATCGGGCGGATGATTCCCCGAACGATTGTTCAGCATCGTCCTGGACAACATGGACACGTATGGTGGATTCGCAAGGTCTCCGTGCACGAGGTCCCCAACGGTTGCGGAGAGCGCGCAGCCGTGAAGGCCGCCCGCCCGGGTGGTTCGGCCCATGCGGTGCCGCGATCCCCGCAGGGGCTCGTGGACCAGGCCGCTGCGGTGGCGTGTGGTTCGGCCCATGGGGTGCCGCGATCCCCGCAGGATGGTTCCCGCGCGTGCTCCGCGGCCGTGGGGCCTCCACCACGTCCCCGGTCGAAGGTCGGGCGCTCGGCACCTGCCCGGGGGAATCCTGGGGGCCTCCAGGAGGCCGGGAGGCGGTGCAGGCGCGGGGCACCACCGGTCCGGCGACGGGATCGAGCGGCTCGCGGAGTCCTAGCCGAAGACGGAGATCTTTGGCGTCTGCGTGTGCACCACGCGCTTGTGCCAGATCTGCGCGCCCACGTAGTCGGAACCGCGGACCAGATGGTCCGTAAGCCGCCCCGTCACGCGAAAGCCCAAGGTGGCGAACAACTCGTTGGCCGGCGCCACGTCCACCGGGACGACCGCGAACGCCGACGCCGTGTCCCGTGCGGCCAGTTCCGCGATCATCTGCTCGACCACCGCCGTGTAGATGGCGAAGGCCTCATCCTTGTCGAGGGCATCGGCGGGAGCCAACAGGTCGATCTTGGCGTGGCCGAAGGAACTGTCCGTCTCCGCCCCCACCCAGAACTCACGGCGCCCGACGCGCCCCTTCATCGCGAGGTCGGGCCGGTAGACCTCACGGCGAAACGGCGCGTAGAGCGCGCCTTCCTCGTGGGTCCGCGTCACCTTGGCGAGCACCCCCTCGTCCTCCACCACGTCGAACGTCAGCGACTTGGGGAGCGTCGTCTCCACCTTCCTCGGCTTGTACGCGGGGGCGTTGAGCTTGGGCGCACCCCCCGCGATGGGCTCGCCGTCGTCCGTGTAGACCCGGCTCATCACGTAGGCGTCCGCCGTCCGAAAGTAGCCCGGAATCGCCCCCTCGCGGGAAAACCCCACGCTTCGCCAGCTTTTCGAGTCCTGCTTCTCGACCACCGTGTAGACCTTCTTGAGGCCCTCGGACCACGCGATGCGGTCGAAAAAGTCCCTTTTTTGCTGGTAATTGCCGACGCGGTAGTCGAAGACCCGCAGGTTGTGGTGCCTGCGGTTCAAGAGGAAGCAGAAATCAATGTCTCCCTTCCTGTAGTAGATCTCTTCGACGGCCGCGTCTTTCTTGACGCGCGAGGCCGAACGTGTGGCCATGGTCAGTCCTAGGTGGGGCCGGTGAAAGAAACCGGCCCGCGGGCAGGTGGTCGAAAGCGGGTTCTTTCGGTACCCGTACCACCGGGTGTTCCACCTGTCAAAGCACACCGGGGCCGCCGAACCCGGCCGACGCTCGTGCGCGCGCGCGCGCTCGGGCGCCCTCGCCCTCATCGCGGCAGTGTGGTTCGGGACCGGTCCGGCGGGGTGCCGGGACCGGTCCGGGTGCGGCAAGGACACCGACTGCAAGGGGGCACGGGTGTGCGTCGAGGGGCGCTGCCGGTCTCCCGAGGCCGCCCCGCCGCCCCCAGCCGCCCGGGAGGGGGCGCCGGTTGCCAAGCCGCTGGCGCCGCCGGGCGCGTTTCGCCGCGGGGGGCCCGGGGGCATGCCGATCTCGGTGCGCGGCCCGCACGCGAACCCGACGGTCGCCTGGTCCGTGTCGCTGGGCAGCGTAGTGTTCGCACGCGCGGCGTTGGCCCGGCCGCCTGGGGACGATGGGGAGGCAGTGTGGGCCTACGTGGGCACCCATGGCGGCCGCTTCGTCGCCGTGGTCTCCGACGGCCCCGGCGCGGGCCGCCTCGCCTTCGACACCCAACTCGGCGGGATGGTCTGGGGGACCGCCGCCATCGTGGCGGGTCGGGTCTACGTGGGGGCCGACGACGACGTGCTGTACGTGCTCGACGCGGGAAACGGCGCAATCGTGGCCCGGCACCGGCTCGGGCGGTGCGAAGGGGTGCGCAAGCCGGGCCCCGAGGGAGCGCGCTGCGACGTGGACGGCGGACCAACCGTCGGCTTCGACGGCACCCTGTTCGTCGGGGCCGATGGCCTGTATCGCCTGCGGCCATCGGGCGAGGTGATCTTCCACCACCCGCCCCCGCCCGAACGCGCACCGCACGTCTTCTCGACGCCGCTGGTGACGAACGACGGCGTCTACGTGGGAACGCAGGGGCGCGGCCTGTGGGCGCTTCGGTTCGACGGCACCTTGCGCTGGTCGTTTGCGGTCGCCGCGGACGTGGACGGATCCCCGGCCCTGGACGCCGCCGGTCGCATCCTGGTGGGGGCCGACGACGGATCCGTCTACGCGGTCACCCCCGACGGACGCCTCGCCTATCGCTACCGCACCGATCGCGACATCCGGTCTGCCGTGGCCGTCTCGAAGGACGGACACGTCTACGCAACGTCCTTCGATGGACGATTGCATGTGCTCACGCCCGACGGAGACCTGGCCTGGACGCTCTCGACCGGCGGTCCGATCATGTCGTCGCCGGTGCTCGACGGCGACGACGTGGTGTACTTCGGGTCCCAGGATGACCACCTCTACGCCGTCCACCCGTCGGGGCGGGTGCTCTGGGCCCTCGATCTGGGCGCGGACGTGGACGCGAGCGTGGCCATTTCGCCGAAGGGAACCCTGGTGGTGGGGGCCGACGACGGGGTGTTGCGGGGGATCGTCGAAGGGCCGTAGCCGGGGACCATCGGTACGGCAGGTCCTCGTTGCGTCCCTCCAGGGCCCGTGCCACGCTCGCCCGCCATGGCAAGGCGCAAGAAGGCGGCGCAGCGCAAGCCGCGTCGCACCCGTTCCTCCTCGGACCGACCCCCCAGCGACCGGCGGGGGCGCCGGACGCCGCGCGCCGAGGTCCCGCGGCACCGTGCGGCGGAGGGGGGGCTCGTCCGTGGGACCCTCGCCGTGCACCCGGCGGGGTACGGGTTCGTCGAGGCCGAGGTGGGGGACACGGTCGTCTTCGTCCCGCCCGGGCAACTGGGTGGCGCCCTCGACGGCGATACGGTGCTCGTGTCGTGGCGGGCGGCGGCCCGCGGGCGGGAAGGGTACGTGCGCTCGGTGCTGGCGCGGCAGCGCACGCGCGTGACCGGCGTGTTGGTTCGCCGGGGGCGTGACTGGTTCGTCGAGCCGGACGACCCCCGCATGGCGCGGTTCGAGGTGCGCGCCCTCGGCCGGGTGCCGAAGTCCTACGGCGGCCAATTGGTGGTGGGATCCATCGTGGACTACCCCCTGCCCGGCAACGAGGCCATGACCGTGGAGGTCGATCGCCTGCTCGGCCGGCCCGGCAGCCTGGCCGCGGAGGAGGCCAAGATCCTCGTCGAGCACGACATCGACGACACCTTTCCCCCCGAGGTGGAGGACGAGGCCGCGAGCGTCCCGTCGCAGCTTCGCCGTGCCGACCGCGAAGATCGCGAAGACCTCACCGACCTGCCCTTCATGACCATCGACCCCCACGACGCCCGCGACTTCGACGACGCGGTGTGCGTGGAACTGCTCGGCAAGGACCCCAAGCGCGCACGGATGCGCGTACACGTGGCGGTGGCCGACGTCTCGCACTACGTCCGCCCGGGGACGGCCATCGACGCCGAGGCGCGCAGGCGGTCCTTCTCCACGTATCTGCCGGACCGCGCCGTGCCCATGCTGCCGGAAGTGCTCAGCGCCGGGATCTGTTCCCTCGTGCCCCGCCGCGATCGCTGCGCCATGGTCGTGACGATGGACATCGACGCCCGTGGCAACGTCGTGCGATCGAAGGTGCGTGCGGCGGTGATCCACAGCCGCAAGCGCCTGGCCTACGAGCAAGTCGCCGGCGAACTGGCCGGGCGGCGCAAGCTTCCGGCGGCGGTCCGCGAGCGTATCGTCCTGCTGCGTGCGGCCGCCGACCGTCTGCGCCGGGTGCGGCTGCGGCGCGGCGCCATCGAGCTTTCTTTGCCCGAGTCCCGCATCTTGCTGGACGAGGACGATCCGCACCGGATCCGGCGCATCTACTCCGCGCGGGCGAGCCGCGAGATCGCTCGCGCCTACAACCTCATCGAGGAGTTCATGCTCGCCGCCAACGAGGCCGTGGCGCGGCTTGCGGCCGAGCACGACCTGCCCGTGATCTATCGCATCCACGACAAGCCGGACGAGGCGCGCGTGGCGCGGTTTGCGGCGGCGGCGGAGTTTTTGGGAGTTTCCTGTGATCCGCAGAAGCTGTCCACCCCCAAGGGGGTCCGGCGCTTCCTCGATGCGGTGGAGGATCACGACAAGCGCGAGGTGCTCCACGGGCTTTTGCTGCGGGCGATGGCGCAGGCGGAGTACGACGTGGTCAACATCGGGCACTTCGCGCTGGCTGCTCCGACCTACGTGCACTTCACGAGTCCGATCCGCCGCTACCCGGACCTCGTCACGCACCGTGTGATCAAGCGCTTTCTCGCCGCCCGTGGCCGGCCGTCCGGGGGTGGGGCGGCCTTGCCGTACCCGCACCGCAAGGAAGCGGCGACATGGGCCCACCACGCAAGCGCGCGTGAGCGTCAAAGCGCCGGGGCCGAACAGGACGCCAAGGCCCTGTTCGCCGCCGCGTACATGCGTGACCGGATCGGAGATCGGATCCAGGGCACGATCACCGGGATCGTCGATACGGGGATCTTCGTGCGCCTCGACGACCCGTTCGTGGATGGGATGGTACGCCGCGAGCAGCTCGAACGCAGGACGCGGGAGACCTGGGAGGCCGATGAACTCGGCATCTTCCTGACGGGCTTGCGGTCCCATCGGATCCTCGGACTCGGGGACCGCGTGTGCGTCGAGGTCACCGACGCCAGCGTCCACCGCCGGCAGGTGGACCTGGCGTTCATCGAGAAGCTCGACGGATGAAGTCGGGACATCGGTTCCGGATCGGGTTCGGTCGGCCAGGGAGGGGCCGTTCGATCCCAGGGAGTACGGGCCCGGGGGACCACCGCGCGGACGGCGAAGTGGCTCGATGGCCGCGACCGTCGGGGCGGCTGGCTCCGTGACCGAGATCGTCGAGTGGCGTGGCGGGAGGCCGGGCCGACGCGGGGGGCGCGTGCCGTGTGAGGCAGCTCGCCTCGGCTTCCACGCTCGGTGACAGGGGGCCCCCGCGGACGCCCCGCCCGGGCGGATGTGCCAGCGGCCCCACCCGTGGCCGTTTCGAGCGCTGCGGGGCCGGGGTGCGCCGGTTGCGGGTGCGTGTGGACCGGTCCCGGTGGGGCGGGTGCGCCACGGATCGCCGACGGTGCGGCTAAGATGGTTGAGAGCCCCGTCGGCCATGCCTTTTTCCTCCGAAGCCTATCCGTGGGCGGCCCTGGCCGCCGCGGTCGCATCGGCGATCCTGATCCTTCCCCTCGTCGGGGTCTATCGGCGCCTGGGGCTGCGTGACGGCGAGCGGAGCCTGCGCAAGATCCACGGCTCGGACGTCCCGCGGGTGGGGGGCCCGGCGGTGATCCTGGCCGTGTTCGCCGGTGCGGGCGCCGGCCAGGCCGCGGGCATCGACCTGGAACCGGCCCAGTGGGCGTTGCTGGCCGCCGCCGGGGTGATGGGATGCGTGGGGTTGGCCGACGACGTCGCCGGTCTACGTGCCCGGACGAAGCTCGCGTTCCAGGTGCTGTGCGCGGCGGCGGTGGTCTCGGCCGGGGTACGCTGGCCGGCCCTCGAAGCCCTCCTCGACCGCAACTGGTTCTCGCTGTCCGTGACGGTCCTGTATTTCGTCCTGGCGGCCAACGCGGTCAATCTCATCGATGGGCTCGATGGGCTCGCCGCCGGTGTGGTGCTGTTTGCCTCGGTCGTCGTGCTCGGCGGCGGCATGCTCGAGACGACCCCGCCTTCGGCCGCCTTCGTGGCGGCGCTGGCGGCGGGGGCCGCGATGGGGTTTTTCGCCCACAACCGCCCGCCGGCGCGGGTGTTCCTCGGCGACGGGGGCGCGTATTTTCTGGGGTTCCTCGTCGCTGGCGAGCTGCTGTTCGTGGACTCGATCCGCCCGCGCAAGGCCGTCGTGGAGCTTTCGATCCCGCTGCTGGCTCTCGCCCTGCCGTTGCTCGACGCCGGCCTTGCGATCTTGCGTCGCATGGCCCGCGGGCAGCCGATCTTCGCCTCCGATGCGGACCACGTGCACCATCGACTCCTGGCGCGCGGGTTCTCGACGTGGGGCGCCATGGCGGTCCTGTGGGCGGCGTCGGCGTGGTTTTCCGCCATGGCGCTGCTGACCGTGGCCGGCGTCGGAGGCAGCGCGACGCTCGCCGGAGCGCTCGCGGCGGCCGTGACCCTCGCCGCGGGGCTCGATTACCACCGTGGCCGCGCTGGAGTGCCGGGCCGGGACGCGGAGGGATGGCGCGCGCGCCGGCGCGACGTAGTGGAGACGCTGCGCGCCATCGAGCGCGCCGAGGCCGACGTGGACGAGCCGGTGGGCCCCGACCGCTTCCGCCGGCTCGCGCAGCCTGCCGACCGCGTACGCCGCCTCGTGTGCGCCGAGGTGTTCGAGGTCCGTGGGGCCGACGGGCGCCCCGTCGTGTCCGGTGGCGCTTCCGAGGGGGCTCGGGTGTTCCTGGCGATCCCGCTGGTGGACGGTGCGGAACTGCGGTTCGGGTTTCCCTCGACGGCGTCGGCCAAGCTCGCCCCCGAGCACACCCATGCCGTCGAGCGCCTGGTGACCGTGTTCGTGGCAGAAGACGCCGCGCAGCGACGTTCGGGGGAGACGAGCGTGGACCCGGCCGTGCGCCCGGAGGGCGAATCGGCGCAGCGGCCGGCGGCCCCGGGTGCGCCGCGTTGAGGCTCTGCGAGCGTGCGGCGCACCCCGTCAGTTCAACCAGATCTCGAGATCGTAGGCGAAGGTACCGACGCCGTGGTGATCTGCAGTGACGTAGTACGTGCCGGGTTCGGTCACACTGATCTGCACCTCGGCGGAGCCACCGGCAGCCCCTTGATCGCAGTCCTGCGACGTGACGAAGCCACAGCCCGTCCGCACGTCCACGATGGGGGTGGAGGTACCGTCGGTCGCCGTCACCCGTGCCCGCAGAACCCCGGGCTCCGCGACGACCACGGCGAACATGTTCTCCTGGCCGGGTCCGCCGCACAGCCCGTCCATACGTCCCTGGCCGCTGCCCAGGACGTTCGACCACAGGAAGTACCCCCCGGACACGAGCAGGGGGGAGTTCGAGTGCACGGGGCAGGCCCCGACGGGGGGGCGTTCGTGCGTCAAGGTGACGCGGTAGTCGCCGCCGCTGCCGGCCGGTGCGTCGATGGTCAGGGTGTAGACCCGGCCGGCCTCCGTGTGGACGAATCGGGTGATCCCCACGCCCCCGGCCTCGCAAAGCGCGGTATAGCCGTCGTCCGTCACCGCCTCCGTGCTGCCGCAGGTGTCCACCTCGAAACGGACCGTGGGGACGAAGCCGTTCGGGCCCACCGGATCGATATCGATGCGAATGTCCCGGTTGTTCGTGGCGCGCAACACGTAGACGTCCTCGGGGCCCTCGTCGCGCCCGCACCAGCCGGAAAGCGCTCCGTCTCCTCCGCCCAGGGTGCCTTCGAGCACCACGTCCTCGAGCGGGACGAGTTCCTCGGCCATGTCGCAGCTTCCGGGGGTACCGCCGTCCCCGCCGCCGCTGCCACCGGCGCCCGCCGTCCCTGGCAGGTCGAAGGGGTCGCTTCGCACCCCGCACGCGGCCATCAGCGCAACGGTCGCCGCGAGCCACCGGGCGAGGCGTGGGCTTCGGAGCGTTGCGCAGGCCTGGGTGCGTACCACGGTGCCTTCATCGTAGCAGCCCCGGATGCCGCTTGGGAGCCCGGTGCACCGGGCGGGTCGCTTCGGCCTCCGCCTGCCCGGGATGCGCCGGTTCCCCGGTGCATCGGTAACGCGGGCGTGGCGCCGCCGGGTCCGTTTCGGTCCACGTTGGGGCCGCGTGCCGGGGCCGAGGACCGGTCGCTTTGGCTCCATGACCACGGGCCGCCGCTCGTGTATCGTTGGGCGCATCATGCCCCGCACCGTCTGCGTTACCGGTGGCGCTGGATTCATCGGGAGTCACCTGGTGGATCGGTTGCTCGCGGCGGGGGACCGCGTGGTCGTCCTCGACGACTTCGACGACTTCTACGACCCACGCGAAAAGGAGCGCAATTTGGCGTCCCACCAGGACGACGCGCGGCTTGCGGTGTTGCGCGAGGACATCCGCGACCGGGACACCGTGGCGGCTGCGTTCGACCGGCATCGTCCGGAGGTCGTGGTCCACTTGGCCGCCCGGGCCGGGGTGCGTCCTTCGTTGGCCGATCCGGTGGGTTACGCCGACGTCAACGTCACGGGGACCGCCGTGCTGCTCGACGCGGCCCGGCGGGCCGGGGTGCGAAGATTCGTGTTCGGCTCGTCGAGCTCGGTGTACGGTCTCAACGCGAAGGTGCCGTTTTCGGAGGACGACCCGCTCGACCACCCCGCCTCGCCCTACGCGGCCCC
>JALSIN010000229.1 GCA_026989935.1 Polyangiaceae bacterium | reverse complement strand
AAGGTCAGGTTGAACGGGACGTTCGGGGATCCCGCGGGGATCCCAGGTCCCGCCTGGGTGGCCGCCAGGGGCGTCACCTCCACGCTGGTGCCGTCCTGCGTGCCCACCAAGGTGGCGTAGGCGTACAGGTTCGTGTTCGTGTTGTCCACGAGGCCGATGAGCCCCGTGACCCGGTTGATCGTGTCGAGGGCCGGGGCCGGGTAGAGCATGGACGCGTCCGAGAGGAACGAGGACTGCCCGTCCACCGGGTTGAACTGGTAGGCGATGACCGGCACCGTCGAGGACACGCGATAGGCTCCCGCGGCCAGGAGCTGGCTCTTGTTCGCGTGCTTGTCGGGAAGCTGGAAGGTGGCGAGTTGCAAGGCGGCGATGGTCTGCGGGCCGGCCACGGTCTGCCATACGCCGCCCACGCGTTGCTCGATCACCACCTCCGCGTCCTGGGCGATCTGTACGTTGGCGACGGCCACCGCGTAGGGCAGGTTCTCGGCCAGGTCGTGGGAGTCGAGGTCCACGGCGTAGAACCGGCAGCCGACGGTGCTCTCGCCCGCCTCGGCCTGTTCGCAGGTCTCGGGGATGATCGGGCCCTTGTCCCCCATGTCCGGAGGGGGCGGCTGCGGGGGAAGATCGAACTTGGGAGGTCCGGTGGTGCTCGTTCCGGTCGCGGACCCGCTCGTGCCGCTGGCCGACGCCTGGCTGGTCGCGCCGTTGGAGGTCGTCGAGGAGGCGCTGTCCGTCGGGGAGGTCGTCAGCGTGGTCAGAGAGTCACCGGTGGCGTCGGCGCAGCGGCCCCCGTTCCCACAGGACGAGCCTCCTCCACAGGCCGAAAACAACAAAGGGGCGGTCGCCAGGAGCGCGCACGGAGCCCATCGGGTGAGTGCCTGGTGTACGTCGATCGTGTTGATTCCCATCCCGTCCAGGATCGTACCCCGCCGCAAACGCCGGGCCAAGGCGAAAAGACCGGCGTCGGCGCGTGCGCGCCGCATCGGGCGAAGGATGGAATATTTCATGCGCGCGCAGGGGGCGACGGCCCCCAACGGGCGCAATCGCCGGGCCGGGGGCTACTGCAACTCGTCTTCGGGCACGAGGTCCACGATGGCGAGGACGTGGCGGGTCTCGAGCAGGCGCAGGTCGTCGTCCCAGGGGACCGCGACGGCGCGTTCCTTGAGGAACAGCACGAAGACGCCCAGGGGGATCCCGCTGACGTTCTTGCCGAGGTCCGCCTTGTCCTCCTCGTCCTCGTTCGCGGCCACCTCGATGGGGTCCGGCGTGCGGGGCAGGGCGCGGGCCACCTCGACCACCTCCCCGAGCAACGCCTCCGCCCGGGCCTCACGCGCGCCGGGTGGGAGGTAGAGGCCGGCGTCCGAGCGGTCGTCGCCGCGCACGATCCGCACGAGGACCCTGGGGCCCAGCGGCTGGACGTGTCGCGTCACCTTGGGCGGCGGGGCGGGGGCGGGTTTATGAGGCCGTTCGTCAGACATCGTGCACGGTGGGAGAGGGTGGGGCGTCTTCGTCGGACGCCAGCCGGGGCGAGAGCGGCTCGGCGAGCAGCGCGCGCCCCGTCGATCCCGTCACCCGGGCCCGCACCAGGTCGCCGGGGGCGGCCGAATCGAGCGGCAGCAGGACGTTCCAGAAGTGGCGGCAGCGTCCGAGCAGACGATCCTTGCGCCGGGCGGGCCCATCCACGAGGACCTCGATCGTCCGGCCGTGGCGCCGGGCCAGGCTGTCCTTGGTGTGGCGGTCCTGCAGGGCCAGGACCTCGGAAAGGCGGCGCTTCTTGACCGCCTCCGGCACGTCGTCGGCGAGCTTCTTGCTCGCGTAGGTGATCGCGCGGTCGCTGTAGGCGAAGCAGAACGCCGTGTCGAAGCGCACCGCCTCCATCGTCGCCAAGGTGGCGCGGTGGTCCGCCTCGGTCTCGCCGCAAAACCCGACCATGACGTCCGTGGAAAGGCAGATCCCATCGACCGCAGCGCGCAGGCGCTCGACCAGCGCGAGGAAGTCGTCGCGCCGGTAGCCACGCTTCATGCGGTCGAGCACCGCGTCCGAGCCCGACTGCAACGGCAGGTGGACCTGGGGGCACACCGCCGGCTCGGTGGCGAGCACCTCGATGAGGTCGTCGGAGAAGTCCACGGGGTAGGGGCTCGTAAAGCGCACGCGCAGCACGCCGTCGGTCCGGGCGACCGCGCGCACGAGGTCGGCGAAGGTCACGTCCTCGTGGCGGTAGGAGTTGACCGTCTGCCCGAGCAGGACGATCTCCTTGGCGCCCCCTTCGACCGCGGCCCGGACCCGCCGCAGCACCTCGCCCGGCGGCACGCTGCGCTCGCGCCCGCGGGTGAACGGCACCACGCAGAAGGTGCAGAACTTGTCGCAGCCGCGCTGGATCGTCACGTTCGCCCGTAGCGGGACCGCGCCGTGGAGCTCGTCGAGCCCGGCGTAGACCTCGTTGCGGTCCAGGGCGACATCGAGGACCCGCCGGCCGGCGCGTGCCTCGTCCACCAGGTCGCCGATGCGACGGTAGGCGTCCGGGCCCACCACGAGGCCGATGTGGGGGGCGCGCTCGGCAATCTTTTCGCGCAGGTGCTCGGCCATGCAGCCCAAGAGCCCGATCACCTGGTCCGGCCGGGTCGCCCGGTGGGCGAGCAGTTGCGTGGTGCGGCCCAGGACCCGCGCCTCGGCCCGCTCCCGCACCGCGCACGTGTTCAGCAGCACCACGTCCGCCTGGCCCGGGTCCTGCACGATCCGGTAGCCGG
>JALSIN010000228.1 GCA_026989935.1 Polyangiaceae bacterium | reverse complement strand
GGGAGAGGAGGAGCGGTCAGACGAAATCCCCCAATCGGGCCATGGCGCAGGTCGCACGCGCGTGGAATACCGCTTTCGTGCTCCGGTCACAGACACCGCCCTCACCCGACGAGCCCACCCCGGAGATCGTCGTCCGCCAACTGCCCCTTCCCGCGGCCGTCGTGGATGCGCACGGGGTGGTGCACCTTGCGAACCGCCGCTTCGAGACGATGGCTGCGCGGCTGGAGTTGCCCGGCAGCTTCGCCCCGTCCTTCGACCGGGTCGTCGAAGAGGAACGGGGCGCCTGCTGCCACGCCTTCCGCATCGTGCGTGTCACCATCGGCTCCTTCGTGCCGGATCTCGTCGTCGTCGAGGACGTGACGGACCTCGTGTTCGACATGGACCGAACCGCCCTTCATCCGGCGAACCTGCCCGCCCGCATCGCCCCCTTCGCCCTCGCCGAACATCTCGCGTGTCCCCAACTCCTCAACGACCTGGCAGAGGACCTGTGGCACCCTACGGTCGTGCTTCGGCATCCCTACGGCACCATCGCGACCGCCAACGCCCCCGCTCGGGGCATCCCCACCCTCGCCCTCGGCGCCGTTTTCACACCCGCCGACGACGGTTCCGTGCTCGTCGGCTCATGCGGTACCGTCCGACTCCCGGTCGAGCGCTGGTGTGACCTGTCGTCGTGCCGGTTCGCGATCTTGCAGACGACCTGCTTCGACGACAGCCTCGCCCACCCGGGGGCCCCCGCGGCGCCATCCCCCCACCCAGCGCCCCTTGGGCGCGCCTGACCTCGGACGGCTTTGCCACGAGCCCACGGCCTTGCAATCCTGCCGGCCTTGCAATCCTGCCGGCCATGCCTCCCGCCTGCCTCCGCGCCCTCGCCGGGAGCGCGGCGTCCTGCCTCGTCGCCGCCTGCCACCCGAGCCCGTCCCCGGTCGCCCCGGTGCCTGCGCCGTCCGTCGTCTCGCCGTCCCCGCCTGGCGGCGAGGACGAGCCCGCCTGGTCCGTGGACGCCCCCGACCTCCCCACCATGCAAGTGTCCCTGAACCTTTCCGAAGGGACATGGATGAATCTGGACGTAAGTCCCGACGGCCGCTTCATCGTCTTCGACCTGCTCGGCGACCTCTACGAGCTGCCCATCGAAGGTGGCACGGCACGTGCCCTGACACACGGCATGGCCTGGGACATGCACCCGCGATACAGCCCGGACGGTCGCTCCATCGCATTTACGAGCGACCGCGGCGGCGGCGACAACCTGTGGGTAATCGACCGTGACGGATCGAACCCGCGGCCGATCACCAACGAATCCTTCCGCCTCGTCACGAGCCCGGCGTGGACCCCGGACGGCCGCTTCGTCGCGGGCCGCAAGCACTTCACCGGCACGCGCAGCCTCGGCGCCGGGGAGATCTGGCTGTACCACAGGGCGGGCGGCGAAGGGATCCAGCTTACCGAGCGCGCGAACGACCAGCTCGACCTGGGCGAGCCGGCCTTTTCCCCCGACGGACGCTACCTCTACGTAAGCTACGACGCCACCGGCGGCGACGTGTTCCGGTACAACAAGGATCCACACGCGGGCATCTACGCCATCGACCGCATCGACCTCGAAGAAGGCCGTCGCGAGCCTCTCGTCGCGGGGCCCGGCGGCGCGGCGCGGCCAACGCCATCCCACGACGGCAAGACACTCGCGTTCATCCGACGGCGCGGCGCGAAAACCGTCCTGTTCGTGCTGGACCTCGAGTCCCTCCGGATGGAGCCGGTGTTCGAAGGGCTCGACCGCGACATGCAGGAGACCTGGGCGATCCACGGCGTCTATCCACAAATGGCCTTTACGCCGGACGATACGGCCGTGGTGCTGTGGGCGGGGGGCAAGATCCTGCGCGTGGACCTGGCGACGAAGCGAGCTTCACCAATTCCGTTTCGCGTCGAGACGACGCATCGCCTGGCGAAAGCGGTGCGCAGGAAGGTAACGGTCCACCCGCCGTCCTTCCCCGTCAAGATGCTTCGCTGGGTCACCGTGTCGCCGGCCGGCGATCGGGTGGTCTTCGGCGCCCTCGGACACCTGTACGTGTACGACTTCGACGCCAAGAAAGCCGTACGACTTACGAAAGACGATGACGTCTTCGAATTCCACCCGACGTTTTCGGCCGACGGCAAGTGGGTCGCCTACACCACCTGGCACGACGAACGCCTCGGCGACGTGCGGATCGTGCCGACTCGAGGCGGCCGCTCCAAGGTGGTGAGCGTCCGCCCGGGTCACTACGTGCGCCCGGTCTTCTCGCCCGACGGCAAGGCCTTGCTCGTCGAGCGCGTGGGGCCGGGTCCGCTGCGCGATCCGGCCTATGCGCACGACCACGGGGTGTACGTGCTCGATTTGGGCGCCGGCCGACGCCACGAACGCCTCCTTCGGCGCGGGGGAACCGGCTACCATTTCACCGACGACCCGAATCGCGTGTACTTCTCCGTGGAGGCCGAAGGCGGCACGAAGCGCCGCTACGAACTGCGCAGCATCGCCCTTTCGGGTGCCGACGAGCGCACGCACGCCACGGGCGCCATGGTCACCGACTACCGGGTCTCACCGGACGGACGCTACCTGGCGTTTGCGGAAGGGTACGCCGTCTATCTGGCCCCGTTTCGTCCCACGGGCCGCCCCATCGAGGCGTCGGCGTCGAGCAAGGCCGTGCCAATCGTAAAGGTCGCGCACGACGCCGGGACGAACCTGCACTTTTCGGGCGACGGAAAGACGCTGTACTGGTCGTGGGGACCGCAACTGTCCGCGCTCGCGCTGGACGATGCCCTGCTGTCGCTCGAAGAGCCGGCGACGGCCGCGGTGGACGTGCGACCGGCCGTCACCACCAACCTCGGTTTCGACGCGCCCTCGAAGGCGGTGCGCGGGACGGTTGCCTTCGTCGGCGGCAAGATCCTCACGATGCGCAAGCAAGAGGTCATCGAAGACGGTGCGGTGGTCGTCCGGGACGGACGCATCGCCGCGGTGGGCCCGCGCTCGCAGGTGTCGATCCCCCACGATGCGCGCATCTTCGAGGTCGCCGGTACGACCATCTTCCCGGGCATCGTGGACGTCCATGCCCACGGCCCGCACGGGTCCGACGGGATCCTGCCCCAGCGAAGCTGGCTCGACCACGCCTTGCTGGCCTTCGGCGTCACCACGATCCACGATCCATCCAACGACACCGAGACCATCTTCACGGCCGCGGAGATGGCGCGGGCGGGGCTCATCACGGCACCCCGAATCTTCTCCACCGGAACGATCCTCTACGGCGCCAAGACCCCCTTCATGGCCCAGGTCGAGAGCCTCGACGACGCCCGCTTCCACCTGCGCCGGATGAAGGCCGTCGGCGCGATCTCCGTCAAGAGCTACAACCAGCCGAGACGGGACCAACGCCAGATGATCTTGGCCGCGGCGCGCGAGCTTGGGATGATGGTGGTCCCCGAGGGCGGCTCGCTACTCGCCCACGATCTTTCCATGATCGTGGACGGCCACACCGGGGTCGAGCACGCGCTTCCGGTGGCGAAGGTCTACGACGACGTGGTGTCCCTGTGGGCCCGGACCGACGTCGGGTACACGCCCACCCTCGTCGTCGGCTACGGCGGCCTGTTCGGCGAGCTGTACTGGTATGCCCACACCGAGGTGTTCAAGCACGAGCGCCTGCGGCGATTCGTACCCGCTGATCGCATCGACCCGGCGGCACGACGGCGGCTGCTGGCGGCGGACGACGACTGGAACCACCGGGCCATCGCCCGCGCATGTAAAAAACTGCACGACGCGGGTGTTTCGATCCAGGTTGGTGCCCACGGCCAGCGCGAGGGACTGGCGGCCCACTGGGAGATCTGGAGCCTGGTGGACGGCGGCATGCGCCCCCACGACGCGCTCCAGGCCGCGACCCTCGACGGAGCCGCCTACCTCGGGCTGGATGGGGACCTCGGCTCCATCGAGCCCGGCAAGCTCGCGGATCTGGTGGTCGTCGAGGGGGACGTGCTCGCCGACATCCGACGCAGCGAGCACGTGCGCTACACGGTGCTCGGCGGCGAGGTCTACGACGCAGCCACCATGGCCCGCCTCGCGCCGACCGAGGCCCCGGCACCTGCGTTCTTCTTTGCCCGCAACGCCGGCACCGGGCCGGAAGTCGTCGAGGCCCCTCGCCACGGCGCCCTTCGCGCATCCAGCGCCCCCTGACCCGCCGCGCCTGGATTTGGCCGGTCCTCGGACGCTCGTGCTACAGGTGGTTACGAACGTGCGTGCCCTCGGACTCGACGTCGGAGCCCGCCGCATCGGGGTCGCCGTGGGCGACCTCGAACACGGCATCGCCATGCCCCACAGTGTGGTGGAGCGCGCCGGCCTCTCGCGCGACGCCGACACCGTGGCGGTCCTGGTGCGCCATGAGGGCGCCAAGACCGTCGTCGTGGGCCTCCCCCTCGAACTCGACGGCCGACGCGGCCACCGGGCCCGGCGCGTGGCGCGGTTCGTCGAGGCCCTCGTCGAACGATCCGGCGGCGCCTTCGAGGTCACGTCGTGGGACGAGCGGTTCTCGACCCACGCCGCCCACCGAGCCCTACGAGCCGTCGGCACGCGCCGCACGCGCCGCAAGGCCACGGTGGACGCCCTGGCCGCCCAGCATATCCTACAAGGTTGGCTCGACGCGCAGAACAACGCCCGACCATGAGACGCCGCCCCCGCCTCCGTCGCTCCCGCCGCGCCCAGCGCTGGGCCCTCGGCATCGTCCTCTTCCTGCTGGGTGCTGCCGCCTTCAGCCTCTTTCGTGCCTACAGTTCGATACTCGCCTATCCTGACCGGCCCGTCGTCGTAGCCGGCGACGAGACGACCGTGGAGATCCCGCGAGGCACCTCACTGTCGGGCACCATCGCACGGCTGGTGAAAGCTGGCGTCCTCCCCGAGCGTGACGCCACGTACTTTCGTCTGTACGTGCTGCATCGCGGGGCCGCCGGGAAGATCACGGCGGGCCCCCATCGCTTTACGCCCGACATGACGGCGAAGGCCCTCCTCGATGAACTGACGCGACGGCCGCAGGCGCCGTCGATCCGGGTGACGATCCCCGAAGGTCGCAACATGCTGGAGGTCGCCGCGCTACTCGAACAGGCCGGGCTCGGGGAAAGAGCCGCGTTCGAGGCGGCCATGCGAGATCCAAAGCTCGCCGCCCGTCTGGGTGTACCGGCCAACACCCTCGAAGGGTACCTGTTCCCCGACACCTACCGCTTCCGTCGGGGCGCCGCCCCCGAGGCGATCCTGGCCAAGATGGTCGCGCGCCACCGGCAGGTCTACGCCGACCTCGTGCGCCGCCACCGCAAGAGCCGCAAGGCCCTCGAACGCGATCTCGGCTTCGACGACCACGCCATCGTGACGCTCGCCTCCATCGTCGAAAAGGAAACGGGCGCCAGCCACGAGCGCCCGATCATCGCGGGCGTATTCCTGAACCGCCTGCGCATGAAGAGCTTTCGCCCCAAGCTTTTACAAACCGATCCCACAATCATCTATGGTTGTACGGTGCCAATACGAAAATCCCAGGCCTGCAAGTCGTTCGAGGGTCGGATCCGACGGATCCACCTCAATGATCCGGACAATCCCTACAACACCTACCGTCACGAGGGCCTTCCTCCCGGCCCGATCAGCAATCCCGGCCGGGCGGCCCTCGAAGCGGTGCTTGCCCCCAAAAAGACACGCTTTTTGTACTTCGTGTCGCGCAATGACGGCACGCACCAGTTCAGCCAAACACGCGCGGAGCACGAGCGGTACGTGGATCTCTACCAGCGCAAAAACGCCGTTGGGGATGGGTCGGCCGACGGAGCGAAAGAGCCCTAACCGGCCGCGGCGGGCGCCACCGGCTCGCACGAGGCGACGGCCATCCTCGGCCCTCGGCGCAAGAGTTCCACGCGTCCGCCAGGCCCCACGAGGCGGGCCCGGCGTTCGGAAGCGTTCGTCCGGCGCAACGGGCCGCCTGCCCGCACGACAGCCAGGCACCGCGCGAGCCCACCCGGTGACAGCAACACGGCTTCGTCGAAGGTCGCGAGAAGATCTGCCCACGCCGCGGGGCTGATTTCTCCGCGGGTGACTCGGCGCCAAGCATCCACCGGATCGGCGCCGGAATCGCGGCGGCGCACGTGATGACCCGGCGCGGCAGCGAGCCGCGCGAGCGCTTCGAATGCGGCCCGGTCCGCCGCCGGATCCGACGATCCATGCTCCGGACCGAGCGCCCACAGCGAGACATTCCTGGTGACCCCGAGGGTCCCGTCGGGGTACACCGGTGCCAGGACGAGATCCACCAAGGAGACCTTCCCGTTTTCGACCGTGACGCCGATCACGTGCGCGCGTCCACGCGTGGGCGCGTCGATCTCCAGCACGGGTTCGAAGGGCCGATCCGCTACCCACGCCCGCACGGTGGGACCATAGCGCAAGCCGCTCGCGCGCGATCCAGCGCCCGTGGCGACCGAAGCCGGCGCAGGGGCCGGTTGCCATCGATCGCACCCATGCTCGCCAACGTTGCACGCGATCATCGAGGCGCCGCACACGGCAGCGAACGCAGCACAGGGCACGACGGCCCGCGAATGCAGGCACCACCGACGCGACTTTTCTCGAAGCACGAGCCCGTATGGTACCCTCGAATGGCGGTGACCGCCGTCCCCCTCGCCCATCGTCTTCTGGCCGTCGTCACGGCTTTTCTGCTCGTCTTTGCATCTTCGCCTTCCGCGCGTGCGCTCGCCCCGACGGGCGAAACCTCGCCGGTGCCGGCGTCGAAGGCGGCCGCCAACCCCGCCGGGCGTGACGCCGCGACCGCGGTCTTGTCCCCCTCCGTCGAGGGCGAGATGTCCGAGGCGGACCGCGCGATCATCGTCGAGAAACTCCTTTCTGGTCTGGCTCGGGGCGCGTTCCACGTGGTGCCACCCGACGAGGTCGCCGCCAAGCTCGGTCGAAGCGCTTCCTGCACGGACGCCGCGTGCATCAAGAAAGTCGCACGAGCGACAGGCGTAAGCCACGTCGTCGCCGCCACGGTCTCGGTCGCCGATCGGGTCTACCGCGTCTCGCTGTCCCTGTACGACGGCAAAACAGGCGACCGACTGGCCCGCACGGAGGAAGGATGCGAGATCTGCGGCATCGCGGACGCTGGCGAACTCGTCGCCACGGCCGCCGCCACGTTGCGTACGAAACTCGAAGCCCTGGCTCGGGGACCCGCGCGGCTGTCGATTGCCTCCGAGCCAAAGGGGGCCACGGTAAGCATCGACGGTGAGGTGGTGGGCACCACCCCACTCGACCGCGAACTCGTCCCTGGCAAGCACATCGTCCGCCTCACGGCGGAGGGCTACGTATCCGTGGAGCGAGAGATCACCCTGGTGGAAGGCGTGGCGGAGAACCTTCGGATCACCCTCGAAAAGGTCCCCTCTCGCCTCCCCAAACGGCCCTGGGGATATGCCTCGCTGGCGATCGGGATTGCGGCGCTGGGCACCGGCGTCTTCTTCACCGCATTGCACGACCGCCCCTACAAGATCGGCGGGAATTGCAAGGGCGGTGACGTGGACGCCCGCGGCAACTGCCGCTACCTGTGGGACACGAAGTGGTATGGGATGGCCGGCGTCCTGGCCGGCGCCGCCCTCGTGACCCTCGGTATCGCCGTCTTGCTCAACACGGCGGGCGCGAAGAAACGACGTAAAAAGAAGAAATCCCGGCGCCACGACAAAAAAGCCGCCGCCTTCCGCCCCGTCTTTGGCATCGGGCCCGGCAGCGTCTCGGTCCGTGGGCGCTTCTAGACCCTCGCGGCGGCAACGAACCGCGACGCAGGGTCACCACCCGCCCCCATTCACCCCGACTCGCCGAGCTTCGCGCGCACCTTCGCGATGCGCGCCGCGGCTCGACCTTCCCCCAGATCCTTGGCCTTCTCGTACTGCTCCAGTGCGTCACGGTACCGCAGCGCCTTGTAGTACGCGTCGCCGAGCTTGAGACGATAGGTTCGGTTGCGGGGGCTCGCCCGGACCGCCCGCTCCGCGAACTGGATGGCCTTCGTGGTCCGGCCGAGGTCGAAGTAGACGTCCGAAAGACCCATCAGCGCCGTCGCGTTCTTGCGGTCGAACGCGACCGCCTGGTGAAAGAGTTGCTCGGCCTCCTTGCGGCGTCCTGCGCGCAGGGCCGCGAGCCCCTCCTCGGCGAGCGCGGCCGCCCGCTTTGGATCCCGCTTGCCCTTTCCGAGCATGGCGTCCACGTCCCGTCGCGTAAGACGGCGGCGTTTCACAGGGGATTCGCCCGGGTTCTCCGGACCACCCGTGCCTGCCGACGCCTCCGATGCATCTACGGGGGAAGGTTGCGGCGGTACCTGCTCAGGTCGCCGTTTACGTGTGATCCGAACCTTGGCCGCCCTTGCGGCGTCGGAAAGCAGTGCCCGGGTCGTATTTCCGAAGATCGGCTCGTCCGCCATCTGCGCGATCTCGGCTTCCAGGGCCGCCTTGCGGTCGGCGTCCTCCTCGACGGCCGCGGCCGCAATCTTCGAAAGCGCAAGCTCCGCCTGCGTGTACTCGCCGTTTGCGAAACGCGCACGAAGCTCCGCGAGTTGACCCGAACTGACCCCGGCACGCTCGAGGGCCTCCTCGTCCGAGTCGTCGAACAACAGCCCCCACACGTAATAGTCCCGCGCGATCCCACGAGCCCCGGGGATCTCCCACAGACGCGCGCCGTTTTGAAACAACGTCTGCGCGAACTGCTTGCGTAGAACCTCGGCCTCCTTGTCGGCCACGTCCTCGGCCGGGCCTTGGACCCGTTCGAGTTCCATGATGGTTCGCAGGGCCGTGGGGGCGTCGGCGCTCGAGGTAGGAAGCACCCAGTCGGCGAGTGCCGCAGCCTGCTTGGCCTGCTCGGCGAGCGTTTCCACCACGGCCCGTTCTTCCTCCGTCGGGCCACGGGTGAACGCATAGGCGCCGAAGGCGACCGCGAGCAGCAGCGAAAGTCCGGCCACGGCTGGCCACAGGAACCTGCGACGCGGCGACTCGACGACCTGCAGGGGCGAGGGCATCTCCCGTAACAGACGCTCCCGTCGCTGGGGGTCGTCGAGTTCGGGCAGGGGCAAATCGTCCCACGACGTGTGCAACCCTGCCGCAATCTGCGCCTCGCACAGCGCCGCTTCGAGGTCCGCCATGTCCCGGTACCGTTCGTCCGGCGACTTGGCGAGGCAACGCATGATGACCTCTTCAAGGGGCTTGGGGACCGTCCGATCGGGTCGAATCTCGCTGGGGCGAGGAGGCGGCTCGGTCAGATGCTTGCGCAGGAGCGTCTCCAGATCATCCGAATCGAACGGAGGCCGCCCAACCAGCAACTCGTAGGCCGTCACGCCGACCGCGTAAATGTCGAGCCGACCGTCGAAGGCGCCCCCCGTGATCTGTTCCGGGGCCATGTAGTGCGGTGTCCCCGCGATCCCTCCATCCGAGGACTGCCCCGCGGCGAGCATCGCCGAGATCCCGAAGTCTACGATCTTCACGAAGCCGTGTCGTCCATCCCGATCCACCAGGATGATGTTCTCGGGCTTGATATCGCGGTGCACCACCCCCGCCTTGTGAGCGGTCGCAAGGCCCTTGCAAACCTGCCGAAGCACGGCGATGAGATCGGCCGGATCCATCGTATCGTCTTCGGACGATGGCACGAGGTCCCGCCCTTCGAGCAACTCCATGCAAAAATACAGGCGCCCGTCCGGCAGTTCCCCGAAGTCGTAGATATCGACGATGTGCGGTGACCCAAGCTTCGAGGCGGCCCGCGCCTCGTCCCGGAAGACCTGCGCCATCCTGGGCTCGTGGCTCAGATCGAAACGCAAGATCTTGAAGGCGGCGCGACGCTCGATGTCGAGGTGCTCGGCCTCGTAGACGACCCCCATGCCCCCTTCCCCCAGCCATCGCACGATGCGGTAACGGGTCCCCGGGACCACGGCGCCCGGGTTCAGACGCAGTACGGGCGCGTTCGGCCCCGGCGCCTGGAGATGCGCGCCCGCCGCGCGCGTTCCCACGCGGGTCGCGCGGCTTTTTTGGAAGTCCCCCGCCTCAAGGGCGGCCGGGTCCGGCTCTCGGGAGGGAACCCGCGCCGGCGCGACCTTCGTGGTGCGGTGGGCAGTTGGTGGGGCGTTGAGAGGCGAGGTTGTCATCCAGAACAATCCAAAGAAAGCCAGCGCACCTTTTATCCTAGGTCCTCTGCCCCTTGGAGACAAGCGACCTCCGGCGGCGACCGACAGACGCGGACATCCGAAGACCGCGCGTTATACGCGGGGCATGCGACACCGAACCCGATCCGGGCCAAAACCCAGACAGGGGCATTCATCTGCGACGCCCAGCGCGGAGTTGCGACGGGGCTACGGCGCTATCGCATGTCCCTGCGCCGCACGAAGGGGAGGAGTCCCATCGCAAGCCAAAGCGCGGTCGGCGCCGAAGGGGCCTGCCGGCATCCGCACCCCTCGTCACCGCCGTCCTCACCGAAGCCGGGCGGAAGCGCCGTACTGTCGGCAGCCGTCCCACCGCCAGCACCCGTCCCGCCACCATCACCGGTCCCGCCCCCGCCAACGTCACCTCCGTCCCCGCCAGCATCACCACCACTGCCCGACGTCGTCGTCGGCGGCGCCTCCCCGACGCCGATGGTCACGACATCACTCATGGCCTCGTTGCCCGCGAGGTCTTTGGCAACAGCGTAGAACTCATAGGTGCCCGCGGGGATGTTCACCACGCTCCAGCTATAGGGCGCACTGTTGTCCGACTGTTGGAACTGTCCATCCACGTAGAGATCGACCGATGCGACGGCGACATCATCACTGGCGGTGGCCGTGACCTCGAAGTCCGCGCCGACCTCGAACGTCGCGCCGTCGGCCGGTGAGGTGATCGACACAGTCGGCGGCCCCTCATCGGCCTGCGCCGGACCGAACAGCGCCATCAACTCCTGAAAGGAGTTTTGCATGTTGCTCGAACCGCACTGCGCCGCGTGCTGCTGGCCGCACACGATCCCCTGGTTCCCCACGATCTGGATGCATTCGTCTCGAAAACTCGGGTTGCCACCCGCGTTGTACGGGTTCATGATGTCCCCCGGCTCGTCCACGTGTTCGAGCCCGTACGAGTGCGCCACCTCCTGCCCGATCGTGGTCGCCTGCGTGCTCGCACTGAACTGATCGTTCGCGCTGTGGAACGCATACGTGATGTTGTTGTGGGTCTGCGCGTCGTTGCAGTCCAGCGGTGCGATCCCCAGCACACCGCCCCCGAACGGGTTTGTCGGCCCCGTCATGTTCATCGTGTAGTCTCCCGACGCCGGACGCGAGTCCACCACGAGAACATTGAACGGCGCCCAGTCCTCGCGCACGGCCTGCATCACCGCCTCGCGCTTCGAGCCCTGGCCGTACGCCGCAAAAGACCCGGCCAACTGACCGATCTGCGTGGTATTCGTCTTGGAGTTGTCCGGTCCGCTCGAAAGCTGGGCACCATCGAAATTGACGAAGATGACGCCCTGCTTCACCTGTGGCGGATCGTTGGGGTCGCGCTCGTGGAACATCGACGCGGGGACGGGGATCGGATCGCCCCGATACTGACCAAGCCCCATGGCGCGCAACTCGTCGAGACTCATATCCCACGTGGGCGGTCGCACCTCGGGATCGGGAGGTTCGGCGGCCAGGGCCGCAGGCGCGGCGCCCAACGCAACGATCCCGACCGTCGTGAGAGAGGCCAGGGTGTAGACGAATCGTGAGCGTGATGAGTGCGTGGTCTGGGGGGACATGGCTCGGAAACTCCTGGGGGCGAGGGGGCGAGACCTCAATGGATGGGACATGCACCTACATGCACGTACCATCTCATACATTTGGTACCAATTATACGGGCGTGCGTCTGAAAATACAACGGGGGCGAGGCAGCCGTCCGTTCACACGAGGCACGAGGGGGCGTTCCTTCGACACGGGCAGCCTCATCGTGGGCGGGGACGGGGGCGCCTGCGGCCGGCCACGAGCCAACACACCGCGAGGACGGAGAGGCCGAGGGGACCGGGCGTTCGTCGAGTCGCGCAGCCGCACCCCACGTTCTCTGCTCCGCGTTCGCCGTATCCCGGTGGAAACGGGCCGGTGTCCACGGGGCCCGCATCGCCACCGGTCCCGCCAGCGCCGCCACCGCCACCCGACGGGTCACCACCCGAGAGGTCACCACCCGACGGGTCACCACCCGACGGGTCACCGCCCGACGGGTCACCGCCCGACGGGTCACCACCCGAGCCGCCCCCGCCGGCTTCCTGCACCTCCACCGTGACCGGATCGCTTTGGGCTTCGTTGCCGGAGACGTCCCGTGCGACGACGTGAAAGGTGTAAGTACCCGCGGGAATCTGCTCGACGCTCCACCCGTACGGGGCGGAGCCGTCCGACTGCGAAAATGCGCCGTCCACGTAGAGATCCAGCTGCTGCACCGCCACGTCATCGCTGGCCTCTGCGGTGATCTCGAACGAAGCGCCCGCCTCGAAGACTGCGCCGTCGGTGGGCGAAGTGATTGCGACGGTCGGCGGCGACTCATCGGCCTGCGCCGGACCGAACAGCGCCATCAACTCCTGAAAAGAGTTTTGCATGTTGCTCGAACCGCACTGCGCCGCGTGCTGCTGGCCGCACACGATCCCCTGGTTTGCAACGATCTGGATGCATTCGTCTCGAAAACTCGGGTTGCCACCCGCGTTGTACGGGTTCATGATGTCCCCCGGCTCGTCCACGTGTTCGAGCCCGTACGAGTGCGCCACCTCCTGCCCGATCGTGGTCGCCTGCGTGCTCGCGCTGAACTGGTCGTTCGCGCTGTGGAACGCATACGTGATGTTGTTGTGGGTCTGCGCGTCGTTGCAGTCCAGCGGTGCGATCCCCAGCACACCGCCCCCGAACGGGTTCGTCGGCCCCGTCATGTTCATCGTGTAGTCTCCCGACGCCGGACGCGAGTCCACCACGATGACGTTGAACGGCGCCCAGTCCTCGCGCACGGCCTGCATCACCGCCTCGCGCTTCGAACCCTGGCCGTACGCCGCAAAGGAGCCAGCCAACTGGGAGATCTGGGTCGTGTTCGTCTTGGAGTCGTCCCAACCGCTCTGAAGGTTGGCTCCGTCGAAGTTGATGAAGATGACGCCCTGCTTGGCAGGGCGAGGCTCTTCGGGGTCACGGGCGAACGGGGCATCCACGGGCACCGGGATCGGGTCCGCGCGCCGTTGTCCGAGCCCCATCGCGCGCAACTCGTCAAGGGACATGTCCCAGGTAGCCGGCCGGTCGGCCGCCTCGTCGGGGTCGGACGGCGACGCCTGCGCCTCGGCGGGGACAGTTACCAGGATCCAGACAGCGAACGGGGTGAGGACCGTGGCGGTCCGGGAGAAACGGCGAGCGAGCATGGGGAAAACCTCCGTCCAGGTCGGGGAGCGTGCGTGGGGGGTGGGGGGCGTTGGAGGCTTCGTGACAACCGATCTCTGAGACGGGTGAACACACAAACCTCGCGAAACAACCTATCGATCGCCAGCGCGAGCGTGCAAGGCGTATCCCCGGCCCTCTGCCTCCCAGCAGCACACCGGCCGTTCGCGTACCCGCCTTCGCAGCCGTGCCGGGTGCCGCATCATCGCCCGTGGTTTTTGAGAGGGCCCTTACGAACACAACGATAGGTCCACCGAATGGTCGCTGCGCCCCGACCATCTCCTCGACCGTACCCGCCAGCATGAAGGCGAGTCCGTACGGAAAAGTCCTACGTTCTCCTACATCGACCTACGCACGACCACGTTCTCCACCGGGATCAGCGGCGTCCTCCGGGTCTGCCGTTGGCAGCCCTCTCGGACGCCGGGGCCGCGCTGCGCTTCGTGCGCCCTCCTCCGTTCGGCACTGCCGGAGCACGGACCAGCCGAAAGACCCCATGGAGTCCGGTCGAGACATGGACCGTACCATCGTGTCCGATCACGACGGCCTCGACCCCGTCGAGACGCTCGACGAGATCGATCCCCTTGCGCGTGCCGAGCACCGCCACCGCGGTCGCATAGGCGTCCGCCGTCATGGCATTCGGGGCAACGACCGTCACACTGGTCGGCGCCCGATCCTCCGGCACCGGATAGCCCGTACGAGGGTCGAGGATGTGTGCGTAGCGGCGCCCCTCGTACTCGAAAAACCGCTGGTAGTCTCCACTCGTCACGACGGCCTGGTTTTTCACCTCGAGAACCCCAATGGGCCCTTGCGCGCCGGGATCTTGCACCCCCACCACCCACGGACGCCCGCCCTTGGTCCCCCGGACGAACGTATCCCCACCGGCCTCGACGATGTGGTCGGGAAAGCCCTTTCCTGCGAGTACAGCGGACGCCCGATCCACGGCGTATCCCTTCGCGATCGCGCCCAGGCCGATCTGCACCCCCGGTCGCCGAGTCGAGATCTCGCACGCTTCCTCGTTCAATCGAATGTTATCGTATCCGACGGTGGAAAGGGCCTGTTCCACGGCGGAGCGATCCGGAGGCCGCGCTCCTGGTTCGAAGCGCCAAAGGCGCCCCACGCCATGAAAGGTCACGTCGAAGGCTCCTTCGGTCCGTTCGCTGGCCCGCAGCGCCGCCGTCAAGACGGCACAAAGGTCCTTCGACACCGGTACGTTCAAAAGGAGGGTGTCCCGCGCGGCCGCGTTGATCCGCGAAAGCTCCGTGGAGGGGCGCCACTCACTCAAGACCCCTTCGAGGCGATCCACCTCGGCGAAGGCGGCCTCGATGGCAGCACCCGCTGCCTCGGCCGATTGGCCGGGCGGCAGCCACACGTTGAACGACACACGGGTCCCCATGAGGACCCCTTCAGCGTAGACCGTGCCGTCCTTGCGCACGGGTGGGGCTGCCGGGCGGGATGATGCGGGCGGCGGCGGCGACGGCCCCCCCCCTTCGCCCCCGACCGCTTCAGACGGCGGCGCCCGATCCCGGCACCCCGGCGCGGCCAAGACGAGGGCGAGCCCCAAGTGGCACCCGGCCATCGCTGGACGGCGGCCTCCCCTCTTGGCCATCATCGCGGCTTCTTCTTGCCCCGTGGTGGGGGAGGGGGCGGCGGCTTTCGCATGCGCATCGTATGCGTCGGCGGGGGCGGCGGCGCGCGGCGGGGCGGCGGCGGCGGCGGGCGCGACGACGGCGGCGCGACGGCGCCGAGTCGTCCCAGCGTCTTCGGACGATCGGCCGGGGGAGCCGCGACGGGGGCCGTGGGCGTCTTGTCGTCCTCATCGTCTGCGAGCAACTGCAACTCGTCCCCGATGTCTTCGAAGATCTCTTCGATGTCCTCGCCGGCCGCGACCTCCCCAAGCGCTTCGAGCACCTCCGCGGTCGCCTCCCCTTCTTCCCCGGATGGCTCGGACAACGCCATCTCGCGGCCGAGTTCTGCAAACGACGCCTCCAACTCGTCCTCCGGCGCCCCTTCGTCGATCTCGATGTCGAGATCCAGATCGAACTCCTCCTCGCCCTCGGCGCTCGTCTTGAAGAAAAGACGCGAAAGCGTGGGATATGCCTCGAACACACGGTGCGCCAGAGGGGGAGCACCGGGCCTGGGTACCTCGACCCGCACGCAGCCCACGACGACCGTCACGCAGAAGACGCGCCCGGCGAAGTAAGCGTCGATCGCTTCCTTGAGAGACCAAAACACCTTCTGCGGCTCGTGCTCAGGCCCCACGATGGCCTTCCACAGCCGAAGAGGACCGTGCTCGACCGCGGGCGCGAAAAGAAACTCCCGGCCCCCGAGGAAGACCAGCTGCATCCGCTTCTGCTCGATGATCACGTGATCGCCGTCGATCCCCACCGCCCGCAACCGATCCGCCAGCGCCGGCCCCGTCGGACGCAGACGAGCGAGCCGCGAAAGGCGCCGGACCGCGTCGGCAGCGCCCGTCTGGAGCAGCACCTCATACAGGAGGTCTTCGACCTCGGCCCACGTTCCGCGCAGCGGCAACGTCGCCCGCACCTCGCCCCCGGGCCGCACCACGCGCACGAGTTCGGCAAGCAGGCGTTCGGGTTCAGGGGTCTCTCCAAGCACCAGGTTCGCGAACGCGGCCGCATAGGTATCGTCGGCCGTGGTCGTCACCGACGTCGGGTCGCCCTGCTTGAGGTAAACTCTCGATCGAAAGTGGGTCCCGATACGCGCCCTGGCAAGTTCCAGGCTGGCCGGGTCCGATTCGAGGGCGACCACCCGAACGCTCGGCCGATAGCGCGCGAGCAACTCGATGGTGGTGCGCCCCGTACCAGCCGCGGCGTCGAGCACGATCCCCTCGTCCACGAGCGGAAGGTCCTGGAACATGAACCGTGCGAAGCGGTCGTGCCACAGCGGGGCCACGTCGCGGTCGATGACCCGCGCGACTCGAAGATCGCGCTGCACTGCGGACGTCACGGCGCGCAGCCTACCACGCTGAAGCGGTCGGATCCGTGCCTATTGCGGGAACATCACCACGGCGAACTCGAGATTCCCGTTGCCGTTGGCCTGGACGGCGTCGGCGCCCTGACAGGTGGCCTGGCTGACGTTCGACAGGCAGTAGTCCAGCGAGACGTTCAACACCCAGGGGCGGTCCTCGAAGGCCGCGGACACCGCCGGTCCCATGACGCTCATGTGGTGGAACAGGCCCACCTGCTGATTGTTCGCGTCCTGCAACAGCCCGCGTGGGTTGAGCGAGAAGGTGTTGCCGTCAAAGGGACTGGCGTTGACGAAGAACGCGAACCCGAAGAAGCACGGATTGCCGCAGTTGGCCGCATCCACGATCTCGAACCGCGGATCGCTGGCGTCGGGGTCGCCGAAGGAGATGGACGCCCCCGGTTGGAACGTCCCGCGCGCCGGTACCAGCGCCTTGTTCGTCTGCAGGTCGCCCCCGTGGAAGACCGTGATGTCGTACGCCCCCGGCGCCTGCATGTCGTTCGTCGCACAATAGGGCACGTACACGCTCACACCGTTTTGCTGGCCCTCGACGATCCAGACCCAGGTGCCGTACCGGTCCTCCATGATCGAGCCCTCGACCGCGCACGTGTCCGGGTTGACAGAAAGACCGCCCGGAATCCGTCCGTTGCCGGATCCCCCGAGGGTGCTGCACGTGATGGGGGAGCCGTCCCCCGTATCGGGCACGAGAAAATCGACCAGCGTCTCGCCGTCCACGGCGCACGGCATGAGCTTCCCTTCGGGGATCTCGGCGTCCAACTTGGGGCGTACCGTGATCGTGCAGGTCGCCGAAGCAGTCGCGCCGAGCGCGTCGGTCACGGTCACCTCGCCCATGAGCGTCCCCTCGGCGGTCGGCACGCCGGTGATCGCGCCGGACGCGCCGTTGATGACGAGCGGATCGAGCCCGGTGGCCGAGAAGCTGTACGGCGCCATGCCGCCCTGCACCGAGACGGTATGCGCGTAGTTCGCGCCCACGGCCCCCAGCGCCGGCATCCCGCAGTCTACCTCGAGGTCGCCAGGAACCCCGGTGGTGTTCGTGTCGCTGGCCGAGGCCGACTCGTAGTTGTCGGGCGCGGGAAGGTCGGTGGTGCACGCCGTTGCGAGCGCGGACATGCCGAAGAAGACCAGGGCTGTGGCAATCGATGGGCGCATGGTGCTCGTCTCCGCCGCGGCGACCGCCCTCATGGGCCACGGTCGCCCGGCCGCGCCAATCCTACCACGACCCGGCGGCCGGCCCGAAGCCCTTCACCGTGTCCCGGCGCCCGGCGGGCCCGAGCATCTGGCGACGGCCGCCTAGTACAGCTGCCTGGAAATGCGATCCGAGTTTGAGTGGACGGAAACATTTCGCATCCCCGGGTGTTGAAGTGGCATGCCCCGTGGTCCGAAGCCCCGCGCGATCGAGATTCCGTTGCTGCAGCGCTACCGCCTGCGCGAG
>JALSIN010000227.1 GCA_026989935.1 Polyangiaceae bacterium | reverse complement strand
TGATCGTCGAACCCACCAGCGGCAACACCGGGATCGGCCTCGCCCTCGTCTGCGCCGTGCGGGGCTATCGGCTCATCTTGACGATGCCCGAGAGCATGAGCCTCGAACGGCGCAAGCTCCTCAAGGCCTACGGTGCCGAGATCCTCCTTACGCCGGACGATCGCACCATGGAAGGGGCCGTCGCCATGGCCGAGGACCTGTGCCGCCAGCCGGACCACGTGATGCTGCAGCAGTTCGAGAACCCTGCGAACCCGGAGGTCCACCGCCGCACGACCGGGCCGGAGATCGTGGCGCAGATGGCCGGCCGCACCATCGACGGCTTCGTGTCGGCCGTGGGCACCGGCGGCACGATCACCGGCGTGGGGCAGGTGCTGCGCGAGCACAACCCGAACGTGACGATCGTCGCCGTCGAGCCGGCACGCAGCCCGGTGCTGTCGGGCGGCGAGCCCGGCCCGCACAAGATCCAGGGGATCGGCGCCGGCTTCGTGCCGCCCGTGCTCGATACGTCCGTGTTCGACCGCGTCGAGACCGTGTGGGACGAGGACGCCTGGCGCATGAAGGAGGATCTGGCGCGGCGCCTGGGGATCCTGGCCGGCATCTCCTCGGGCGCGGCGCTGCTTTCGGCCGTCCGGCTCGCCCGGGAGCTCGGACCCGGCAAGCACGTGGTCACCGTGCTGTGCGACACCGGCGAGCGCTACTTCAGCCTCGGGGAGTACTTCGACGCCCATCGCGGGCGGCGCCGGAGCGCGTGATGGCTCCTTTCGCCCACGCCGTCGTCGTCGGAGCGGGCGGGCTGGGCTGCCCGGCCCTGCTGGGGCTCGTGGCCGGCGGCGTCCGCCGCATCACGATCGTGGACCACGATCGGGTGGAGACCACGAACCTCGCCCGGCAGATCCTGTTCGGCCCCGCCGACGTGGGATTTTCCAAGGCGGCGACCGCACGCCTGGCCCTGCTGCGCCGTGCGCCCGACGCCGCCATCGAGGCGATCGAGCGCCGCCTCGCGCCGGCCGACGCGGCCCGATTCGTCGAGGCCCTTCCCCCGGACACGGTCGTGCTCGACGCGACGGACGACCCTTCCGTCAAGTTCGCCCTCAACGACGCCTGCCGCCGCCGCGGGATCTACCTGGTCCTCGGCGCCGCCCTGGGCACGCGCGCCCAGGTGCTCGGCGTGGGACCGGCCGGGGCGTGCTACCGCTGCATCTACGAGGCGCCGCCGCCCGCCGGGAGCCTTCCCACCTGCGACCGGGCGGGGGTGCTCTCCACGGTCGTCGGTGCGGCCGGGTTCCTCATGGCGACCGTGGCCCTCGCCGGCACCTTCGGCACCCTGCACGTCTTCGACGGCGCCGCCGCCACCGTCCGCACGCTGTCCCCGGCGCCGCGGCGCGATTGCCCCGCCTGCCGGGCCGCGCGCCGGACCGACGCCTTCGTCCCCTCGAACGCCAACCTCGAAAGGAAGACGTAAGACCATGGCAACCGTCCGCATCCCGACCCCCCTGCGCAAGTACACCGAAGGCCGCGAAGCGGTGGAGGTCTCCGCCGCCACCGTCCGCGACCTCATCGACGCCCTCGAGTCCGCCCACCCGGGGATCCGCGAGCGCATCGTGGACGACTCGGGCGCCGTCCGCCGCTTCGTCAACATCTTCGTGGGCGACGAGGACATCCGTTTCCTCGACGGTATCGACACGAAGGTTTCCGACGGCGACGAGGTGAGCATCGTCCCGGCCATCGCAGGGGGGTGAGCGGCCCGTGAAGACCCCCGTCGCCCCCGTGCCGCGCCCGGATCTTCTCGACCTGCCGCGCGTGGCCCCACCCCCGCCGGTGGACCGGGTCACCGCCCTCGTCGGCAACACGCCGCTGGTGCGCCTTGCGAAGCTCGACGCGCCCTTCCCCGGCGTGGAGATCTACGCCAAGTGCGAGTTTGCGAACCCGGGCGGGTCGGTCAAGGACCGCGCGGCCCTGCGGATCATCCAGGACGCCCTGGCGCGCGGCGACCTGGGCGGCGGCCGGCGCCTGCTCGACAGTACCAGCGGCAATACGGGCATCGCCTACGCCTTCGTCGGTGCGGCCCTCGGGATCCCAATCACCCTCGTGATGCCCGAAAACGTCAGCGAGCCGCGCAAGCTCGTCACGGCCGAGTACGGCGTGGAGGTCGTGTTCTCGGATCCCATGGAGGGCTCCGACGGGGCGATCCGCCTGGCGCAGGCGCTCGCCGCCGAGCACCCGGACCGATACTACTATCCGAACCAGTACGCGAACCCGTCGAACTGGCGCGCGCACTTCGACGGGACGGGCGCGGAGATCTGGGCGCAGACGCGCGGGCGCGTCACGCACTTCGTGACGGGGCTGGGCACCACGGGCACCATGATGGGGACGAGCCGGCGTTTGAAGACCCACGCGCCGGGCGTGTGGTGCGTGGCGGTCCAGCCCGAAGACGCGCTGCACGGCCTCGAAGGTCTCAAGCACCTGCCAAGCTCCATCGTCCCCCCGATCTACGACCCGTCCGTGGTGGACGAGACCCTCTGGATGCCCACCGAGGAGGGCTGGGACACGGCGGAACGCCTGGCCGCCGAGGAGGCCCTGTTCGTCGGCCACAGCGCCGGCGCGAACGTGGCCGGGGCGCTGCGGATCGCCGCGCGCCTGGCCGAGGCCGGCCGACCGGGGGTGGTCGTGACGATCCTGCCCGACCGCGGCGACCGCTACTTCGAGTCCCTGACCTGGGACCGCAAGCATCCCCTGTCCGACCATGGCTGACCCGACCCACGACCTGCCGCCCGCGGTCCTCGCCGAGATCTACGACCACGCCCGCGCCGAGTACCCGAACGAGTGCTGCGGCTACGTGCTCGGCGCCGGCCCCGACGCCTCCGTCGTGCGCTGTACGAACCGCCAGGACGCGCTGCACGCCGCCGACCCGGTCACGTTCCCACGCACGGCCCGGACCGCCTACCAGATCGGTGGGCGGGAGCTGCTCGCGCTCGTTCGCAGCTTCGACGGCCCGCGCCCGGCGACGATCCTGTACCACTCCCACCCCGACGTGGGCGCCTACTTCTCGGAGGAGGACACGAGGGCGGCGCTTTCCGCCGGCTATCCCGTGGCCTACCTGGTGGTGGACGTGACCGCCGAGGCCGTCCGCGGCGCGGTCTTGTTCGTGCGCGAAGGCGACCGCTTCGTCGAGCGGCGCCGCTTCGGGCCGCCCGAACCGTGACGACCTTCCTCGGCCGCCGCGCCCCGGCCCGCCCCTACGGCGCCTTGCGGGCGCTGGGCGGCCCGTTGGCCTCGTTCGCCTCGTCGGCCTTCATCACGAAGCGGATGAGCCGCTTGAGGGTCTTGTTGCGCTCGAGGTTCTCGAACAGCTTGACGAGGTCGTCGTGGGCCTTCGGGTCGTTGACGAGCTTGCCCAAGGTCCCATCCCCCGCGTCCAGCTTGGCCGCCACGCGCTCGAGGTGCCCGATGGTGGCCTCGATGTCCTGCATGAGCTGGCCCGATTCGTCGTAGAGCAGCTTGGCCGCCACCGACTTGTTCTTGGGATCGCGCAGGTCCTTGACCACGCCGCGAAGATGCTCCATCGTAAGCCGTACGTCGTCGATGAGCGGTTGCAGGTTCGCGTCGGCCTTGTGCAAGGTGCCGTTGGCGCGGTCCACGAAGCGGTCGATCCCGGCGGCCGTGTCGCGCAGGTGTCGCAGCGTGGCGGCGAAGTCGCGCCGGAAGCCCTCGTCCGAGAACAGCGCCCCCACGAGCCCGTCCCCGTCGGCCACCTGCCGCGTGATCCGCTCCAGGTTCGCGATCATGCTCTTGATGTTCGCGATGACGCGGGCGTCGTTGAGCTCCGAGAACAAGTTCGCGATCCCCGAAAGGCTCGTGTCCACCTTGCCCGTCATGGCCTCGATGCGGTCGCGGAACATCTGGATGTCCTCGTACAGCGACGGCGTGGAGGGGATCCGGCCGCCCGGCGGGATCGGCGCCCGCCGCCCCTGCGTGATGTTGACGAGCTGGTCGCCGAGCACGCTGTTCGAGGCCACGGTGGCCCGCGAGTCCGTGCGGATGAGCTCGAGTTTGTCGGCGAAGATCCGCATGGTCACGCGCACGCGGTTGTGCTCCGTGACGTACCGCGCGCACACCCCGTCCCAGCCGGACCAGTAGACCCGCGGGTAGCGCCGGCGAAAGTGCTTCGTGACGCAGATCTCGCTTTCGCCGCACTCGTCGTTGCCCGTGCACGGGCGGTTGAGCTCCTTCGAGGCCCACGGTTCCAGCTCGGCGCAAAGCCCCTCCGGCGCGCAGAACAAGAACGGATCACAGTCGTCGGTGCGCCCCTGGCCGTAGCGCCCCAGGTCCTCGGTGGCCGGATAACAGGCGTACTTCGTGCGCACGAAGTCGATGGCGCTGACCGTCCCGATCTCCACGCCGGAAAGCTGCACCGGGCTGCCCTCCCGCAGGCCCGTGATCGTCGAGAAGTCGGTGTAGATCTCCGTCTTGCGCTTCCAGGTGCCCTCGCTCTGGCCGATGATGAACAGCGAGATCCCCGCCACCACCAAAAAGCCGATGACGAAGGCACCGACGACGATGTTGAGCCGGGTGGTGTTGCGGCGGTTCATGAGGCCTCGGAGATCCTGCCATGTACGAAGTCACGGACCAAGCCGACGTTCGAGGTCGCCATCTCGTAGGGGGTCCCCACGTAGGGGAAGCGGTGATCGCTGAGCATCGCAATGCGGTCCGAGACGCGAAATGCCATGGGCATGTCGTGGGTCACGACCAGGCTCGTGACGCCCAACTCCGCCTGGAGCTTCAAGATCATGTCCCCGATCACCGCAATGTTCTTCGGGTCGAGGCCCGTCGTGGGCTCGTCGTACAAGATGACGTCGGGCTCCATGGCGATCGATCGCGCGAGCGCCACGCGCTTCTTCATGCCGCCGGACAGACTCGCGGGCAGCTCGCCGGCGATGGCCGGATCGAGCCCGACCAGTTCCAGGCACGCACGCACGCGCGCGAGCACCTCGTCTTGTGGCAGGTCGGTGTGCTCGCGCAGGCCGTAGGCCACGTTGTCCCCCACCGTCATGGAGTCGAACAACGCCCCGCCCTGGAACACGTAGGCCACCCGCCGGCGCAGCGTTCGAAGCGCCACCTCGTCGAGATCGGGGACGTTGTGCCCGGCGACGAGCACACGCCCCCGATCCGGCAGCAGCAGGCCGATGATCATCTTCATGCACACGCTCTTGCCGCCGCCGCTCGGGCCGATGATCGTCGTGGTCTGGCCCCGCGGCACCGTAAGCGACATGTCCCGGTACACGACGTGATCCCCGAACGCCTTGTCCACGTGTTCGAGCCGGATGATGGGCTCGCCCTGCGCGGCCGCCGACGGCCGATGGAGGATGCTCGAAGCGCTCATACCGGCAAGAAGATCATCGTGAGGAAGAAGTCGGCGACGATGACGCTGATCGAACAGGCGACCACCGTGTCGGTCGTGGAGCGGCCCACCGCCTCGGTCCCGATCTCGGTCTGGAAGCCGTGGTGGCACCCGATGAGCCCCACGAGCCCGCCGAAGACCAGCGCCTTGATCTGGCTCGACAGATAGTCCATCGGCACCAGCTCGTCGATGTAGGTTTCGTAGAAGTACCCGGCCGGCACCCCGAACACCGTGTCCGCGATGACGGCGCCGCCGGCCAGCGCCACCACGTTCGACCAGGCGTTGAGCAGCGGCAGGCTGATCGTCGCGGCCAAAAGGCGCGGCCACACGAGCTTCTTGATCGGGTCGGCCCCGAGCGCCGCGATGGCGTCGATCTGCTCGGTCACCTTCATCGACCCGAGTTCGGCGGCGATCCCGGCGGCCATCTTCGCCCCGACGGTCACGGCGAGCACTGTGGGCACCAGCTCGCGCACCAGGGCCAGGGAGCTGGCGTACCCCAGCGCCATCTTGGCCCCGAAGTCCTGCAGCGCCCAGCCGAACTGCCAGGCCAGGATCATCCCGATGAACAGCGACATGAAGGACGCCAGCGGCAAGGACCGCACCCCGAGCATCACCGTCTGGTACTTGATCTCGTCGAACCCCACCGGACGACGCGGCCCGCGCCGCACGGTCACCCACAAAAGGCGCGAGACCTCGCCCATCTCGATCACGGCGCGCACGACGATCGCGCCCACCCGGTCGAGAAAATCCTTCACGCCGCACCGTCCACGGGAAACGAAAAGCCCTCCACCACGCGCCGAAAGTCGGCCACGTGCCCCTCGAACGCCGCTGGCGGCGCCGAGTAGCTCAGGTCGAACAGGCAGCCGTTCTTCTTGACGATCCAGAACTCGTGCCGAAAGCGCACGCCGTCGAGATCGGCCTCGACCCGGGCCACGAGCGCCTCGCGCCCCACCAGCCGCGTCCTGCGCGTGTCGATCACCTGCCAGTTCGTCCAGCCGATCCGCAAATGGTCGAGGGCCTGGTCGAGGCGCGGGTCCCCGTGCCCGGAGCACTCCGAGAACACCCGGATCGCCGCCCCCGTTTCGGGCTGAACCCATGCCACCTGCAAGTCCCGGTCCGCAAGCGGCCGCCAGCCGTCGCCGGGCAGTCCCACGCGGTAGGTGGCCTCCCTGGGCGCCTTGCCCTTCGCCGGCCGCGCGCGGTAGAGCCGTCCGTGCCCCACCCAGCCGCCGCATCCGGCAAGGCACAACCCGACCGCCACCCATCCGAGGCGAACGGCCCGCCAGCGGCGGTGCCCGCGTTCGGCGGGACGCACACGGGGGGGGAGCACGAGGCGAAGGGCGCGGGCGTCCACGGACGGCGGCAGTGTACCAGCCCGGCCCCCGCGGTGCTGCTACCGTCTCGTGCGTGCCGGGTTTCGTTTCCCTCGTCGGCGCCGGCCCCTGGGACCCGGGCCTTTTGACCCTCGCCGGGCGCGATCGCCTCGCCCGCGCCGACGTGGTGATCGCCGACTACCTGGCGAACCCCGCCTTGCTGTCCCACTGCAAGCCGTCGGCCCGGATCATCCAGCGCCAGGCCGGGCCGCGCACCGGTGCACGGCTGCGACAGCCGCAGATCCATGCGTTGCTCCTGGAGCATGCCCGCGCCGGGGCGCACGTGGTGCGGCTCAAGGGCGGCGATCCGGTGCTGTTCGGCCGCGGGGGCGAGGAGGCCCAGTTCCTGCGTGCACACCGGATCCCCTTCGAGATCGTCCCGGGCGTCCCCTCGGCCATCGCGGCGGCGGCCACGGCCGGGATCCCCGTCACCCACCGCGACGTCACGCCCGCCGTCACCTTCGTGTCGGGCTACGAGGCGTTCGAGAAGCTCGGATCGCCCGTGGCGTGGCACCACCTGGCCCATGCGGCGGGCACGCTCGTGTTCCTGATGGGGATCCGGAACCTTCGATCCAACATGGAAAGACTGGTGGCCGCCGGCCGCGACCCCGACACCCCGGCCGCCGCCGTCCGCTGGGGCACCCGCGGGATTCAGCGCACGATCACCGCCACGGTGGGATCCCTGGCCGACGCCGTCGAGGCGGCCGGCCTGCGGGCTCCGGCGCTCGTGGTGATCGGCGAGGTGGTGCGCATGCGCGAGACGGTCGCCTTCTTCGAGGACCGCCCCCTGTTCGGGCGACGGGTGCTGGTGGCACGGGCCGAGGGGCGGGGCGCGGACCTCATCGAACGCCTCGCCGCCCTCGGCGCCGACGTGGTGTTCGTCCCGTGCCTGCGGTACGCGCCGGCCCGCCCCGAAGACGACGTCGCCGAGGCCGTCGCCTGGTCCGAGGGGGTCGTCGTGTCGAGCCCCACCGGCGCCGAGCGCCTCGCCGCCCTGCTGTCCGGGGCGGGCCTCGACGCCCGGGCGCTCGCCGGCCGGACGGTGGCGGCCATCGGCACCGGGACGACCCGCGCCCTCGGGCGCCTGGGCCTGCGGCCCGACCTCGTGCCCGACCGGGCGCACTCCGAAGGGCTCGTCGAGGCCCTTGCGGCCCATGGCCTGCTCGCGCGCCGGTGGCTGCACGTGCGCGGCGACGACGGCCGACCGGTCCTCGAGCGGGCCGTCACTCGGGCCGGGGGCACCTACCGGCTGCTGTGCGTCTACCGCACGGAGCGTCCGGCCGTCGCGCCCCTGCTGGTGCGCTCCCTGCGGCTGCCGGACGAAGGCGGCGAGGGGCTCGACGGGATCTTCGTGTCGAGCGGCCGGGTCCTGTCCAACCTGCGGGCGACCCTGGCCGAGCACCTCGGGACGGCGGCGGCCGGGGATCTCCTGGCGCGCACGCCGTTGTTCGGCCAGGGGCCCGTGACGGCCGACGCGGCGCAGGCGATGGGCCTTCGCGTGGCCGGGGTGGCCGACGCCCCGACCGACGCGGCCGCGGCCGACCTCCTCGCCCGCACCCTAGGCCGCCGGGACGGCGGGTCGTAGCGCCGGCGGCACGGGGCGCAAGAGGAACGCGGGGTGGAGCCACGACGGCAAGTACGAGGGCGCGGCGTGGCGCCGCACACGCCTACGGCGCGAAGGTGTCGATGGCGTAGGGGCTCGGCGGCGGGCGGTCCCAGCCCGGTACGGTGCCCACCACCAGGGCCGTGCGCACCGCCGCCACGGCGAGGAACAACCCCACGGCGGGCAGGGCCACGGCGGCGGCGTGGAGCGTCCCGACGCGGTGCGTGGCGGCCACCGTGGCGGTGGCGAGCCCCCACCCGAGCAACCCGATGACCGCGAGGCCGCCGAAGACGATCGCCGCGGGGACGGCGTGGGACCACGCACCGAGTTCCACGAGACCGGCCCCGAGCATCACCGGGAGCATCGCCATCGCGAGCGCGCGCGCCGTGGCCGACAGGGACCAGCGCGCCCCGAGGGTGAGCACCAGCCCCAGGTGCGCCGCGAGCCCGGCGGCGAAGTACGACAGCGGCACGCCGATGGGCACGAGCAGCAGCAGCCACACCGACAGCGCCCGGGCGACGGGGGCCGGCACGACGGTGTGCACGGGCAGAAGCGGCGCCACCTCGACGCCCGCATCCACCAGGCGCGCCGCACCGATCCCCACCGTGACGAGCCACGGCGCAAGGCGCAGCATCGAAAGGGCGGCGAGCCAGCGGCCGTGGGGCACCGGCTCCGGGACGAGCCGGGCGACGCGCCGCGGTCGCAGGAGGACGGCGGCGAGCGTGTCGGCCACGGCGGCCAGCCGCGGCGCCGCGCGCTCGATGGGGGCGCCCCCCCCGCGGACCCGCGGGCGATCGATCGTGCGGGGATCGGGGTCGTCGGCCATGGGCACGAAGTGTAGCGGTTGTGCGGCGCGCCCCACACCACCGGCCGTCCGTCTGGCAAGGGCCCGCGGTGACGACTACGATGGCCGTATGCACCGCCCGCGCACCTCGTGCTTCGCCGCGGCCCTGGCCGTGCTGGCAGCGGGCCCCGCATGCCGCCGGCCCTCGGTGCACTACGAGGACCCGGATGCGATGATCGGCGAGTTCGAGCGCTCGGACCGCGACGCCTGGCAGCGCCCCGAGGAGGTCGTGGACGCCCTCGAGATCCCGGGCAAGGATGCCGTCCTCGCCGACCTGGGAGCCGGCTCGGGCTACTTCACCCGCCGCCTGGCCGCACGCGTGCCCGACGGACGCGTGTATGCGGTGGACGTCGAGGCCCGCTTCGTGCGCTACATCGAGGATCAGCGCGAGATCTGGGGCCTGCCGAACATCGTCCCCCACCTTGCGCACTACGAAGACCCGATGCTGCCCGACGGCACCATCGACCTGGTGTTCTCCGCGAACACCTACAGCTACATCCCGAACCGGGTGACCTACTTCCAGAAGGTCTGGGCGGCCCTCGCGCCCGGGGGGCGCCTTGCGATCATCGACGTTCGCCCGGACGCGACCCCCCCGACGGGCGCCGCGCCGCCCCGGCGCCGGCGGGTCCCCGAGCGGCAGGTGGTCCAGGAGGTCGAGGCCGCCGGCTTTCGCCTCGTGCGCACGGAGACGTTCCTGCCCCACCAGTACTTCCTCATCTTCGAACGTCGGGCGCGACGGCAGCCCGCGGCGCCCCCGGGCGAAGACGCGGCGCGCGCGTCGTCACCGTAGGAGCCCCACCGAACCATGCACGACGCCCTCGAACGACGCGCGGCCGCCGCGTACACGCGGCTTTGCGAGCACCTGGCCGACGAACAGAAACCAAACGGCGCCCTGGCCGGTGAGGTCATCTGGAACGTCATGCTGCCGTGCCAGTACGTGATCGTCTGCCACATCGTCGGCCACCCGATCGACGACGTCCGGCGCGGCCGGATCCTGCGGCAACTCGAGACGAACGTGCGGGACGACGGCGGTTTCGGGATGCACCCCGACAGCCCGTCGTGGCTGTTCCACACGGTGCTGGCCTACGTGACGTTGCGGCTGCTGGACGTGCCGCCGGACGCCCCCCTCGCCGCCGGCGCGCGCGCGTTCATCGAACGCCAGGGCGGCGTGGCGGCCACCCCCACCTGGGGGCGCATCTGGCTGGCGCTGTTGGGCCTGTACCCGTGGGACGGGGTGCAGCCGATCGTGCCGGAGGTCTGGCTGCTGCCGAAGTCCTCCCCGGCGCATCCGTCGCGGCTGTACTGCCACATGCGCCTCATCTACCTGGGGCTGTCGTACCTGTACGGCACGCGCTTTTCGGCCCCCGAATCGCCCCTGCTGGGCAAGATCCGCGAGGAACTCTACCCCGGCGGGTACGATCCGGCGGCGCTGGTGGCCCGCGCGGGCACGATCGCGGCGACAGACCTGTTCGAGGCGCCCCACCCGGCCCTCAAGGCGGCCTTCGCGGGGCTGCGGGCCCTCGAGCGGCTGGGGCCGAGGGCCCTGCGCGAACGGGCGCTTCGGCTTGCGATGGACCACATCCTGTTCGAGTTTCGCAGCACGGCCTACGTGTGCCTGAGCCCCGTCAACGGCCTGCTGTTTACGCTGGCCCTGTTCGTGGAGGATCCAAGCCATCCGGATCTCCCCAAGGCCCTCGAAGGGATCGAGTACTGGGTGTGGGAGGACGACGACCAGGGGTTTCGGATCTGCGGTGCGCGCAGCGACATCTGGGACACCTCGTTCGTGGTGCAGGCCCTGTGCGAGGGGCCGGCGGCGGGCCCCGCGCCCGAGGTCGTCCGCGGCGGCGCGCGGTTCTTGTCGGCGGCGCAGATCCAGGAGGAGATCGTCGGTGGGCGCGCCCACCACCGGGCGCCCGCCTACGGCGGCTGGGGTTTTGCGGACGAACGCCACCCGTGGCCGGTCAGCGACTGCACGGCCGAGGCCCTCGAGGCGCTGGTGGCGGCCGAGCGCCGCGGCTACGCCGACCGGGCCGGGCGACTGGACGCGGGCCGCAAGATCGCGGCGGTGCAGTTCGTCCTCGCGCGCCAGAACGACGACGGCGGCTTCGGCTCCTACGAGGCCCGCCGGGGGCCGATGATCCTGCGCTCGTTCAACCCGGCCGAGATCTACGGCAACTGCATGCTCGAGTACTCCTACACCGAGTGCACGGGCAGTTGCGTGCGGGGGCTCGCCACGGCCCACGAGGACCTCGGAGCGCGCCTGCCGCCGCGGCTGCGCGATCGAACCGACCGCGCCATCGACGCCGGCCGACGCTTCATCGCGTCGGCGCAGCACGAAAACGGCGGCTGGGCCGGCTTCTGGGGCATCAATTTCACCTACGGCACCTTGTTCGCGCTGTCGGGGCTGGGGGCGGCCGGCGTCGCGGCCACGGATCCCGCGGTGCGACGGGCCGTGCGCTTCCTGCTCGACCACCAGCGCCCCGACGGCGGCTGGGGCGAGTCCTACCTCGGGATGCTCGACGGCCGCGACGTGCCTCTGCCGGACGGCGAGCCGAGCCTCGTGGTGCAGACCGCCTGGGCGCTGCTGTCCCTGCTCGCCTTCGCCCCGGAGGAACGATCGTCCATCGAGCGGGGGATCGCGTACCTCCTGGAGCGTCTGGGCGACGGGAACGCCTACCCGCGCGAACCCGCCAGCGGCTGCTTCTTCAACACGGCCGTGCTCGACTACGACCTGTATCGCCAGATCTTTCCCACCTGGGCCCTGGCCCGCTACCTGGCGCGGGCCTGACGCCCTCGGCCGCGTGGCCGGCCGAAGAACGTCGTTCACGCGCGTTTTGATCCAGGTCCACGGAACTTCCTGGGGACCACTCGGTAGGTTTGTTAGATTTTTCGTATGGCTCCTTCGATCCTGGTCCGCCCTCTTCGCCCGCTCGGCACGATCCTCGCCACCGGCGCACTCGTGGCCTTTGCGGCCTGCTCCGGTGGGTCGAGCGAGACGACGTCCACGTCCAACTCCGGCACGAGCCAGGGCGGCACGCAGGGTACTTCGTCCACGACCGGATCGAACACCTCCACCAGCGGTCCCACGACCGCGACCGGCACGTCCACCTCCACCACCACGTCGGCCTCGGGTGCCTCCGGCACGACCTTCATCGCCATGCCCGACGGTGGCGTGGCGGGCATGTGCGATCCCATGCTGCAAGACTGCCCGGAGGGCGAAAAGTGCACCGCCTACTCCACGGACGGCGACGGCCCGCCCGCGGCCCCGTGGAACGCGAACAAGTGCGTGCCGGCGACGGGCAGCGGACAGGAAGGAGACTCGTGTGACATCGAGGGCGGCAAGTACACCGGCATGGACAACTGCGACGTGGGACTCATCTGCCTACAAACCGACGACGACGGCAAGGGCGGCGCCTGCGTCTCCTTCTGCGAAAGCGGGATGACCTGCGCGAACCCGGACGCCCAGTGCGCGGTCTACAACGACGGCTCCTTGCCCATCTGCCTGGTGACCTGCGACCCGCTGCTGCAAGACTGCCCCGCCGGCCAGGGCTGCTACGCGGCCGCGGGCGGCGGCGCGTTCATCTGCTTCAAGTTCTCGGGGATGCCCGGCGAGGGGTTGCAAGGCGACGAGTGCAACTACGTCAACGCCTGCTCCCCCGGCACGGCGTGCCTGACCCCCGACAGCGTAAGCGGCTGCGGGGCCCAGGGCGGCTGCTGCTCCCCGTACTGCGACCTGACCGACCCGAACGCCGATGCCGGCTGCCAGCAGGGCGAGATGTGCGTCGCCTGGTTCGAGATGGGCATGGCCCCTCCGGGCTTTGAAGACGTCGGCGTGTGCGCGATCCCGCAGTAGACGCCGCCGTTCGAGGGACCTATCCCGGCGCGTCCTCGGTCCCCGGGTCTGGCGCGTCGCGATCCCGGCGGACCTCGGTGCGGGTCGTCCCGTCCTCGTTGCGCCGGAAGCGGACCTTCATGGATACGTCCAGCTCGAGTCCGTGAACCACCTGTTGCACGAGATCGACCACGTCCATCTTGTCGAGGAAGTTGCGGACCTCTGCGGAGACGATCCGGACGATCTCCTCCTTCGTGCCGCGCGTGACCCCTCCGAGCACCTGCTGGCCCCGTCGGATCGTGGTCTCCGGGTCGAGCAAGCCGGCGGCGATCCCCCCGAGGAGGCTGCGGCCGGCCTCGCGGCGACCGCGCCCCGGTTCACCGCCCTCGCGCTCGTCCGTCCCGAGGCGCTCGTCCGCGTCCGTTCGTTCGTCCGGTTCAGGCACGATGCAAGGATCCTCGACTTTCGCGCGTCGGGGAAGGGCCCCCTTTTCATGGGTCCGCCGCCGTGCTAGGAGCCGGGCCCCCGCGCGACTTTCTTGCGCCGGCATCCTACATTATCCCACACTGTGGTCACGAATCCTCCCCACACCCACGTCACCGCGCTGCCATGACCACGCTCATCCTCGGCAACCTCGTCGTCGGCCTCGTCACCGTCCTGCTGTTCCTCGCCACCTTGCGCCTTACCCGCGTCGCGAGCTGACCGCACACCTGTGCGCGATTTGCGCGATCGCGCACGGTGCCCGGGCGCCCCCCGTGGCGTCCTGCACAGGCGGTTTTTCGGCCCCCTTTGCACCGCGGGGCCGGCAGGTGGTAGTTCCCGCTCTCCACGGTGCCCGAATCGGACTCACGATCGGTCGAGCGTTCCGAGCGAATCACGCTCTCCGGCTTCGAGCTTCCACTTCCGAAGCTCGCCCCCGGCGTACGCCTTTCGCCGCAGGACATCGGCGAGCTTCGGGCGCTGCTGCGGGGAGAATCGGTGGTGGACTGGTACCGGATCGCCTGCCAGGACGTGCCGGACGCCCACCGGCTGCTGGCCCTCAACGGGTTCGATCCCTACGACCCGGAGGACGACCGTCGCCTGTGCGCGATCCGGGACGATGCGGCCCGCTACATCCGGCAGACCCTCGGCTTGTTCCTCGACGATGAGCTCGTCCGGGCGGACGCCACCGCGTTGATCCTGGCGGCATCCGGCCGCGGCCCGGCCGAAGGTTCGGCCAGGCTCCAGCGCGGCGCATGCACCCTGCTCAAGGTGATGCACATCCTGCACCACCTCGACGCCCGGGAGCTGGCGACGAGCCTGTCCCTGCCGAGTTCGGCGCTGTTCGCCCAGGTCGAAACGCGGGTGCTCCAGATGTACGACGTGCTGCGGGCGGCGGGCGTGCGCGTGGCCGAATTCGCCTGGTCGCGCAAGACCCGGGCCTCCCTCATCACGAAGCTGCTCGCCAAGCGGCAGACGAACGCGGCGCGGGTGTTCGACCGGATCCGCTTCCGCATCGTGCTGGATACCCCGGACGACCTCGTCTCGGCCCTGCGGGTGATGCTCCACCGCTGTTTCCCCTTCAACTACGTGGTGCCCGGCGAGACCGTCAACAACCTCGTCCCGCTCGACCTGCTGGCGCGGTTTCCCCAGGCGGGCGATGCCCCCGAACCGGCCGGCGACAAGTACGGGCCGCTGCATCAGGCCAACGAGTTCTCCAGCGCCGACTACCGCGTGCTCAACTTCGTGGTGGATCTACCGATCCGCATCGATCGCGTGCTCCCGCAAGAGAACCTGCCCGAGGACGGTCGCTTCGGCCGGGTCGTCTTCGTGCTGGCCGAGTTCCAGGTGCTCGACCGCGAGACCGCCGAGGCCAACGAGCGCGGCGACGCCGCCCACGACGCCTACAAGCGCCGCCAGGTCCAGCGCGTCCGCGAACGCCTCCTGCGCGAGCCCAAGCACGGCGAGTAATTCCCGGGGGCGCCCACGTCCCCCCGCCCCGGAAACCGTCCACCCGTCCATACGCCCTGCCCGACGGCCACGGCTACTGAAGGACGACAGCCCAGACCTGTTCGTTGACTTCCTCCCCCGTCTCGCTCCAGGCGGCGATGGCACTGCCCGAGGGGCTGACGACGACCCTCGCCGCAATGACGTTCTTCGGGCCGCTCGAACGAATGACCTCGGGAGCTCCCCAACCGTGTCCCGGGGTGAACCGACTGGACCGGACATAGGTACTCGATCCATCCGACATCTCCCAGACGGCAACGGCACCACCCGCAGCATCGATGCCGACCGTCGGTGCGTCCGCGGCGGCCATGTCGTCGGTCTCGATGATGCCTGCCATCCCCCACCCTTGCCCGGGAATGTAATGGTTCGCCAGGGCATAGGGCCAACCTCCAGCATAGATACGGAAGACGGCGACCGCGTCGCCGGCGGGGCTCACGGCAATCTGTCGAGACTGGAACTCACCCTGTGCCAGGGTTGCAACCAGTTCGGCCGTCCCCCATCCCTGCCCCGGTACGAATCGGTTCGACCACAGTTCGGCGGATGGATCCTGGTTCTTCCGCCACAGGAACATGGCATCACCCGCGGGGCCTGCGGCGATGTCCGGAAAGCCGGATCCGCCGCCGAACCCCGGGGCCTCGAATATCTCGGCCGTGCCCCATCCCTGCCCCGGGATGTAACGGTTCCACATGTAGACAGGATTCGACACGTAGTATTCGATCCAAACGGCGTAGGCATCGCCGGACGGAGCCACCTCGAGTTTGATGTAGGCCTCGTTGTTCATCTCTCCGGGAAAGATGCGCTCGGGATTTCCCCAGCCCTGTCCCGCGACGAACCGGTTGGCCCAGACGGTGTACCGCGTACTGTTCAACTCCTCCGGGCCATCGGCCTGGTGCCAGACGGCGATGGCGTTGCCATCGGCGTCCATGCCAAGTCGGTAGCCGCCGGCACCGCCCGCATCGTTGTCCTCGATGAGTTGCCTTCCCCCCCACCCTTGTCCGGCCACGAATTCGCTGGCCCAGATATTGGTATTGCCGCCTCCAACCTTCCTGAAGAGCATCATCATGTTGCCAGCCGGATCCATGGCAATCACGGGATCATCGGCGCCGGTCTGGAGAATCTCCGCCCCACTCCAGCCCTGTCCGGGGACGAATCGATTGAACCCTATGTGGAAGTAATCGGGAGGACCCGCCAGTTGACTCCACACGATGTAGGCGTTGTCATCGGTGTCGATGGCGATGCTCGGACCGTAGGCGCCGACCGGCGCGGCATCGACGCGCTCCGCCGGCCCCCAGGTGCGCGTCCCCACGCACGTGCCGGCGACGCAGTCCCACGAGGCATCGGCACCGCAGGCAAGGCCGCAACCGCCGCAATGGTCCCGATCCGTCGCGGTATCGACGCAAACGCCCCCGCAGTCCGTCTGGGAAGGCGGACAGACTGCACCTCCTGTCGAGCCCGACGCCGCGGTGGCCCCGCCCGAAGAAGACGCGCCGCCGCCCGACGTAGACGCGCCACCGCCCGACGTAGACGCATCGCCTCCGGAAGAAGACGCATCACCTCCCGCGTCGCAGCCGGCGCCCGCCACCATCACGAGGAGCGCCATCAAGGAAAGGACACGAGGAAACCATCCTGCGGGAGGCCCGAACATACCCCAATGATTCGGACAATCTCCGCCGCAGTCAAGAATTCTTCTCCCCGCCGCCACTTCTGTTGCACCGAAACACACTCGCACCGGAGCACCCCATGGTGCAAACCCGCCTGCGGTACGATCGGCCGGGTGCACGGGGCTCGCTGGCCGCACCGTTCCGGGCACGGTGGCAGGACGTGGCGGACTGAAGTCGGACACGGTCCAGCGCGGCGCAGGCACTGGCATCGGGCTTGCTAGGGATCGTGACGGCACCCGCCATCCATCCTCTGTGCCCCTCCTCCTCTCGAACCTGCACGACGCGCTGCGCGTGCCACTCGCTCGGGCCGCGCGGGAGGAAAACGACGCGCTCGGGCGACTCGCCACGGGGTTTCGGGTTCAACGAGCTGCGGACGACGCAGCGGGGCTGGGAATCGCGACGCAACTACGGACCACCCGGCGCAGCCTGGGGGCAGCGCGACGAAACGCCCGCGACGGACGTTCGGCCCTGCGTATCGCCGACGGGGGGCTGTCCTCGATCGCGGACGTTCTCGTGCGGCTGCGAGAACTGGCCACCGCCGCGGCGAACGACACACGCCGACCCGAGGATCGCATGTCGGTCCAAGCCGAAGTGGACGCGCAGCTCGCCGAGATCGACCGCACCGCCCGAGCGACGAGATTCGGCGAGCGCCGCCTGCTCGCCCCCTACCACCTGCTCGTCGGGGTCCTCATCGACACCAGCGCCTCCATGGGCGGTGAGATGGCCGCGCTGGCCCAGGCCATCGGGAACTTCCAGGCGACGATCCAAGGGGCGGGGCTGTCCGTGGCGTTCGGTCTCGTGGAGGTGGACACCGCGCCTTCGAAGGACCCCGTGGACGGCACGGCGGCGCTCGCCGACTTCGGGAGCGCCGACCTCGCGTCGATCCTGCAGAACACCCCGGTCGCCTTCGGGCCGGTGGATCCGTACGCATCCATGCTCGAGTCCGTCGGAGCCTCGACGATCGCGGGCGCCCGTGAGCCCGACACGCTGTCGTGGAACCAGCCCGCCGACGAACGCCACCTGGTCTACGTCACCGACACGGGGCGCGAGACGGACCTCGTCTCGGGTCCGGACGGCCAGGACGACGTGGCCGCCGCCCTGCGGGCGGCGGGGGTGCGCGCGAGCGTCGTCGGAGACCCGGCGAATTTCGCGGACTTTGCAG
>JALSIN010000226.1 GCA_026989935.1 Polyangiaceae bacterium | reverse complement strand
GGGTGGGCGCCGGTGACCGCCAGGGCGACCAGCGCGACGGGCCCGGCGGCCAGGACGGTCGTTCGTTCGAGGCCACGGGCGGGGCGGGCGGGGGCCAGGCGCCGGCCGAGCCGCGCCGCGAGCCACCCGGCGGTGAGGGCGGCCAGGAGGCGGGCGGCCAGGAACCGGTCGAGGCCCGTGGCGAGGATCGGTGCGAGGCGGCCGGCCCGGGGCAGCGCGTAGGCGAGGGCGGTGCGGCGAAGCGGCGTGCCCGTGTGCATCTCGTACTGGGCGGCGACCAGGACGACGGCGAACCCGAGCACCGCCAGCACGGCCACGAGCGCCAGCAGCGGGCGCCGCAGGCGGCCCGCCCGTTCGGCCGCCGCCCCGGCGGCGACGAGGGTTCCGGCGAGGGCCAGGTCCGCCAGGAAGCCCAGCGGCGCCGCATCTTCGGGCGCGGCCGCCCGGACGAGGTGCTCCGTGCGCGCGAGGAACGACGCGGTGAGCAGGGCGGCGGCGAGCGCGAGGGGGGCGGTCGGCAAGGCGTACGGGGCCGATCGTAGCGGGCGGGGGCCGTGCCGGCACGTGCGGGCGGCGGGCGCTATATTCGGGCCATGGGCAAACCCGCGCGGCTCTCCGACGACGAACGCGCCGACCTGGCGCGCCGGTTCCCGCGGTGGGAGGTCACCGATACGGCGATGCGCCGCCGCTTCGAGTTCCCGGACTTCGTGGCGGCGATGGGGTTCGTCACGAAGGTGGCGCTGCTGGCCGAACGGGCCGGGCACCACCCCACCTGGACGAACACCTACCGCACGGTGGACATCGAGCTTACCACCCACGACGCGGGCGGCCTTTCCGCCCGCGATCGGGCGCTGGCCGCCGAGATCGAGCGGATCCTCGGCGAAACGAGGTGACCGGGCGGCGCAGCGGGCCGCGGGACCGCCCTACTCCAGGGCAAAGCGGACGCGGACGGTCGGCGTCGCCTTGATCTGCACCGTGGACGGATCGAGCCCTGGATCGGCAAGCTCCTTCTTGCGGACGATGCGCCGGAGGGAATCGGCAAAGTTGGCCGGTTCAGACGCATCGATCTCCAGCACGGGGCCGAGCCGGCTGCCCGCCGCCGCGGCGAGGACCTCCGCTTCGCGCCGGGCCTGCTCGACGGCCGCGGCCCGCGCCTGGGCGGCCGCCTGGACCGGGTCCTTCGGGGTGAGCGTGGCCGTCTCGACGGACGCCCCGGCCTCGCGTGCGGCATCGGTCAGGCGCCGTACGGTGTCGAGTGGAACCTTCCGGACGCCGATGCGCCACGCCTGCGGTTGCCCGCCGCGCACGGCAAAGGGGATCGGTTTCACGATCGGAGGCTTCAGCTTGATGCGATCCGATGCGATGCCCGCCCTCGTCAGCGCCGAACGAACGGCTTCCACCGCCGCCGGTTCGGGCGTCGTGGGGGTCGCACCGGTGGGGGCCGGGACCTCGACGGTAAACTCGAGGTCGGCGACTTCGGGGGCGACGTGGGCGGTCGCGGTCGTCTGTACGACGACCGAGCGGGGGGCCGGGGCCGCCTCCGGCGACGCATGTCCGGCCGTGGCCGCGGAGGCGTCGCGGCTGCCACAGCCCGGCGTGCCCGCGAGCGCCACAGCGAAGGTGACAAAGAGCAACGATCGAGCACCCGGCGTGTCCATGGCCGAAGGGTATCATGGAGCGTCCGGTGCTCGCCGGGGGCCACCCGGGCGGCGATGCACCGGAGGTGGCCGAGGGCCGCGGGCGCCGGGGGGCGTGCGGCGGCCGGGTCGGCGGCGTGTGGGGACGGGCGGATCGGGCCGAGGCGGTCCGTGGATGGCCCGCGGCGACGCGACGCCGCGGCCCGTCGCGGGGGCGCTTTCGCGTGCATCGCCGGCCGACGGATGGCCGAGACCGGGGCACGCGCGGTCAGAACCGGCCGGCGAGGGCGAGGCCGGCGAAGGTCCGGCCGGCGACCGGGGCGGCCGAGACCGTCACGCGCTCGAGGGCCTCCTTGCGCGCGCGCTTCATACGAACGGCGCCGATGGGCAGCATCACGACACCGGCCACGAAGGCGCCGAAGCCGACGGCCGCCAGGCCCCAACCGCCCGGATGGGGCGTACGACCCAAGTTGCCCGTCGCGAGACCCACCCCGGCGATGGTCGAGACCGCGCCGACACCGGTCAGTACACCACCGGCGATGACCAGGGTCTTCGCCTTCTGGTAGCGGGTGCGCAGCTTCTCGTCCTTCTGGAGCAGTTCCAGGGCCATGGCCCGCCGTTTGCGCTCGGCCGCCCGCGCGGCCCGGCGGCGGTCCGCGGCGGACGGTCCGCGGCCGGCGTCGCTGTCCGAGATCCGTGCTTCGAGCTCGGCGATGCGGCCGCGGACCTTCTCGACCTCGGCCGCGGCGTCGCCGTCTTCGCCGTACATCGCCACGTAGCCTTCCAGGTAGCGTTCGAGCAGCCCCTTGGCCTGTTTGAGATGCGTGACGTCCCCGTCGATCTCGAAGGCCTTCTCCTGGGCCTGGGCGATGTTGTAGACGAGGGCGTTGCGGATCGCCTCGCCGCGTTCGGTCTGGGGGACCGCGGCGTAGGCCTTCGTCCAGGCGTCGATGGCGGCCTGGTAGTCGAGCATCTCGTAGTGGGCCTTGCCTTGCTCGTACAGGCGCTTGGCCTCGGCGAGGGTCTCGTCGCCCTCGGCAGGCGGCGTGTCCTCGGTCGAGTCCGGCGCCTCGGTCGGCTCGGCGTTGCTGGCCTCTTCCGAGGCGGGGGCGCTTGCCGGCGGAGCCATCGCGGCGTGCGA
>JALSIN010000225.1 GCA_026989935.1 Polyangiaceae bacterium | reverse complement strand
GTCGTTGTTCGCGTTGCCGTCGTCGCACTGTTCACCCGCGGCCGGCTGGACCACCCCGTCGCCGCAGGCCGGCAGGGTGCACGCGTTCGTGCAGCCGTCGTCGTCGATGGTGTTGCCGTCGTCGCACGCCTCCCCCGGATCCGCGTTGCCGTCGCCGCAAGTGGCGAGCTTGCAGTCGTTCGTGCAGCCGTCGTCGTCGATGGTGTTGCCGTCGTCGCAGCCCTCGCCCGGGCCGACGAAGCCGTCTCCACACGTTTGCTGGGTACAGTCGGTCTTGCACGTGCCGGTGTCGCTGTTCGCCGGGCCCGCGTCGCACGTCTCGGGTGGCTGCACCACTCCGTCGCCGCACAAGGCCGCCTGGCAGGTTCCGTTCACGCACGAAAGCCCTTCCGCGCACTGCCCGCCGCTGGCGCAGGGGCACCCCTGCATCCCGATGGGGCAAGGACCCGTGGTGCTGGTCGTCGTGGCGGGTCCGGTCGTTCCCTCCGTGCCCGCGTCCGTGTCGCCCGAGGTTCCACCACCTGAGCATCCGGCGAGAAAGAGGGCGACGAAGAGTGGATTGCGGTTACGCAAGAAGGACATTTTCTGCATGCTACGCCGGGGGCACGGGGGGGCAACCCGCGATCGCGCAGCTACGTCCTGCGCAGGCGGCGGCGGGCGCCTTCGACCAGCAGGTACAGGGCCGGTACGACCAGGAGGATGAGGCTCGTGGCGACGCCGAGGCCCGCGGCGATCGATACGGCCATGGGCGCCAAGATGAGATCCCGGCCGCCCAGGCCCACCGCCAGCGGCAAGAGGCCGAGGACCGTGGTCAGGGTGGTCGAGACGATGGGGCGAAGGCGCAGCACGGCTCCGTCGATGGCCGCCTGCTCGGCGGGCTTGCCGGCGTCCCGCTGCTTGTTGATGAAGTCCACCATCACGAGCGAGTCGTTGACGCAGATCCCGGACAACGCCACGATCCCGAACAGGGCGAACACGGACAGGGGAAACCCCATGGCGGCCAGGCCGAAGATGGCGCCCGTGACGCCGAAGGGGACCGCCGACAAGATGATGGCCGGCTGCAGGTAGGACCGAAACTGCAGGGCCAGCGCCGTGTAGATGAGCGAGATCGCGAGCGCGAAGGCCGACGGCAGGTCGTTCAAGCTCTCGGAGAACTCGTCGGCCTCGCCCCCGAACGCAAGCTCCAGGTCGGGGTAACGCGCTCGGAACCGCTCGTTCCAAAGTGCCCGGATCCGCTCGGCGGCGGACACGGCGGTCACGTGCTCGCCGTCCACCTCCCCGAGGACCGACACGGTGCGCAGCCCGTTCTCGCGGCGGATGAGGCCCACCTCCCGCGTGCGCTCGATCGTCGCGATCTCGTCGAGGCGCACGAAGCCACCGCCCGGGCGCGGGACGAGCAGGTCCCGCAGGGTGCGCGCGTCGGAGCGGTCGGCGCCCAGGTACCGCACGAGGATCTCCACCGGATCCTCGTCCAGGGAGACCTCGTCGGCCACGGTGCCGTCGAGGGCGGTCCGCACCGCCCGGGCCACCGCCCCGCGCGTAAGGCCGTGGCGGGCGGCCTTGTCGTCGTCCACGCGCAGGCGGTACGTCTCGCGGCCGGAGCCATAGTCGTCGCGGACGTCGGACACGCCGGGCCACGTCCGAAGCTCCGCCTGCAACTCGTACACGGCGTCGTTGACCACGTGGATGTCGCGGCCGCGGATCCGCGCGGTGATCGCCGCACCCGCGGGTGGCCCGGCCTGCACCTCGGCGACGCTGTGGGAGACGATCTCCGGTGTGGTGGCCAGGAACGTGCGCAACGCCCGGACCATGGGCGGGTATGCCTCGCGCAACTCGTCGGACAGGACGAACTCCCAGCGGATGCTGGCGACGTTCGTCCCCGTCTCGTCCCGGCCGGTGCGCTGATCCATCGTGCTGCCCACCCGCAGGGTCGTCGTCCGGATCGACCCCTCTGGGAGCGCTTCGGCCACCTGCGCCAGCATCTGCTCCCCCATGGCGCGCGTGGTCGCCTTGCCGGTCCCGGGCGGCAGCTCGTAGAACACCTTGAGCTCGAAGGGCTTGCCGGGCGCGCCCACCTGGCGCTTCATGTGGGCGGCGGTGGCGAGCGCGCCCGCGAACGCCAGCACCGCCAGCGCCACGGTGAGCACCCGGTGCCGCGTGGTCCAGGTCACGATGGGGCGGTAGAACCGCTGCATGCGGCGCGCGAGGCGAGCGGGCCGTGCGTCGGTGCCGGCCGTCGTGCCGTACTCGTAGACGTGGCCCGGCAAGATGAAGATCGCTTCGATCAGCGAACCCAGCAGGCAGAAGATCACCACGTAGGGCAGGATCTTCATCACCCGACCCATCGTGCCGCCCACCATGGCAAGCGGCATGAAGGCGAACATGGTGGTCGCCACGGCGACCGTGACTGGAACGAGAACCTCGCGCGTGCCGTCGAGCACCGCGGTCAGCCGGTCTTTCCCTTCTTCGAGGTGACGCTGGACGTTTTCGATGACGACGATGGCGTCGTCCACGATGATGCCAGTGGCGATGAGGAGCCCGAAGCTGCTGACCACGTTCAGGCTCGTGCCCGAAAGGCCCATCATCCAGGTTGCGAACAGGTAGGACACCGGCATCCCCCACACTGCCAGCGCCGCCTGGCGCGGTCCCGACAGCACGTAGAGCACCAGAACGACGAGGATCGCGCCGGAGACGGCGTTGACGGCCACCACGCGCAGGCGGTCCCGGATGGCGTGGGTGTAGTCGTCCGCCACGACGAGGTCGAGCCCGGCGGGCACGAGCGCGCGCAGCTCGGACAGTCGCTCGAAGATCTCGTTGCGGATCCCCACGGGGTCCGCACCGTCCTCGCGGTTGACCGTCAGCTTCACCGCGGGAACACCATCGACGTAGAACTCGGTGGCGCGCTCGTCGGGCCGGTCTTCGACGGCCGCCACGTCGCGGACCCGCAGGCCGTTCGTCCCCGGCAGCGGGACCGCCGCCACGTCCTCCGCACCGCGGATGCGCCCCTCGGTCTTGACCAGGATCTCGTGGCCGCGGGCCTCGACGCTGCCGGCCGGCAGGCTCACGTGCGTGTCTCGCAGTGCGCGCAGCACGTCGTCGGGCGTCACGCCCAGACCCACCATGCGCTCGGGGCGCAGCTCCACGAAGATCTTGCGTTCCGCGAGCCCGCTGACCTCGACGGACGCCACGCCCTCGATGTCCCGCAGGGTGTCGCGCAGGCGCTCGACGGTGCGCCGGTCCGAGGTCGTGCCCTTGATCCCGAGGCTGACCACCGGCAGCAGGAACCGTACCTCGACCACGTCCGGGGTCTCGGCGTCTTCCGGCAGGTCCTCGACCGTGGCCACCGCCTTCTCGACGTTGGCGCGGGCGGTGTCGATGTCGGTCCCGGCCAGGAAGGTCAGGAACACGCGCGACGACCCCTCGCTGGAGGTAGAGCGCATCTCCTTGACGTCCTCGACCTCCTCGACGGCCTCCTCGATGGGGCGCGTGATGAGTTCCTCGACGTCGGCGGCCGACGCCCCCGGGTAGCGCACGACGACCGCCACCTGATCGAGGGAGACCTCGGGGAACTGCTCGACGGGCAGCCGGAGCGCCGACATGAACCCGGCCGCGCACACCACGATGAACAGCAGGTTCACGAACACCGGGTTGCCGACGCTCAAACGGACGATGCGGTCGAACATGGGGCGCTCGGTTCGCGGGCGTGCGGGCTACGGCCCGGTGGCGGGCGGCGCGGGGGCGGCGCCGTCGGCCTGGACCGGCGCCTCGCCGGGCGCCGGTGGCGCGCGGCGCTCGGTCACGACGACGCGGTCGTCGTCGGCCAGGTTCACGGGGCCGGCGACCACGACCTTTGCGCCGGCGGCGAGCGGGCCTTCGACCGTCACCCGCTCCCCCCGCTCCTCGCGCACGCGCACGGGCACCATGCGGACCGTGTCGCCCTCCAGGAGGAACACGTACGGCCGGTCGCCGCGGTAGCGGATCGCCTCCGGCGGGACGGCGGGCTCGGGCGGCAGGTCGGCCGCGCGCACGCGCACCCGGGCGGACCGACCCGCGCGCAGGGTGCCGTCGGGGTTCGGGACCGCAAGCCGCACCGGGAACGAGGATGTCCCGGGATCGGCCTCCGAGGACAGGTAGGTCAGCTCGGCCGGCACCGTCCGCCCGTCCACCGTCACCTCGAAGGACAGACCGCCGCGCTCGAAGTGGGCGACCTCGTCCTCGGTGACGGCAAACTCCAGGGCCAGCGGGGCGAGCACGGACACGGTGACGAGCGGGGTGCCCGGCGCGGCGTACTCCCCGACCTCGGCGTCCACGCGCGTGACGACGCCGTCGAAGGGGGCCGACAGCACCGTCGCCTTCGACTTGTCGCGGGCTCGGATGAGGTTGCCCTGGACCTCGCGAAGCTGGCCGCGCAGGGCCACGATCTCCGTCTCCAGGGCCTCGACGCGGCGAGCCGACTCCATGCCGCGCGCGGCGAGATCGCGGGTGCGCGCAAGCTCCCGCCGGGCGTCTTCGAGGCGGGCGCGAAGCTGGGCCGCCGTGCCGCGCACCGCCACCAGGCCGCCCCGGGCGTCCGTGGCGTCGAGCTGGACGAGGGCGTCGCCTTTCTTTACGCGGTCCTCCTCGCGGACGAGCACGTCGCGGATCGTGCCTCCGATCCGCGGGGCGACCCGGCTGCGGCGGCTGGCCTCGAGCGGTACGAGGTGCACCGAAAGCGGGGCGGCGGTGCGGGCCTCGACGGGTGCGGCGTAGACGTGGGGCGGCGTTGGATCGATCTGTGTGTCCGGCGGGCTCGTGCACGCCGCGAGGCCGACACAGAGTACGAGGGCGCGGCTTCGGCGCCTGGAGCGCGACACACCCGCTGCGAACCCGCGTGGTGGCACGGGGCGCTTGTAGTCGCGGCGTCGCGGGCTTGCAATCGGAACCGGGGTTCTTGCGGGGGCGGGCAGGGCGGGCGCACCTGGGCCGAGCCCGCGGTCGGCGCGGGCGCTGCGGCCGGGGGTTCTTGCCGGGGCGGGCAGGGCGGGCGCACCTGGGCCGAGCCCGCGGTCGGCGCGGGCGCTGCGGCTGGGGGGTCTTGCGGGGGCGGGCACGTGGGGTGCACCTGGGACCCACGGCCGGCCCCGGTGGTTTCGCGTCCCTGCGAACGACGCAAACGGGGTGCCCCGATTGGGGCATCGCCGGGCCCGGATTCCCCGCAGTGCCCGCGACGGGACCGGTCAACGATAGCTTCGGATCGACCGTAACCGGCGGGCGAACCGCTCCACCGCACACACGAGCCATGGCGGCAGGGCGCCGGGGTCCCCGAGCGCCGCCTGCGCCGCCCGCAACGCGGCGATCCGGTCGGCGGCGAGCCACGCCGCGAAGGACCGGGCCGTCGCGCCCGGCGCCCCCGGGGGAAGGGGACCGGGCGGGGCACCGAGGCGGGCCCCCAGGTCCGTCGCCAACACCGGCGTGTTCTCGGTGAGGACGAACCCCACGACGCCGCCGGCGACCCAGGTATCGACCGGCAGCCGCTGCGGGATCCGGAGGTCGGCCAGGGCGGCGGCCAGGGATTCGCCGTGCCCCATCCGCGCGCGGCACAGCACCCGCAACAGCCCGATCCGAAGGTGGTCGTCCTCCGCCGTGGGGGGCACCTGCCGCGCCAGCCGCTCCGTCCAGTGCAGGGCCCCGGGCCATTCGGCCCGCACCATGTCGCAGGTGGCCAGCTCCGCCAGGGCGACGATCCGCTCCGCGCTCGGGCGGGTCGGGCCGTCGGCGATCTCGACGAGGGCCGCCCGGGCGCGCTCGGTCTCGCCCCGGGCCGCGGCCGCCAGGGCCCGCGGCAGGCGCACATCGAGGCCGATCGCCCACCGCAGCGCGGCGCCCGCCGCCGCGGCGCCCGCCGCCAGCCCCAGGGCCCCGCCGGCCGCGGCGGCCGCGGTCGCCAGCGCCGCCAGGGTCGTCATCGGCCACGCGATCCAACGGTCCACGCCGACCACGAAGGCCGCGGCCGCCTCGCGCGCGCGGGCGACGTCCAGGGGCGTCCAGGGGCCCGGACAGGCCGGCGGGCGCCCGCTGGGGGCGGTGTCCGGGACGGATCTACGGGCCATGGGGAGGCTTCGCGGGTGCGGCCCGGCGTCCGCGCAGGCCGGAAAGGGGCAGGGGGCCGCCGGTCGGGGGGGGATCCGCGGGCTTCGCGGGCGCCGCCGTCGTGGCGGTGTCCCCGGCCGGGGTGGCCTCGGGGGTGGGTTCGACGCCGGTCGCCCCGGTCGCCTCGGTGGAAGCCGCGGTGCCGCCTGCCGGACCGGTTGCGGGGGACGCGCCGACCACCGAGGTGGGCGCCGCGGGGCGGGGCGCCCGTCCGTGCAGGTCGAGCCCCTCCCGCTCGGCCCGGCGCGCGCGCGCGCGTGCGCGTTCCTCGGCCCGCAGCAACGCGAGCCAGTCCTCGTCGTCCGCCGCGACGGCGCCGTCCGTCGTCACGGTAAAGCCCAGGTGCACGCCCACCGGGCGCACGAACGACGCAGGATCGGCCGGGCCGCGCACGGTCTCGACGGCCGCGACGAGACAGTGCGCCGCCTTCTCGGGCAGGCGGTGGGTGTCGAGCCGGGCGGCGATGGTGCGCCCGTCCCGGTCCAGGAGGACCGTCGCGTCCACCGGGTATCGGCCGGGTGGGACGCGGCCGCGCAGGCACTTCTTGCCGCGAATCGCGGCGGCGGCCTGCTCCCGGCGGATCCGGTCCCGCAGGATCTTCGTGTGCGCGAATTTGTTTGGGCCGAGACTGACCCAATAGACTACGTCCACGTAGTGTACGTGGCCCTGGCGGTTCGGCGGCCAGCGCACCCGGTCGAGGATCTGCAGCAGGCACGACTCCATGCCCTCGTCCTCGAAGCCGGACTCGAGGATCTCGCTGCGCAGGACGGCGCCGTCGGGGCCGATGCGCACGCGGATCTTGGCCTGTCCTTCGGGGGCGTGCTCGTAGACGACGCCGCCGGGGGCTTCGCGCCGCTGGAGGGTCTCGATGGCCCGGTTCGCGAAGCAGGCCGCCGCCTGGGGACGCAGGGTCTGGGCGATCCGCTGCAGCGCCGGCCGCTCGTAGACGCGCTCGGCGCGGACCGAGGGAAACAGGATGAAACCCTCCGGCGAGGACCGGATCGCCCGGGCGACGTAGGCCTCGGCCTGCATCTGCGTGGCGGCCCCCTCCGGCGCCTTCGTGCCCCGCCCCGCGGACGAGCACGCGGCGGCACAGGCGACCGCCCACAGCGCCGCGCGGAACGAGCGCCCGGCGGGGCCGGTGGGAGAGGGCTCGATCATGAAGTGGCGCGCCGAAGGACATGGTGTCCCACCGCGACCGCCGGGGCAAGCGCCGGGGGCCTGGAAAGCGCCGTGTGCGTGGGGGCGCGGCGTACGGCCTGCGGCGCCGTGCGGGCGGGCGCTTGCACCGCGCGGGCCCGTGGAGGATAGTCGCCGCCGACGCCGAAGCGACCATGGCCGCCCTCGACCCCTCGACCCTGCACAAGACGCCTCTTTACGACGCCCATGTCGCCGCCGGGGGGAAGATCGTGGACTTCGGTGGCTTTGCGATGCCGGTCCAGTACGGCGACGGAATCCTCGCCGAGCACCGCGCCGTGCGCACGGACGTGGGGATCTTCGACGTGTCGCACATGGGGGAGGCCGACTTTCATGGACCTACGGCCTTCGAGACCGTGCAGGGCCTCATCACGAACGACGCGGGCAGGCTCGACGACGGCAGGGCCCTGTACACGGTCGTGTGCAACGCCGAGGGCGGGATCGTGGACGACTGCATCGTCTACCGCTTCGCGCCGGACCACTACCGCATCGTCGTAAACGCCGCGAACATCGACAAGGACCTGGCCTTCTTCCGGCGGCACCTGTCGCAGGGCACGAAGCTCGTCGATCGCAGCGCCGAAACGGCCCTCGTCGCCGTGCAGGGGCCGCGTGCGGTGGCGCTCGTTTCCGAGCTTGCGCGCGAGGACCTGTCGGCGGTGCCGTCGTTCGGGTTTTCGCGTACGACCGTGGCGGGACGGCCCGTCGTGGCGGCGCGCACCGGTTACACCGGGGAGGACGGTTTCGAGTTGTTCGTCGAGGCGGACGACGCCCGGGCGGTGTGGGACGCGCTGGTGGAGGCCGGGGCCAAGCCCTGTGGCCTCGGGGCCCGCGACACGCTGCGCCTGGAGGCGCGCCTTTGCCTCTACGGCAACGACATCGACGAGACGACGACCCCGTACGAGGCGGGGCTTGGCTGGACCGTCAAGCTCGACAAGCCCGGGGGCTTCGTGGGGCGAAAGGCGCTGGCGCGCCAGAAGGCCGAGGGGGTCACGCGCAAGCTCGTGGGCTTTCGGCTGGAGGGGCGGGGGATCGTCCGTGCCGGCGCCGAGGTCCTCGGGGACGGGCAGACGCCCGTAGGGAAGGTCACCAGCGGGGGCGTGGCGCCCACGGTGGGCGGCTCCATCGGGCTCGCCTACGTGCCGAAGGCGCTCGCGGCACCCGATACACGCCTTCGGATCGCCCAGCGCGGCCGGACGTTCGACGCCCGCGTCGTCAAGGGGCCCTTTTACCGCCGGCCGGCCGAGGCCTCCCGGTGACGACAGGAAGCAGCGCCATGACCCAGATCCCCACCGACCGCAAGTACACGAAGGAGCACGAATGGGCCCGCATCGACGGCGACGAGGCCGTCGTCGGGATCACCGCCCATGCCGTCGAACAACTCGGCGACATCACGATGGTGACGCTGCCCGAGGTGGGCACGGCGGTCACGGCCGGCGAGCCCTTCGGGGACATCGACTCGGTCAAGGCCGTCTCGGAGCTGTTCGCCCCGGTGGACGGGGAGATCACGGCCGTCAACGAGACCCTCGTGGACCGACCCGAGCTGGTCAACGAGTCGCCCTACGAAGCGGGCTGGCTGGTGAAGGTGCGCGTGTCGGGCGGGACCGACGGGCTCCTGTCGGCGGACGACTACGCCAAGCTCGTCGCCGAAGAGGACTGACGCCGCCGCCCGTCCGACGGCGGGCGGCGTAAGATCACGCCGCCACCCACGCGAAGGCCTGGTCGTCCCAGGCCTTCCAGGTGTCGCCGAAGCGGCGGAACAGGCGCGGGTCGTCCAGCCGCACCTGGAACGTCTCCGTGGTGAACCGGCTGGTCAGGTCCTCGTCGTAGTGGGGAGCCTCCACGATGTCGGACGATGCGATCGACAGGGTCACGGTCAGCGTGTCGGGGCCTGCGTCCACGATGCCGAACCCCTGGTGATCCGCCTTGGCGAACGCGAGGTGGGGGTTCGGGCCGCCGGTGACGAGCAGCAGGTCGGCGATGTTGGCCGCGAGGTCTTCGGCCCCGGCGACGCCGAGGTCGCCCGCGGCCGCGGCCAGCAGGCGGGAGAAGGGCTCCGAGGATACACCCGCGGTGACGAGCTCGAAGATCCGGCGGTCCCGTTCCCCCGTGACCCAGGGCGTCGCTACGAAGAAGGCGTGGATGTCGCCGGTCAGCGCGACGACCCCCGGCACGTCGGCCAGCGCCCCGAGGATCTCGTCGCGCCGCTGCGGGACGCCGTCCCACCCATCGACGATGAGGTAGAACTCGCGCTGGAAGGCCGGGGGGATCGGCAGGGCCCGCAAGTCGATCCGAAGGGGGGTCACGCACACCTCGTTGCCCCAGACCTTCCACGTCGCAGTGGACTGCGCCATCCCTTCGAGGAACCAGGTGCGCTGGGCCTCGCCGAGCATCGTTTGCGTGTTCGGGTCGGCCGCGAACCGGTGCCGCGCGAAGATCTCGAACGGCGCCCGCGCCACCAGGTACCGCGACCCGAGGCGCGTAAAGTACGCAGTCTTGCCCATGTCGAAGTAGCTGATCCCCCGCGGCAGGCCCGCCGCCGTGGCGTCGTCGATGGGTGGCAGCGCAGAGCCGGTGTCGGCCAGGACGTCGTTGAGGAACGCCACCGACACGGGCCCTTGCACCACGGCCGGATCGGCGCCGGCCGCCTGGGCGTGGGCCACGAGCGGATCCACGTACATGCCCTGCTCGTACGCGGCGATGTCGGGCACGTAGGGGGTCGCCGCGTCCGGCACGGTTCCTTCGAGCGCGACGAGGTCCGCTTCGAGCACGGCCACGGCCCCCGGGTACGCGTCCTCCGGGATGAGGTGGTCGGATCGGCGCGCGCGCTCGTCCGTCATGAACAGGTGGAGATGCCGCCCGAAGCGCAGGTCGCGGTAGATCGGCAGGTCGTCGGGGAAGGGGCGGTCGCGATCGTACTCGAACCCCTCGCCCAGGTCCGCCGGCATGTACTCGAACCACGCCTGGTCGGCGTTCTTGCGCCGCTCGACGTCGGTCTCGTCCACGCGCCCGGCGAAGTGCGTCGCCGTGGCGCCCCAACTGTCGTCGGCGAACTCGTGGTCGTCCCAGATGGCGACCATCGGAAAACGCTCGTGCAGGCGCTGGAGCGCCTCGTCCGAGCGGTAGGTGCGGTAGAGCTGGCGGTAGTTGTCGAGGGAGCGCGCCGCCTGGTAGGTCGCGTCGCCCTCCCCGAGGTCGATGGCTCCCTCGGCGTCGTCGAACTGGACGGTGCGCGCGGGATCGGCCGCCTGGAACCCCGGGTCGCCGTTCGTCTCGTAGATGTAGTCGCCCAGGTGCACCACGAAGTCGAGGTCCTGCTCGGCCAGGTGCGCGAGGACGTCGTAGTAGCGGCCGATGTAGTCCTGGCAGCTTACGAAGGCGAAGCGGACCGGCACGTCGTCGTCGGGGGCGGGGGCGGTCTTCGTGCGGCCCACCGGCGAGGCCACGGTCCGATCGCCGTCGTCGTAGAGGAAGCGATAGTAGTAGGTCGTGGCGGGGGCGAGCCCGGTCACGCGGGCCTTGACGCAGCCGTCGTGCTCGGGCAGCGCCGAAAGCGCGATGGACGCCTGACCGCCGAGCGTGACCCGCTCGTCGAAGGCAGGGTCGAGGGCGAGCTCCAGCCGAAGATCGGCCGGCTCGGACAGCGGCGCGTTCCCCGGCGCGAGCCGGGTCCAGAGCACGACGCCGTCGGGGCGCGGGTCGCCGGAGGCCACGGACAGGGGAAAGTGCTCGCGGCTGGTCTCCACCGGCGCGCGGCCGGCCCCGGCGCACCCGGCCAGGACGGCGCCGGCGGTGACGGCGGTGGCGCGGAGGAATCCGCGGCGGCTCAAGGGACGTACGGGACGGGGCATCGCCGTGGAGTGTGGCCCCCCGCGGGGGCCGCGAAAAGGGGCGGCGTTGACGGCCGCGGCCGGCGGGGCCTACGCTCGGACCGGATGGGGCGGGCGATCCCCGCCGTCCCCCTCGATTCGACGGATCCGCCATGCAACCTCGTTTTTTCGCCTTTTTCCCCCTTCTTGCGGGCCTCGCCGCCGCCGCCGGGTGCGGCGACGACGCCACCCTCCCCGCGGGTTGTGACCAGTTCGTGGCCCCCTCCGACGACGACGACACGGCGGTGCAGGAGATGTTCCTCGCGCTCGAAGACGGCCAGACGGGCTGCCTGGGGGCGGGGACGTTCCGCTTCACGCGGGAGCTTACGCTGTCGGCCGACGGGGTGACGATCCGCGGCACGTCCCAGGACGACACGGTCCTCGACTTCTCCGCCCAGGACGTGGGCGGGTCGGGGATCAAGATAAGCGGCGACGGCGTGACGATCCGGGATCTAACGGTGCAGGACACCCCGGGGGACGGCATCACGGCCGGCAGCGTGCAGGATATCACCTACGAGGCGCTCACGGTGCGCTGGACCGCCATGTACGACACCGACAACGGCGCGTACGGCGTGTACCCGGTCAAGGCCGAGGGCGTGGTGATCCGCGGTGTGACGGTGGTGGGCGCCCGCGACGCGGGGATCTACGTGGGGCAGTCGCGCAACATCCTGGTGGAGGACTCCGTGGCGCACGACAACGTGGCGGGGATCGAGATCGAAAACTCCTTCGACGCGGTGGTGCGCAACAACGAGGCCTTCGACAACACGGGTGGGCTTCTCATCTTCAATCTGCCCACGCTGGAGACGAAGAACGGTGAGCGGACCCTCGCTTACGGCAACGACATCCACGACAACAACGTGGACAACTGGGGAGAGCCGGGGACGGCCGTGGCGGAGGTCCCGCGCGGCACCGGGATCCTCGTGCTGTCGGCGGACGCGAACGAGCTCCGGGACAACCGCATCTACGACAACGACTCGTTCGGGATCATCCTTTCATCGTACATCATCCTGGATCCGGCGAAGAACTTCGAGACGGCCGACCCTCAGTTCGACGCCTACGCCGAAGCCAACTACGTGCACGACAACGTCCTCGACGGCAACGGTGCCAATCCGGACGACCTGCCCGACCAGCTCGTGCCGAACCTGCGTCCGATCCCGGCGCTCGGTTGGGATGGGTGCGAGCACCCCGACCACGACAACACCACGGGGATGTACACGAATTGCTTCGAGAACAACACGGACGGAACCGGGGCGCCGGCGTCGTTCCTGTTCGTGGACGTGTGCGGCACACCGCCGTTCGCGAACCAGAACACCGACTTTGGTCCGTACGAGTGCAGTCGGCCCCCCATCGAGGACCCGAACCCATGACGGCGCGGGCGCAGGTGGCGGGTGGGGTGTTCGCCGCGTTGCTTACGGGTTGCAGCGGTTCGTCCCCGGCGGATCCCGGGGAGATCCCGTACGATCGCCTGTCGGACTACGGGTTCTTCGTGGGGCCGCTTTCGGACCTGGAGCCGGCGCAGGGGGTCGTGCCCTACCGGGTGGTCTCCCCCCTGTGGGCGGACTTCGCCGGGAAAGCCCGCTTCCTCGTCTTGCCCGAGGGCGGGCGGGCCACGTTCGATGCGGCCGAGACCTGGTCGTTTCCGTCCGGGACCATCGTCGTCAAGAACTTCTTCTTCGACGTGGATCGGCGCGACGAGGGCGGCAAGGCGCGCATCGTGGAGACCCGCTTGCTCGTGCGCGAGGCTGGGGAGGGGTGGGTCCCGTACACCTACGTGTGGGACGAGGACCAGACCGAGGCGTACTTCCATGCGGCGGGTGACCGCCTGACGATCGCGTACATCGATGCCCAGGGCAACGACGCCGAGCAGGAGTACATCGTGCCCAACACGGACGAGTGCGACTCGTGCCACGCGCGCGACGACCGGACGCGCCTTTTGGGGCTCGCAACGCCGCAGGTGAACTTCGAGGGCCTGTTGGGAGACGGGACGACGGGCAACCAGCTCGAGCGCCTGGCCGACGCCGGGGTGTTCGACGGGCCGCTGCCTCCGGTGCAGGACCTGCCCCGCTTTTCCGACCCGTTCGGGCCCGACCCGCTCGAGGCGCGGGCGCGCTCGTACCTGCACGCGAACTGCAGCCACTGCCACCGGCCGGGCGGGGACGCGGCCCAGGCCGGGCTCGACTTCACGGCCTTCGATCCGGATCCGCTGCCGGCCAAGCTCGGCGTGTGCAAGGAGCCGGCGGCGGCCGGTCCCGGGACGGGCGGGCGCGAGTACGACGTCGTCCCCGGCGCGCCCGACGAGAGCATCCTCGTCTACCGCATGGAGTCCACGGACCCGGAGATCCGGATGCCCGAGTTGCCGATCCGGATCCCGCACGCCGAGGGCGTCGCGCTCGTCCGCGCCTGGATCGCCGGTCTCGACGGGCCGGGCTGCGGCGGCCCGTAGCGCTGTAGCGGCCCGTTTCGAGCCGCCGCGGCGCTTCAAGCGGAGGGCGGAGTCGTCGATGCCGTGGCCGGGTGTCGTCCCCACCTCCCATCGTCGCGTTCACCCTCCGCGTCCTCGATGCGGACACGCCCGAGGGCGTGCTGTCGGCCTGCTGCGAGGGGCTCGTGGACGCCTGCGGCGCGCGGGCGGCCAGGGCCGTGGGGGCGGGCGGCGCGTGCCTGGCCGGGGCCGGCGAGGCGCGACCCGAGGACGTGCGGATGACGTATTCGGTGGCCGGGTCCGGCGGCGAGGTGGTCGAGCTCGACGTCTGGGTCGAGCGTGGCCCGGATCTCGCGATCGTCCGGGGGCAGATCCTGGACCTGGTGGCCGTCGTGCGGCGGGCCTACCACCACGCGGCACGCTTCGACGCGACCCGGCGGATCGCACGGCAGGACCCGCTGACCGGGCTTGCGAACCGACGAGCCCTCGACGGCTGGGTCGATGCGCTCGTGCAACGCGCCCGTTGCGAAGGTGGGAACGTCAGCCTCATGATCGTGGACCTGGACCGTTTCAAGGTCGTCAACGACTCGCACGGTCACGCGGTGGGAGACGAGGTCCTGCGCGCCGCCGCCGACTGCATGCTGGCCCACGTGCGCCCGACGGACCGGGTCGCGCGGTGGGGCGGCGACGAGTTCGTCGTGGTGCTCGACGGGGCGTCGGCCCAGCAGGCGGTGAGCATCGCCGAGCGCCTGCGACGGGCCTTTGCGGCGGACCCCCGCTCGCGCGGCACCACGCTGACGGTCGGGATCGCCGATCTTACCGCCGTCGCCGACCGGCCCGCCGCGTCGCAGGCCCTGTTCGAGGCGGCCGATCGCAGCCTGTACGCCGCGAAGGAGGCCGGCCGCAACTGCTGTTGCGTGGCGGCCCCGGCGGCGTCGGTCCAGGTGGCATAGGGGCCGGTGCACCGGGCGCGCGCCTAGGGGCGGGCGTCTGCGGGCACCGGGGCACAGCGCGGGCACGGCAGCATCGAACCGAAGTCCCGCGGCCCCGTGGCGTCGGGTGGGAACGGCACCGCGACCGAGGCCCCCCGCATCGGGTCGAAGTCGGTGACGGCGGTGATCGTCAGGTGGTCGGCCTGCAGGTCGAGGACCACGACCCCCGGGCCGAACGAAAGGACGTCGGGGGCAAGCGCCAGGCTGCGGGCGCGCAGGAGGCGATGGCCCGGCCGCGAGCGCTCGCCCGACGGGACCACCACCTGGAAGACCGGATGGGGGGGCGCGCGACGGTCGGCCCGCATGGTGGCCGGCGCAAGGTCCGCCGTGATCGAAAGGTCCGGCTCGCCGCCGGCGACGACGCCCGCAAGGCGCCCTTCGAGGTAGGCCCGGCGCAAGGGCGCCGGTGCGAACCGGATCGTCGCGTCGCCCCGCACGCCGCCCGTGCCCCGCGGGCCCGCGGCTTCGAGGGGGGCGGATGCGAGGGCGATCGACGGAGGCACCGTGGCGGGGTCCGCGTCGAACCACGGGGCCAGGCCTGCGTCCAGGCGGTCCGGCGAGACGAGCACGTCGAAGGCCACGATCTCGTTCGCGGCGAGATCCTCCGGCGTCGTGTGGGGATCGGGCAGGAGCCGCCGCACGCGCCCCAGCCGATCGACGCGCAAAAGGCCCGGCCCGGGTGCCGATGGGGGGGGACCTCCGGCGGCGGCGCAATCCGAGGCGACCTCGGGGGGGACGAGCGAAACCCCGCCGGCGACGAGGCGGTCGAGGGCCGCGCGCGGGGGGCAAGCCTGGCCGGTGTCCGTGACGATCACGACGGCGGGGACTTCCCGGTCGGCGGCGGCGCGTGCGAGCCCGACGGCGGCGCGCCACGTTTCGGCCGGGGCTGCGGCGGCGACGGCGACGGCTCGCAGTGCGGTCTGCTCGGGCGCGGGCGCCGAAACGCGCGGCGGTACGCCGGGAGCCCGCGTGGGCGCGGCGCAGCCGCCCGCCCAGGGCGAAAGGGCCGCGGCCAACGTGGCGAGCAGGCAGCGGGTCCGGTCCATCACGTCGCGCCGTCGCAGAGGCGGACCTCGCGGACCACGACGCCGGCCTCGTCGAACATCGCCGAGCTGAGGTCGAAGTCGTCCCGCCAGCGCTCGGGGATCGACAGGCCGGCGGGGTAGACCACCTCGGCGACCCCGGCCTGGAGAAGCGAGCGCGCGCACCGGGTGCACGGCGGCCAGGTCACGTAGGCCCGGCACGCCTTGAGGGACACGCCGATCCGCGCCGCATGCATGATCGCGTTCTCCTCCGCGTGGCAGATGAGGGGGTACTTGAGCGCGCGGTTTTCGAGCCGCTCGCTCGTGTCCTCGATCCCGCGCGGGAAGCCGTTGAAGCCCGTGGAGCGGATCTCGCGGTCCGGGCCGACGATCACGCAGCCCACCTGCGTCGATGGATCCTTGCTCCACGCGGCGATGTGCTCCGCGAGCCGCAGGAAGCGCCGGTCCCACTTGAGGCTCATGCCCGGCAGTGTGCGCGAAAAGTCGGCACCCTGCGAGCGCGCCCGGGGGGTGGCACGTCCGGGGGCGCCGGCTGCCGCGGCGGGCGCCGAGGTGCCTCGGCCTGCGCGGCGTCGCGGTCGTGCATGTCGGCACCGGGTCACCGGTGCAGCCCGGGCGGCATCGGAGGCGGGTGGAACCCGGTGGGGCTAGGAGCGCCGTCGCCGCGCACCGGCCAGCAGCAGGAGCAGGCCGAATCCGGCGGTGGTGGGTGCACGGTGGGTCGTGCAGCCGCAGCCGTCCTCCGATGCGCCGGCCGGGTCTTCGCCCGGGAGGCCGCCGGTCATCCCGCCGTCGCCGAACCCGGACGTCTCGTCCCCGCCGGTCGTACCTCCGCCTTCGGTCGCGCTTCCCGCACCGGTCCCGCCGCCGCTCGTGGTGCCGCCGTCTCCACCGGATCCGCTCGTATTCCCGCCGCCCGCGTTGCCGACGGTGAAGCTGACGCTCGCCGGCGTGGCCTCGTTGTCCTCCTCGTCGGATACCTCGAAGGTGACGGTGTACGCGCCGTCCGGCAGGCCCGCCAGTGTGAAGGTGTAGTCGGACGGGCCGGCGTAGTCCGCAATCTGCTCCTGCGGTTCAGCCAGGGGGGTCCCCTCCAGGATCGTCCGCGTGGTAAAGAGCATGGGCGTTTGGTTGTCGTCGAGGACGATGGTCACATCGACGTCCGTGCCCGAAGGGAACGCCGCCCCATCGTCGGGTTCGACGATCTCCACGGTCGGAGGGGTGGTGTCGGGCGTGCCCGGGCCGAAGATCATCAGCAGCTCCTGGTAGCTGTTCTGCCGGCTGTTGGAGCCGCAGGCGTCCACGTGGTGCGAGCACCCGGACGACGACGGGGTGAGGTTCGTGTCGGCCACGATCTGGACACAGGTATCTTTGAAGGTCTTGCCCATCCCCTGCGTGGTGGGGAACAACAGGTCACCCATGTCGTCCACGTGGGCCAGGCCCCAGGTATGGGCGATCTCCTGCAAGATCACCTCGGCGACCGACTCGGCGGCGCCGCTGATCATCGTAAAGGACGTCTGGCCGCCGGCGTAGTCCCAGCAGTCGATGTTGGGGGCGATGCCGGCGGCGCTGCCCGGGTTGCCCCCCTCCCAGGGGCCGACCATCTCCATGTCGTAGTCGCCGCTCGCCGGGCGCTCGTCGGTAATCGAGATCCCGAAAGGCGCCACTTTCTCTCGGACGATCTGGACGATCGATGCGCGAAGGCCGGCGTCGCCCGGAAACGGCAGGACCGTCCCGGTGAAGATCGTCGAGCAGTTGTTCTGCGGCTTGTTGCCGCATGGGTTCATGTCGGCGCCTTCGAAGTTGACGAAGACGATCTTGCTGCCGAGGGCCGCGGGGCGGTGTTCGGCCGTTAGGTTCATCTCGGGAGGATTCGAGCGGGACCAGGCCTCGACATCGACGTGGACGTCGCCGAGGTCGGGCGCAGCATGGGCGGCCGTGGGGCCGGAAACCGCTGCGGCGGCGGCGAGGAGCGGGGGGAAGGTACGGTGCATGGCGAGCAGACTCCTTGCGCGCAAGGCGCGATTCAGGTTGGGGGGAAGGCCTGAGATGACGCGAAGCATACTACGAAGGGTAGGAACGGCTGTATTGTTAGGTGCACGGCGGGTATTTTCTTGCCGTGGAAGCTGCCTGCTGTGGGTTCCCGGGAACGAGCCATGGGTCGGCGCCCGGCGCGCACCGATGCGCGCAACGTGCGCGGGTGCATCGGACCCGTTGCGGGCGGGGTGGGGCCCGGCGGAGCGGACCACAACGGCCCCAAGGATTCCGGCGCGACGGACGATGGCCGGGTTCGTGTCCTCCTCGCGCAGGGACCA
>JALSIN010000224.1 GCA_026989935.1 Polyangiaceae bacterium | reverse complement strand
GGCACGAGCAAGAGGGCCGGGACCGCCAACGCGGAGGCGATCCAGAAGTACGCGACCGGACCGACGGCGTCGTACAGGGTGCCGCTCTCCCCGCCCACGAGCATCTGAGCGGTGGAATAGACGGCGGTGGCGAACGCGAAGTGGGCCGCCTTGTGGTCCGGGTGGCAGCGCCGCATGATGAACACCATCTGCGCCGCCGTCGCGAGCCCGCCGCAAAACTGCTCGACGATCACGACGAGGGTGATGATCGCCAGCCGGCCGACGGCGTGCGCGAGGTCGAGGTCGGCGAGGCTCGCCACCGTCTGCGGATCGGCCACGGCGAGCCGCCCTGCGAACTCGGCCATCAGGGCGTACAGCGGCTGGGTCAGGGCCATGGCGAGCGTGACGGGCCAAAGGGCCCGGCGAAGCCCCACACGGGCGATCCACGCCCCCCCGACGACCGCCCCCGCGATGGCCGCCAGGATGCTCGGCACGTTGATCATGCCGCGCACGTCCGTGGGCACCCCCAGGCTGCGGGCCAGCAGCACCTTGGACATGCTGAACAGGACGGCGTCCGACATCTTGTAGGTCACGAGGAAGGCGATCACCGCGACGACCCTCCGCTGCCGCAGGAAGGTGCGGTAGGCCTCGCGCACGTGCCGTGCCTTGCCGCCTCGGCCGCCGCCGCCGGGCCGCGACCGAGGCAGGAACAGGGCATGGGCCAGACCGAGCGCCACGAGGACCGCCGCGGCGAGCCCGAAGGCCGAACGCCAACCCACGTGTCCCCCGATGAACACGATGCCACCCGAACCGGCCAGCATGGCCAACCGAAACGCGGCGACGCGCAGGCCCGAGTACCGCGCCTGCTCGCGGGCGTCGAGCATCTCCATGTAGTAGCCGTCGCACGCGATGTCGTGGGTGGCGGAGAAGAACGACAGCACGGCCAGGAGCACCCACACGACCGCCACCGCGCCCTCGTCCAGGTCCGACCGCGCCGCCACGAGGCCGATCGCCCCGACGACGGCCCCCATGAGCACCTGCAGGGCGACCATCCACCCGCGCAGCGTGCCCACGAGATCGACGATGGGGCTTACGAGCACCTTGAAGGATGTGCCCGCGTGCAGGTACGAGGTGCGGCCCACGGCCGTGGCCGAAAGCCCCACCCCGGTAAAGAACTCGCCGGCGACCTGATGCAGCAGGGACCAGGGAAAACCCTCCGCGAAGTAGGTGGTCGCGGTGGCGAGGGCCTTGGACCGGCCGGGGCTCGCGGCGGCGGCGGGCACCGTCCCACCATGGACCGGGCCACCGGAACGGCCAAGGAACCGTCGAAACGGGGCCGCCGGGCCGGCACGGCCGACGTGCGCGCCTCAAGACCCGGACCCCGCGCGTCGATGGGGGCGCCATGGGCCTCGAACTCGGCACCACCGCGTTGCAGATGCTCGCCGATGCCCTGCGCGACGGCATCGTGCTGTTCGACGGCGACGAGCGGGCCTGCTTCGTCAACGAGGCGGCCTGCCACATGCTCGACGCCGACCCGACGGCCCTGCACGGCGCGAGCCTGGACGCGCTGGCCGCCCGCATCGTGGCGGCCGAGGACGTCTACGCCCGCCTGCGCGCCGGCGAGACGATCCGCTGCGACAACGCCCCCGGCCTGCGCGTGCCGGCGCGGGCCTCGTGGGTGCGTCTTGCCGCCGAGGCACCGGGGGCGCCGCCTCCGTCGGCCCTCGTGCTGCACGACGTGAGCCTCGGCGTCGCCCTGCGCCGCGTCGAGGACGTGCTCCTGGCGAGCGTCGCCTCCGACGAACCCGCCGCGAACGGCCCGGCCCCCACGCGCCGCGGGGTACTCGACGAGGCGACGATCGCCCGCTACACCGCCCGGGAGGTGCGGCGCAGCCGGCGAACCGGCGACCCGCTGAGCGTCGCCCTGGTCTCCGTGCCCCGAGCCGCCTCGGCGGAGCACGCCGGCCGCTGCCTCGCCCGGGCGCTGCGCGGGGCGGACCGCGTCGGCCGACTGCACCCCCACGACCACGACCAGGACGCCCCGCCCGAGGCGGTGACCGCCGTCGCCTTCGACCTGCCGCTCGATCCCGCCTACCACTGGTTCTTCGTGGTGTTCCCCGACACCCCCAGCGCCGGGGCCCACGCCGCCGTGATGCGCCTGCGCTCGGTCCTTTCGGGCGAGGCGGCGGTCCCGGGCGTGACCTTCGGGACGGCGACCCTCGACGTCGCAGGCCCTGCCGCGGCCGCCAACGACTGCGCCCGGGCGCTGGTCACCCGTGCCCTCACCGCCTGGTCCGAGGCCCGCGCCACCCCCCGGCGGCGCGAGCACGCCGGCCCCTGACCGCGTACACGCGCAGGCCGTGAACCGCCACGGGCCCACGGCAGCGGCCGCGCAACCGGCGTCCCTCGGCGCCCGGGCGGCGGGCGGCGGGACCGGCGTAAGGTGGCCACCGCCGCCCCGTAGGGACGGGAGGTGATCCTCCTGCCCACCTCGCCACCGCCGCCGTGCGCGCAGGGGTCCGCCCCCTTCGCGGTCGGGCCGGGGTGGGGTACCGTGTGCACGCCGTCGTGATCCTTCCCCTCGCCTCCGTGCTGCTCGTCGCCTCGTTGGCCAGCCCCGCGGCCGGCTCCGAGGCCGAGGCACCGCCTCGCACGAACCGCTACCTGGAGGCCCCACCCAGCTCTGCGCCGGCAGGCGAGGACTTCGGTCCTTTCTTCACCGGGCCCCCCGCCTCCGAGACATCCTTCGTGAAGGCGCCGCGGCGGGGCTCGGGGCTCGCGCCGCGCCTTTCGGTCCGCGACGGTCTGTTCTGCTTCGTCGAGGACGCCCACTGCGTCGCCTCGCTGCTGGCCTCCACCGACGTCGGGATCGGCATGGCGATCATCGGCGAAAACGGGCCAGACCTCCCCTACGCCCAGCTCACCTTCCGCGGCGGGTTCTCCCTGCGCCCGGTCACGCTCTATCGCAAGCGCTACCATCCCTGGGCCCTGGGGCTTACCGCCAGCTATTCCGTGGGCACCGGGGGGATCCGGCTGCAGGCCGAAGACGTCGTCGAGACGGCCCGGACCCAGGCCACGCGGATCGCCCTGGTCAACCAGCTCTGGCTGTGGCACCGCCCGCACGCCTTCCACCTCGACGCCTCCATCGGGGCGGTCCGCAGCGGCGTCCTGGGCCGGGACGAGCGCATCCACGACCTGTGGGGGACGCACGTGGAGCTGGCGCTGGGCTTTGGTGGCTGGGCTTCCCTCGTCGTATCCGGGGACTTCCTCGACGAGGACACGCGCATCGTGTTCGGCTTTCGCACCCACGCCCTCGCGGGCGTCCCGGTCGCCGGCCTGACGGCCCTCGGTTTGTGGGCGGGAGGTGTCCTGTGATCGGCTCCTGGATGACCCTCCCGCTCGTGCTGGTCGCCGCGCCACCGCCCCCGCTCGATCCGGACCCGCGGGCCTCGCCCCCGGCCGCGGCGGTGGAGGCCGACCCAAAGGCCGAGGTGCCGCCCCTGCCCCTGCGGGACGCCCGCAGGGCCGAGCAGGCACCGCCGCCGGACGTCATGCGAGCGGCCGACAACCCCCGCGTGCCCAAGGCGAAGCCGGGCCCGCCCTTCTACGATGCGGCGGACGAGGCCGTCTTCCGCGCCCGCTTCGACCTGACGAAGGATCCCGCCCCGCCGCCGCGGACCGTTCGGATGCGTTGCCTGGTCGCCGATCCGCTGTGCGGGATCACGGTGGAGGTCCAGGCGCTATCGGCCTACGCCCTGCGCGCCCAGCAGGGCTCCGTCGCCACCGCCAATGCCCGCACGTGGCACTCGGCACGGGCCCAGTACGACGTGTGGGTCCAGTTCCCCGCGGTCGTTCGCACCATCGGACGGACGCGCTTCAACGTGCTGTCGATGGGGCCCAAGGGCGGGATCGTCGCCAGCGACGGCGGCGATCTGTGGGCGAACGTGGGCCTGGCCATGCGCGCGTTCTTCGGAAAGGGCGCCTTCGCGCCCCACCTCGAGGTCACCGGCGCGCTCGCCTTTCGCATTGGCGGTTTCACTGAAGGCGGAGCGGGCTTCTTCGGGGCGGGCCGCACGGATCTCGGCCCGGTCCGATCTCCCGTCGGATTCGCCATGGACATCGGCGTGGGCCTGGGCGGCTTCGGCTCCCTCGTGATCGGCGGCCAGTACGACAGCCCGCTCGCGCGCGAGGAGGTCCCGGAGTCCCTGCGCACCCCCGCCGCCGGCATGTTCTACGTCGGGTTCCGCGGCAACATCCTCTGGGGCGCCCCGGCCGCCGCGGCGGTGACGACCCACGTGCTCGCAGGCCGTCTCGTCGTCCCCGAGCGCTGAACGAACCGGCGACGGATCGCGCGCCGAGGTCACGCGGCGGCCAGCGCGTCCGCGAGCGTCACGAGCGCTTCGCCGGCGCCCGTCCGCAGCACGCCGCCCGGGGTCCTGCGCGCGAAATCTCCGAACGGATTGTCTTCGGGATTCACGTCCCAAATGGGAATGTTTCGCACGGCGGACAGGGCCCCCATCTGCATGGGAAGGTTCGTCGCGCCGCTCGTCCCCACCACCAGCAGCACGTCGGCCCCGGCGGCCGCCGAAAGCGCCGAGTCGGCCCGGTAGCGCGCCTCGTCGTAGCACTCGTCGAACCACAGCACGTGCGGCCGTCCGGGGGCGCCGCAGGCCGGGCAGCGCAGCGCGTCGAGGTCTTCGTCCGTGACCTCGGCGTCCTTGGGCCAGTCGTCGAAGCGGTCGGGGATCGAGTAGGTCGCCGCCGAGCAGTCACGGCTGCACCGCGCGCGGAAGATGTTGCCGTGGATCTCGTAGATCCGCGCCGGGTCGATCCCCGTCCGCGGGTGCAACCCGTCCACGTTTTGCGTGACCAGGTGGAAGCGATCCCCGAGCGCCGCCGCCATGCGCGCGACGGCCTCGTGCCCGCGGCCGGGCGCCGCCGCCGAGCACACGCCGCGGCGGTACAGGTACCAGCTCCACACGGTGGCCGGCTCGGACTCGAACGCCGCCCGGGTGGCAAGCTCCATGGGCTGGTAGACCTTCGACCCGCGCGTCCAGTACCCCTCCTCGCCGCGAAACGTCGGGATCCCCACCTCCGCCGAGATCCCGGCGCCGGTCAACACGACGAGCACCCCGCCGTCCCGAAGCGCCTCGAAGCATCGTTGCGCACGCACCATGTCGTCCATATTCGTCTCCTAAGAGTGCCGACGGGCACGACGCACCGAGCCCAGCACCCAGACCACCCACACCGCCGAAAGCCAGGACGCACCGCCCCCGGCTGCGGACGCGCACGCGCAGCCACCGCTCGATCGGGGCCCGTAGTTCCCGGGCAGGGCGGCGCCGCCCCCACCGGCCGTGCCGCCGCTCCCCTCCGTCCCGAACGTCGTGCCGCCGGTCGTCCCCGACGACCCGTCGCCTGCGCCCGTCGAAGATCCCCCACCTCCCGTCGCCGTACCCGCGCCGGTCGTCGTGGTCCCACTCCCCGTCGTCGTGGTCCCGGCTCCGGTCGTCGTGCCGCCGCCCCCCGTCGTCGTGCCACCACCGCCGCCGGTGGTCGTTCCCCCGCCCATCACGCACGGCCCCTGGACCTGCACGATCTCGATGTCGTCCCCGTAGTAGAAGCGGAGGATCTGCACGTAATCGTAACCGTTCGAGGCTTCGAGACAGCGCGATCCCCACTGGGACAGGCACCCACGGTTTTGCCCGTAGCCGGCGTCCCCCGGGTCGAACACCCACCCGAGCGTCGTCTGCTCCACGTTCGTCCCCGTCTTGCCCTCGTTGTAGGTTACGAACTTCTCCGTGGAGGCGTTGGCGTCGTTCCCCACGCACGCCGGACCGGCCGTCTGCGGGTCGCCGGCCACGTAGAACCCGTACGTCAGGTTGCCGTTGTAGCGAAGGTACAGGCCGGAAGTCTCCTCCACCGCCTGGTAGTGCTTCGCGCCGGGCGTCGCGCCGCAGGTGTAGACCTGGCAACCCGTCCCGTCGCAGATCGAGCCGCCCGTCTCCATGGCGTAGTAGGCCACCGACCGCGCCGCGATGGCCTGGGCCTTGAGCGCCTCGAGGTCCGCCCCCCCGTTTTCGCAGGTGATGACGTGGGGCAGGTAGTCCGTCTCGGTCTCCACCGCCCCGACGCCGTCCACCATGATCGTGCAGTAGGCCTCGGGCGGGGGCGGCACCGGGACCGCCTCGGGTCCCTGCCGGATCGGCAGGTTGTGCGGACCGTCGGGCAACGGGGCGGCCCCGGCCTCGATCGACACACCCCAGGCGGCCACAATGGCGACGCAAACGACGTTTGCGGGCACGAGACGACCGGACATGGTCACGAGGGTACAAAAAAACCGGCAGGCTATCTGCGCATTCCACGCGTTCTCATCGGTCTGTTCCACGTCATCGTGCGATTCGATGGGCATGGGGCGGCCATCCATGCGAACATAAATACGCCTTCCCGAACCCACTCATAGCTACCATGTCCCCCATCTTACGACACTCCGAGCCCCGGCGTCGCCTTGCGAGCCCCACAAAACCCCGTATGGTTCGGCCTCCCGGAGGAGTGGCCGAGCGGTCGAAGGCGGCGGACTTGAAATCCGTTGAGCCCCCCGTGGGCTCCGTGGGTTCGAATCCCACCTCCTCCGCCCCTCGATCCCGCGCCTATCGCGCAGGTTGGATCCTGGCCGGGTGCCTTGGCGCCGCGTGCGCAGGTCCGGGGGACGGTGCGCCGGTGGACCGCGAGGTCCTGCGCGCGCGGATCTTCGAGGCCGGCGTCCCGGCCAACCCCCTCGCGGGCCGCCCCGTCGCCTCCATCGAGGACCCGGTAGCACAGCTCGGACGCGACCTGTTCTTCACGAAGGCCCTCGGCGGCGACTACGACGCGGCGTGCGCCACCTGCCACCATCCCGCGCTGGGTGGGGGCGACGCGCTGTCCCTGCCCATCGGGGTGCACGCGCTGCACCCGGACGTGCTCGGCCCCGGGCGGCTGCATCGGATGGGCTGGCCGGGCTACGACGGCGGCCCCACGGTGCCGCGCAACGCCCCCACCACCTTCAACCTGGTCCTGCTCGACGCCGTCCTGTTCCACGACGGGCGGATCGAGAGCCTCGTGCCCCACGCCGGCGCCCATGGCGCGGGACCGGAGGGGATCCGCACCCCCGACGTGCCCTTCGGAACGGCGGATCCGGCGGCAGGCAACACCCTCGCCTCGGCCCAGGCGCGCTTCCCCGTCACATCCGCCGAGGAGATGCGCGGCTTCGACTTCGAAGCGGGGCAGGGGACGGACGTGGTGCGCGAGCACCTGGCATGTCGGCTGGGAGACTACGGTGTGGGCGCCAACGAACTGCCCGCGCCCCGGTGGGAGAGCCGGTTTCGGCAGGTCTTCGACCGCCTGACCGAGCCGGTCGAGGAGGTCGTCACCTTCGACTTCGTCGCCGAGGCCATCGCCCGCTACGAGCTGTCCCAGGTGTTCCTCGACAGTCCCTTCCAGCGCTTCGTCGAGGGGGACGACGACGCCCTGTCCGACGCCGCGCTGCGCGGGGCGGAGTTGTTCTTCACCCCGCGCTCGGCGGGCGGGGCAGGCTGCGCCGACTGCCACAACGGCCCTGCGCTGACGGACGAGCGCTTCCATGTGCTGGCGGTGCCGCAGATCGGCCGCGGCAAGGGCGACGGCCTCGACGGCCGGCACGACTTCGGGCGCGCCCGCGTCACGAACCTGGGCGCCGACCAGTTCGCCTTCCGCACGCCGTCGCTTCTCAACGTGGCGGTCACGGGTCCGTACGGACACGACGGCGCCTACGAGAACCTCGAGGCCATGGTCCGCCACCACCTCGACCCCGCCGCGGCCGTCGCCGCCTACGGTGAGCACCTGCCGTCCCAGCCGGGGATCCAGACCGACGGATGGGAAGAACGCACGCAGATGATCCTCGAACGCGTGTCCCTGCCGCCGCTCGATCTCGACGACGACGAGGTCGCCGACCTCCTGGCCTTCCTGGAAGCGCTCACGGATCCATGCGTGGAGGACCGCGCCTGCCTCGCCCCGTGGATCCCCGATCCCGACGCGCCCGACCCGGACGGCTTCCGCCTCGACGCCATCGATCCCGAGGGCAACCCGCTCTAGGCGCCGACATGCTACGCCGCTGCCCGTCCTCCCGCCGGGGGCGGGGCCGGAGGTCGTATGCGGCCGCCCCTCCTACGCGTCGGCATCGCACCGCCGACCGTAGGCGCGCTCGAACGCCCGCTGGACCCGCTCGTCGAGGAACGCGAAGATCAGGCGCTCGATGGCGGGTGTCTTCGCGAGTTGCTCGATGGCCGCGTCGAGCGTGACCTCGGCCGCCGCGTCGGCCGGGTAGCCGTAGACACCGCAGCTGATCGCCGGCATGGCCACGGTGCGGGCGCCCACCTCGGCGGCGCGCGCAAGGGCCCGTTGCACCGCCGAGGCCAGCAAGCGCGGCTCGCCGTGGCGGCCGTCGCGGTAGATCGGACCGACGGCGTGGATGACGTAACGAGCCGGCAAATCGTATCCCGCGGTGACCTTCGCGTCGCCCGGTTCACACCCGCCGAGGGTGCGGCACTCGGCGAGCAGGTCCGGCCCGGCCACACGGTGGATCGCCCCGTCCACACCGCCGCCCCCCAGGAGCGACGGATTCGCCGCGTTGACCACGACGTCCACGGACAACGTGGTGATGTCCGCGTGCCGAAGCTCGATCCGACGACAGGGCTCTCGAAGATCCGTGGACATCCGGACACTCCTGGCCGGCACCGGCCGGCCGACGACGGCGCGAGGATACCCCTCTACGGGCGCCGGTCGCAATCGGCCGGATCGTCCGGCCCCTCGGACACACCGCCGCCCGGCTCATCCGCCCGAGGCCGCCTCGTCCTCTTTCTGGGGGACGAGGTGGAACACCAGGTTGAAAGACGTGATCGTGTCGAGCTTCTTGACGTCGGGCAGCGGCTGGTTCTCGTAGCGCAGGGTGAACGTGGTCGCGAGCGAGAACCAGCGGGTAACCGTCACCGCGAGGGCCGAGTTCCAGTTGACGCGAAACCGCCGACCCACCTGCACACTCTGCAGGTACTCGAGGCCGGTGTCGAAGGTGACAAAATCGCTGAGCCGGTTGCTGTAACCGCCGAACAACCGCACCGCGTGGTTGAGCAACTCCTTGTCGATCTTTTGGGGGTTGCCCATGTCGTCGAGGACCGGGTTGCCCTCGTCGTCCCGCACGATGATCGCGTCCTCCGTGCGAAGGTCGTACTGGAAGTCGTAGCCCGCCTCGAACCAAAGCCGGTGCTTCGGGTTCGTAAGTGCGTGGGCGGCAATCCCCGGGTCCACGTTCAGGCGCAGGTCGAGGCCCTGGAAGGTGTCGTGACGCGCCGTCAGCATCGTAAACAGCGACACGTTCTCGTGAACGAACCCGTCGTACCGCACCATGCCCTGCACGTTGTTGACCGTGGTCTTCCAGGCGTCCTCGCCGTCGGCGACGCTGCGCCCGTAGTTGACCGCGGTGACGCTCGCCACCTGGTGGGCCTTGCGCCGCAGGCGGAAGTTCAGCGCCCCCGTGACGGCGAACGACCGCGCGTTGCCCGTGCTGAACAGGCCGCCGGTCTGCAGGTCGAGCTCCGTGGCGTCGTTGGCCGCCGCGTCCTCCGGCTTGGCCGGCCCCTCGGCGAAGGAGCCGGACGGAAGCTCCGTCTTTCCTTCGCTCGCGGGCTGGGCCGCGATGGTCCCCTTCGGGAGCGAAGACGGGGGATCTTCGGCGCGGGCTTCCGTCGGCGTGGCCGAAATCCCGGCTGCAAGCATGATGAACAGGGTTCGGATGACGCTGGACACCCGTGTGTCTTGCCCGACAACGCCCACGAAGCCAAGCGCATGGCCCACGCCGGGCCGCCGCTCGCACGGCCGATCAGGTCCCCGCACGCGGGGACAGGACCACGGGAACGCCGTACTTCGGCCGCAGGGTGACGAGGGCCTCGGGTTCGATCCGCGCCCTCTCGGCGAGCGCCACGTCGAAGCGCTGCAAGACCCGAGCTACGACCAGAACCGCCTCCATCATCGCGAACGCACGCCCGATGCACAGCCGCTGCCCACCCCCGAAGGGGAAGTAGGCGAACCGGGGCCGGGCCTTCTCGCGTTCGGGCAGGAACCGGTCCGGATCGAACCGCGCCGGCTCCTCCCAAAGATGCGGCAGGCGGTGTGTGATCCAGGGCACGAGCGCGATGATGGCGCCCGGCCGCAGGCGCGCCCCGCCCACGACGTCCTCCTGGTGGAGGCTGCGCTCCAGGAACCAGGCCGGGGGATAAAGGCGCATCGACTCCTTGACGATCCGCTCGACGAGGCCGAGCTCGCGCACGTCGGCCGCCGTGGGGGCCCGGCCCCCGAGGAGGCGGTCCACCTCCGCCTGGGCCGCGCGCTGGTGCTCGGGGTGCTGGGTGAGCAGGTAGAACGTCCAGGCCAGGGCGTTGGCCGTCGTCTCGTGGCCCGCCAGGAAGATCGTCACCACCTCGTCCCGAAGCTGGGCGTCCGTCATGGACTCGCCCGTCTCCTCGTCCCGCGCGGCAAGCAGCATGGACAACAGATCGTGGCCGTCAACGCCGTCACGCCGCCGGGCCTGGATCATCTCGGCCACCATGCGGTCGAGCGTCCGCCCGGCCCACCGCGCCCGGCGGTTGCGCCGGGTCGGGATCCAAAGCGGCACACGGATCGGCGTCATGAGGATGTAGTCCACGTAGCGATTGAGCACGTCCACGCACCGCCCCACCGTGTCCACGTCCGCGTCCGGATCGGCCCCGAGGAGGGTCGTGCCCGCCACCCGTTGCGTCATGACCGTCATGTGCCGGGCGATGTCCACGGGCTGCCCGCCCGCGTGCGCCTCGGCGGCCATGCGATCGATCTCCGCGTCGGCGAGCTCGACCATCGTGCGCGCGAAGCCCTCGATGCGCTTGTGGTGGAACGCCGGCTGGGCGATCCGACGCTGCCGTCGCCAAAAGGATCCCTCGCTCGTGAGCAGCCCGTTGCCCAGGAACAGCCGCAGGGCGTCGAACCCCAGGGTGTCCTTGCCGTAGTTCCTGGCGTTGCGGACGAGCACGTGCTCGATGGCCTCGGGCTCTCGCAGCAGGTAGAGGGTCACGGGCCCGAACTGGAGCTCCACCACGGGCCCCCGCGCGGCCGCCCGCTCCAGATAACCGAGCTTGTCGGCGTGGAACGCCGCGGGTTCGAGAAAGCGCAGCGGCTTCGTTCGGTACCGAACCGGCCGGGCCGGCGGGTCGGAGGGAGCGACGGCGGTCGTGGACGCGATCGACATGGCGGCCTCTTCGTGCGAGAGCGGGGTCGTACTAAATATGAGCGTTTGCTCGGTTTTTTTCTACTCGCGTTCCGAAACGGCGCGTTTTCCCTCGTTTTCCACCGAAAACGTCGGAATCAACGCCTGACGACCCCGGGCCGGTTCACGTTTTTCCGGGGCCGGCCCGGAAGCAGTCGGCGGCCCCGGGGGCCCCGGGCGCGCGCTGCCGACTACATGCGCACGTACTCGAAGTCGAGCGGGCGGCCGCCGATCCCCTGCTTGGGCGGCGCGATCCAGTGGGCCACCTTCCCCGGTTCGTACACGGGCGTCATGATCGACTGCAGGTAGGCGTTGTCCTCGGGGGACAGCAGCCACGCGTCGCGGTGCGCCTCGAAGGTCTCGGGGGCAATGAGGTTGCCCTCCGGGTCGAAGGTGTGCCCGGCGTAGATCCCCTGGTGCCGGTGGAACCGGCGCGACGGCAGTTTGAAGCGGTACGACAGCCCCTCGCGCTCCAGGATCTTGTTCCAGCGCCGCACGGCCCGCTCGCAGTCGGCCACGTAGTCGTCGCGCAGCACCTCGTTCATGGCGTTTCGCAGTGGGACCTCCCGCTCGACCAGCTTGCCGCCCTCGGGCACCCACATGCGATAGACGCCATCGAGGGCCAGGTGGTCCTCGTAGCGATCGGCTTCCCGGTACCGGCCCTTGAGGCCCGCCGCGAAGTACTGTGCGGCGTTCGACGAGATCTCGCCGCCGAACAGGTCCAGGCAGTACGAAAACCAGTAGTTGATCGCCCGCTGGATCGTGTCGAGGTCGATCCCCCCCTGGCCCCGGGCGTCGCCGTTCGGGTCGAGCTTCGTAAGCTCCGCCGACCGCTGCACGATGCGCGCGATGCCGGTCTCGCCCGTGAACAGGTGGAACGCCTCCTCGGTCAGCATGAACGAGCAGCTGCGCGCCAGCGGGTCGAAGGCGCTCTCCTTGAGCGCCGCGAGCTGGAACTTGCCGTCCCGGTCCGTGAACATCGTAAACGCGAAGAACGACAGCCAGTGATCGCACGGCTGGTTGAACGCGCCCAGGATCCGCGGCTTGTCGGCGTCGCCGGAGCGGCGTTCGAGCAGGGCCTCGGCCTCGTCGCGGCCGTCCCGGCCGAAGTACTTGTGCAGCAGGTACACCATGGCCCACAGGTGCCGCCCCTCCTCCACGTTGACCTGAAACAGGTTGCGCATGTCGTACAGGCTCGGCGCCATGTGCCCGAGCAGGCGCTGCTGTTCCACACTGGCGGGCTCGGTGTCGGCCTGCGTCACGATGATCCGACGCAGCAAGTTGCGCAGCTCGCCGGGCACCTGCTCCCAGGCCGGCTTGCCCGTCTCGTCGCCCACGTGGATGAGGGCTTGTTCCTGCCGCGGCGTGAGGAAGATGCCCCAGCGATAGTCGGGCATCTTGACGTAGTCCCAGTTGGCCCAGCCGTGGTCGTCCACGGACACGGCCGTCCGCAGCCACACGTCCTTCGTCTCGAAGTCGGTCGGGCCCATCTCGTGCCACCACTCGAGGTACTTCGGCTGCCAGTGCTCGAGCGCGCGGCGAAGCTTGGGGTCGTCGGAGAGCCCCACGTTGTTGGGGATCTTGGTGTCGAGTTCTACGGATGCGAGCGCCATACCCCGACCATGACCCAGCGCAGGCCGGCCCGGGCGTGCAACGGTTGCCGGTTCGTGCGCGGGCACACGGCGCAAACGCACACGGCGCGGGCGCCCGTGGTGCGGGCCGCTGCCCACCCGAACCATCGGGTACGCTCCCCTGAAGGACCCATGGCCCGCACGCGACGTGACGAGACCAGGAGCGCCCCCAAAGCCCTGCGCAAGGTGCCCAAGCAGGCCCGCGCGAAGGTCACGGTCGCGGCGATCCTCGACGCGGCCGAGCAGCTCCTCGCCGAGCACGGCTTCGAAGGCACCACGACGAACGCCGTGGCCGAACGCGCGGGTGTCAGCGTCGGCTCGCTGTACCAGTACTTCCCGAACAAGGACGCCATCGTCGTGGCGATCGCCGACCGCTTCGCGGATGGGGTGCTCGCCATGCTCGACCAGCACATCGCCGCGGCGGCCGACCGGCCCCTCGTCGAGGCCTGCCACGGCTTCGTCCGCGCTCTGGTGGCGATCCACGCCGAGCGGCCCCGCCTCCACATGGCCCTGGCGGCCGCCCTCCCGCGCATCGCGGGGATCGATCCGCTCGCCCGCTACCAGGCACGCGTCGTCATCCGCCTGCGCGCATACCTACACGAACGCCGGGCCGAACTACGGGTGGCCGACCTCGACACGACCGTGTTCATCCTCGTGCACGCGGTGCAGGCGGCCACCCACGCCGCCGTCCTGTACGCGCCCGAGACCCTGCCCGACGGCCGCCTGGCCGCCGCCCTCGACGACCTCGTCGTACGGGCCCTCGGCCTTTGCGAGCCCGGCGATCGATAGGCCCGTCGCTCGCCTATACTCGGAACCCGTGCCCCCGCAGCCCACCTCGCGCGCGGCCTACCGGGTGCTGCTGACGCTGGCGGCGCTGACGGTCGTCGTGGCCGGCCTGCGCGCCTCCGCCGACGTCCTCCTGCCCCTGTTGCTCGCCGTCTTCCTGGCGATCCTCGCGGCCCCGCCCACCCTGTGGCTCGAACGCAGGCGCCTGCCCGCCCCGCTGGCGGTCGCGATCGTCATCCTCGGGGTCGTGGTGGGCCTTGCCGGGTTCCTGGCGCTGCTCGTGCAGTCGCTCGCGGCCTTCCGGGAGGCGGCCCCGGCCTACCAGGCCCGCCTGCAGGCGCAGCTGGCCGACCTCGAAGCACTCCTTTCCGGTTGGGGGATCGAGATCTCCGTGGAGGAGATGCTCGGGGTCGTCGAACCCGGGTCGATCCTCGGCCTCGTAAGCTCGATGCTCGGTGGGCTCGTGGCGGCGGCGGTGAACACGTCCCTGGTGGTCCTCCTGCTCGTGTTCATCCTGCTCGAAGCCGCCGGCTTCCCCCGCAAGCTGCGGGCCGCGCTCGACGATCCCGAGGCCGATCTGTCGCGCTACGCCGCCGCGATGACCGACATCCAGCGGTACCTGGGGATCAAGACCGTCGTGTCCCTCGCCACGGGGCTGGCCATCTTCCTGTGGACCCTCGCCCTCGGCCTCGACGTCCCGGTCCTGTGGGGGCTGACGGCGTTTTTGTTCAACTACATCCCCAACGTCGGCTCGATCCTGGCCGCCGTGCCCGCGCTGCTCGTGGCCCTCGTGCAGCTCGGCCCCGGCTCCATGCTCGCCACCGGCGCCGGGTACCTGGTCGTCAACACGGTGTTCGGCAACATCGTCGAGCCGCAGCTCATGGGCCGATCGCTGGGGCTTTCACCGCTCGTGGTGTTCTTGTCGTTGGTCCTGTGGGGGTGGATCTGGGGGCCGGTGGGGATGTTGCTTTCGGTGCCGCTTACGATGGTGGTCAAGATCGCGCTCGAACGCAGCGCGGACCTGCGCTGGATCGCCGTCCTGCTCGGCCCGGCGCCGGGACCCGACGGCGACGCTTCGACCTCCATGATCGCGCGGATCGTCCACGCCGCCCGGCGCACCGATCACCGCCCCCGATAGTCGGAGCTTGGCTCCGTACGCCGGCCCGACGGCGCTTTACAAGCGTCTGCGCCAGGCGCAAGATCGCCCTCCGCGGAGGTTTCATGACCCAACGACCAGGCAACAGCTTCGGCACCCTCGACACCCTCAAGGTCGGCGATGCAACCTACGAGATCCACCGGATCGAGGCCCTCGTGCGCGGGGGCTACCCCGACGTGGCCACGCTCCCGTACTGCCACAAGGTCCTGCTCGAAAACCTCCTGCGCCACGAGGGATCCGGGCACGTGGACCGCGACGACATCGAGGCCCTGGCCCGCTGGAACCCGGCGGCCGAGCCGAAGCAGGAGATCGCCTACCACCCGGCGCGTGTGCTGCTGCAGGACTTTACGGGCGTGCCGGCGGTGGTGGACCTGGCCGCCATGCGCGACGCCATGGCCGAGATGGGCGGCGACCCCGAGAAGATAAACCCCCTGCAGCCGGCCGACCTCGTGATCGATCATTCGGTCCAGATCGACTACTTCGGCAGCGAGCGCGCGGCCAAGCTCAACGTGATGGTCGAATACCAGCGCAACCGGGAGCGCTACACCTTCCTCAAGTGGGGGCAGTCGAGCTTTCGCAACTTCCGCGTGGTGCCGCCGGGCATGGGGATCTGCCACCAGGTGAACCTCGAGTTCCTGGGCCGGGCCGTCTTCGCCCAGCGCACCGAGGGCGGCGCGCGGGCGTTCCCCGACACGCTCGTCGGCACGGACTCCCACACCACGATGATCAACGGCCTGGGCGTGCTCGGCTGGGGCGTCGGCGGGATCGAGGCCGAGGCCGCCATGCTCGGCCAGCCGATCTCCATGCTCGTGCCGCAGGTGGTGGGGATGCGGCTTTCGGGCACCCTGCCGCCGGGGGCCACCGCCACGGACCTGGTGCTGACCGTCACCGAGCGGCTGCGCGCCCACGGGGTCGTGGGCAAGTTCGTGGAGTTCTTCGGGCCCGGCGTGGCGGCCCTCTCCCTGCCCGACCGGGCGACGCTCGCCAACATGGCGCCGGAGTACGGGGCCACCTGCGGCATCTTCCCCATCGACGAGGAGACCCTGGCCTACCTGCGGTTTACGAACCGCCCGGCCGACCAGGTGGCGCTGGTCGAGGCCTACGCCAAGGCGCAGGGCATGTTCCGCACGGACGACGCCCCCGAGCCGCGCTTTTCGTCCGTGGTGGAGCTCGACCTCGGGTCCGTCGAGCCCAGCATCGCGGGCCCGAAGCGCCCGCAGGACCGGATCCCCGTACGCCAGGCGCGCAAGGCGTGGGTGGAGCTGCGCAACGAGACCCGCCCGGGGGCCGAGCACGCGCAGGTGACGGTGGAGCTCGAACCGGGCGTCGAAGTCAAGCTCGGCCACGGCATCGTCGCCATCGCGGCGATCACCTCCTGCACGAACACGTCGAACCCGGGCGTGCTCGTGGCCGCCGGGTTGCTGGCGCGCAACGCCGTGCGCCTGGGCCTTCGCACGCGCCCGTGGGTCAAGACGAGCCTCGCCCCGGGCTCGAAGGTGGTCACCGAGTACCTGGAAAAGGCCGGCCTGCTCGACGCCCTGGAGGCGTTGGGCTTCCACGTGGTGGGCTACGGCTGCACCACCTGCATCGGCAACTCGGGCCCGCTGCCCGCGAAGGTGGCCGACGCGATCCGCGAGGGCGATCTCGTGGCCTGCTCGGTGCTTTCGGGCAACCGCAACTTCGAGGGGCGGATCCACGCGCTCGTACGCGCCAACTACCTGGCCTCGCCGCCGCTGGTGGTCGCCTACGCCCTGGCGGGGCGCATGGACCTCGACCTCGACACGGAGCCGCTCGGACACGATCCCTCGGGCAACCCCGTCTACCTCAAGGACCTGTGGCCGTCGCCCGAGGAGGTGCGCGAGGCGATCCGGGCGAGCATCTCCCCGGCGATGTACGCCGAGACCTACGCCCGCGTCTTCGAGGGCGATGCGAACTGGCGCGAGCTGTCCGCCCCGCAGGGTCGGCGCTACGAGTGGGCCTCCGACTCCACCTACGTACGCCGGCCGCCGTTCTTCGAGGGCATGGACCGCACCCCGCCGCCGCTTGCGGACATCGAGGGGGCGCGCTGCCTGGTCAAGCTCGGGGACTCGGTGACCACGGACCACATCTCCCCGGCGGGCACGATCCCACCGGAGAGCCCGGCGGGCCGGTACCTGCTCGAACACGGCGTCAAGGTCGAGGCCTTCAACTCCTACGGCTCCCGCCGCGGCAACCACGAGGTCATGATCCGCGGGACGTTCGGCAACATCCGCCTGCGCAACCAGCTCGCCCCCGGCACCGAGGGCGGCTGGACGCGGCACTTCCCCAGCGGCGAACAGATGTGGATCTACGACGCCGCCGAGCGCTACGCCGAACAGAAGGTCCCGCTCGTCGTCCTGGCCGGCCGGGAGTACGGCACGGGCAGCTCGCGGGACTGGGCCGCCAAGGGCACGGCCCTGCTCGGCGTCAATGCCGTCCTGGCCAAGAGCTACGAGCGGATCCACCGCAGCAACCTCATCGGGATGGGGGTCCTGCCCCTCGAGTTCCTGCCCGGCGAGGGTCCGGACGAGCTGGGCCTGTCCGGCGAGGAGACCTTCACGATCACCGGCATCGCGGGGGCCCTCGCCCCCCGGGCGAAGCTCCCGGTGCGCGCCGAGGCGGCCGACGGCACGGTCCGGTCCTTCGAGGTCCTCTGCCGCATCGACACCCCCGGGGAGCTCGAGTACTACCGCCACGGCGGGATCTTGCAGTACGTCCTGCGTCGCCTGCTCGACGAAGGCTAGACGACCTGCGGGGCCCGGCGCGCCAGGCGGCGACCGGACCCGGACCGCCCGGCGCGGCCCCGGGGACCTCGGCGCCGCCGGAACGACGGCACCGGCCCTCTTTCGGGTCCCCGCCGCCCACGCGGGGACGCCGACCGAACGCCGTTCGCCTCCGGATCCAGGCCCGTTTGCCATCCACGCCCGTTCACGTACCCTAACGAAATGGCCTGGATACGAGTCCATTCGACCCTTCCCTCCCACCGAAGCCGAAACGCCACGATCGGGGCGGCGCTCGTCGGCGTCGTCCTGGCCGGCTGCGGACCGGGCGGCGGCGGGCCCGGCGACGCGACCGCTGCCACCGACGGGGCGGGTCCGACCACGGCGACCACGACGAAC
>JALSIN010000223.1 GCA_026989935.1 Polyangiaceae bacterium | reverse complement strand
GGACCGGTCGGTGCACTGGACGTTCCTGACGGCGCTGGCGCGCCTGTCGTCACCGCGCGCCGAGGCCGTGCTCCTCGCCGCCCTCGACGCCCCCCCGGAGAACTTCGGGCCCGTCCAGATCCTCGCGATCCTGCGAGACCGCCCCACGCCCTCGCCGGCCCTCGCACGAGCCGTGGCCGAGCGGCTCGCTCACCGGACGAGTTGGTCGGATACGGTGCGCCAGGCCGCCGTGGCGACCCTGGCCGCCTACGGCGAGGCGGGCGCCCGGGCCGCCCGCGCGGTGCTCCCGCAGGCGCCGCCGTCCGTCGCGACCCTGCTACGCCCCGTCACCGCCGTGCCCGGCGTGCTCCATGGCGCGAGCGGTGCGACCACGACCGAGGCCGACGCCCTCACCCGCGTGGACCTCGTGCCCCCATCCGGGCTCACCCACGGCCCCCTGCGCGAGCGACTGTGGGCCGCCGTCCGGCCCGGCGCCGGCGCACGCCCCCCCCGGGGCTTCTGGGCAACCCCCGGCGCGGGGGCCGAGACCGCGGCGTTCCTGGCCCGCGCTGCCGCGCCGGTAGACCCGCCCATCCTCCTCGCCCCGCACGAGCGCCGTCGTCTGGCCCACCTCGCCTTGGCCGACCGGACCCCCCCGGGCACCGCCTGCCTGGCCCTGCTGGCCCTGGCCCGGCTCGACGAAAGCGCGCCGGCCTCCCGCACGCACGCCCGGCATCGGACGCTGGCGAGGTCGGCGCTGGCATCGCCATCCCCCCTGGTGCGGGCGTGCGCGGCAGCCCTTGGACCGCTGGGATCCGGCATGCGCCTGGCCATGGCGGCCGATCCCTCCCGCGCGGTACGCGCGATGGCCGCGGCCGCGGGCGGCGCGCAAACTCGCGCCCTCGTCCGTGCCGTCCACCACCACGCACGGGCGGTAGGCGGCGCTCCGGTCCCCACGACAGCCCCCGGCGACCGGGCTCGGGGCCCCTGGCTCACCCCCGAACCCCGCCCCCCGCCGGGCTTCCCGGCCCCCATCGATGGGCACGACATCCGAAATCCGGTGGCGAGCCTTCTGCGCGATGGCCGGGTGACGAACCTCCAACCGTCGCCCCCCCCGCCGGCCGGTCCCCTCACGACCGCCACGGACCCGTCCACGGCGCGGGCGCACCCGGCCCTGCTCGTCCCCCTCGGCGCGACGTACTTGCTGGTGACCCCCTCGTCCACCACCTTCCCGATCCCGACCGCCTCCACCCCCGCACCCGACACGATTCCTGTCCAATAGACTGAAAAACGCTGCGATAAATCGCAAAAAATAGCCGGGAGGCTTCTTGCCGCACTTGCGCTTTGAAGATCCCTACATTTTTTCACCTGCGCGGATCTTGCTTTCGGTTGCGGGCGTGAGCGACGAACGAGCCACCTTTCTCAACCTCGTGCGGCCGCACCTGCCCCGGCTGGCGGGCCTCGCTCGGCGTCTGGCCCCGCCTTGTGACGCCGACGACCTCGTGCAGCGCACGCTGCTTTCCGCCTGGCAGGCTCGCGACCGCCTCGCCGTAGCAATCGCACCGGGCGCCTATCTGGCCCGTACACTGTACAACACTTTTCTATCAGATCGTAGGAAAAAGCTCGTGCGTATCCGGGCGGCCGCGTCGCAGGCGATGCTCTCGGCGACCATGTCGGAGGCATCACGCGTGGCCGGCACCGGCGAGCCAGGCGCCGTGGAGGACCGGATCGACGCCCGTCGGGGCCTTTTGGCCGTCACGCGCCTCGCCCCGCACCATCGCCAGGTGGTCGAGCTGGTGGCGATCCGAGGGTACTCCCACCGCGAGGTCACCGAGCACACGGGGATCCCACCGGGCACGTTGATGAGCCGTCTGCACCGCGCTCGCCGGCGGATCCGTCCCTCCACCCCGGCACCCGAGCGGTGCCCCACGCGTGCGGTCTCGTAGGTCGTCCACGTACGCGTGCGGGCCACACACACGCGCCTTGGGACATGGACCCGGCCACCAAGGAACCCCGCCCGTACCACTCAAGTCGGCCCGCCGCGGGGCGATGTCGGACACGACGTTCGACTGGAGGTGCCCCCCGTGACGCCCCCCCCTGTGGCGCAAAAACCGCTGCCAACGCACACCGGCTCGGCCGACACCGAGTCGTACGGTCTCCCCGCCTGGGCCCATGCCATCGGGGTTCCGATTGCGGTCTTTTCGGCCTGCGGGCGACTGGCATTCGCGAACGACGCCATGACGGCCCTGTTCGGGGAGCTGGACATCACCCCGAACGGCACGGACGACGTGGCGGAGGCTCTTTCCAGGCGTCTCGTGCCCGACGACGCCGGAGACGTCCAGGTCCTGGCGGACGTCTTCGCCGGTCGCACCGCCTCGGCATCGGCGCTCACCACCGTGGACCGCCGCGGCGGCCGTTCGCGGCGACTTTGGGTGACGGCCACCTCGGCGACGACCGGTGATTCCCAGGGGCGCCGGTGGGTGGTCTTCGAGGCCCGAGACGTGACGGCCGAGTTGCAGGCGCGGGCGGAACTGCGCTTCCAGGTGGAGGTCAATCGTGTGCTCTCCCGGCAATCCCTCCTGTTCTTCGACTGTTGCAAACACATCCTGGCGGCCGCCTGCCGGTACCTCGAATGGGATGGGGCCGTGTTGTGGATCCCGACGGCGGACGGCACGATCCACCGCACCCACATTCACACGGCCCGAGCTGCCGGCGACATCGAACCCCACCTGCGCACCTCGGCCTTCCTCGCGCAAGCGGCCGAGCGCGCCTTCACGGAGGGCAGGACGATCGGCACCGGCGATCTACCCCCGCCCCCCGGCGCCTC
>JALSIN010000222.1 GCA_026989935.1 Polyangiaceae bacterium | reverse complement strand
GCACGGCGCTGACCACCGCCCGCCGCGTCTGGTCCGCGAGGTCGCCCACGCCCCGCAAGGGTCCTCGAAGGGCGGAAAGAAGCTCGACCGCGCATCGCTGGGCGGTGGTGACGGCGCGGCTGGGGTGACTCGGAGGGGCCGGCGGGGTGGTTCGTGTGCGCATCGCACCCCAAGGAGATGCGCGCACGAACCACCCCATAGGCCCCGGGGCTCGGTGTCGCCGTGCGCGCCCGTTTCACTCGGGGTCGGGCGGGCCGGGTCACCGACGGGAACGCCGACGGGAACGCAGACGGGTTCGGCCACGGCCACCGACACGGCCACGGGTGCCCGTCCCGGTTCCGGTGCCGGTGCCCGTGCGCGTCCCCGTCCCCGTAACGTCCAGAACTGTATGCTCCGGGCCGCCGCGGCGTCCGTGCCGGCGCCTGTGCGCGTCCCTGTCCCCGTCCCCGTAACCCCCAGCGCTGGACGCACCGAGCCGCCGCGGTGTCCGTGCCGGTGCCTGTGCGCGTCCCTGTCCCCGTCCCCGTCCACCGGAGCGCTGGAGCGACCGCCGAGCATCGGCCGGCGGGTATCCCGAGGCGTGGCGGTGGTCCCGGGGCCGGCCCGCGGGTCCTGTTGCGCGGCACCTCGGGGGCCGGTCCTCGGGCGGTCCTCCGGCGCTTCGGTGCTCCACGAGGGTGTGGTGCCGGGCGGGCCGGCCCCCAAGGCCTCCGCCGCGCGCCACCGGCGGGCCTTGGAGGTTGGCCGGGCATCGGGGTGCGCCATGGGCCGGCCTCCGGGATGGACCGAGAGGCCCCGGCCGCCGCGGTTTACGTTTCGGTGCCTGTGCGCGTCTCTGTCCCCGTCCCCGTCCACCGGAGCGCCAAAGGCACCGCCGCGCATCGGCCGGGGTGTCGCAGGGGGCCCGACTCGACCGGTGGATGTCATCCGGGCGGACCGGGCGGGGTCGGGTACGGGAACGCAGACGGGTTCGGCCACGGCCACCGACACGGCCACGGGCGCCCATCCCTGTCCCGGTGCCCGTGCTCGTCCCCGGAACCCCCAGCGCTGGATGCACTGAGCTGCTGCGGTGTCGGTACCGGACCCGGTGCCGGTGCCGGTGCCGGTGCCGGTGCGCGTCCCAGTGCCCGTCCCTGTAAACCGGAGCGTTGGATGCACCGAACCGCTGCGGTGTCCGTGTCGGTGCCGGTGCGCGTCGCCGACCCCGTCCCCGTAACGTCCAGCGCCGGCCGCACCGGGTCCCGCGGTGTCCGTACGGGTGCGCGTGCCCGTGGCGGTTCCCGTGCCGGTCCTCCCAGGGCTGGACGCACCGGTTCGGCGCGGTGTCCGAGCCGGTGCCGGTGCCCCCAGCGCCGGCCGCACCGTGCCGCCGCGGTCGCCCGGCCCCCTACGGGCAGGGGAAGATCGTGTCCAGGGCGGCGATCCCGGCCTCAATGTCGGCGGCGGTGGGGCAGTCCATCGCGAAAAGATCCGCCAGGGTCTGCGCCTCGGAAGCCGGACCGCGCTCGTCGGCCTCGCGCTGGAGCACCGGTCCGGCGATCTGCAAAAACGCCCAGTTCGCCAGGGCCTCGTTGCCGGAAAGATCCGCCTGGCGCGCCAGGCGATCGCGCACCACGAGCGCGAAGCCACGGTGCAGGGCGTTGTCGAGCTGCTCCCAGCCGAGATCGAAGAGCATCTGCCCCTCCGCCGGCAGGTCGTCGAGCACGGGATACATGTCGTCCGGGTAGAGATCCCGCAGGCAGCGCACGGCGGCGACGCCGTCGAAGACCCGGTTGTGCGTCGTGTCGCTCAAAGCCCGAACCTCACCCGCCAAGCCGATCCCGCCGTCGCGCTGGAATCCACCCGTGTAGTAGGCCCACGAAGAGTCGCAGTCCTTCGCCTTCGAGGTGAAGCACGTGTTCGACTCCTTGTACGTCGAGGTGTACAGGAACCAAAGCAGCGTGGCCTGGATCCGTGCCGCATGGACTTCCGCGATGCCCTCCCCGGTCTGGCCGGCGGCGAACGCTGCGTCCAGGATGGGCTGCATGCGCCCCGGCCCCACGCAGCGGTCCGGGTACTTGTCCACGTTCGACGGCACCGAGCACTGCTTGTCGGGATCCACGGTGGGGTCCCAGTCCTCCATGGGGATCGGCGGATAGTGCAGGTCCTCGCGCCGCTGGATCCTCGATTCGAGGCCCTGGTCCTGGCTGTAGACCACCCGCGCCATCGTGAAGTCGTCGGTCGTCGGGACCTTGCCGTTGCGCCACAGGAGGTCGGCGATCATCTCGTAGCCCTCCACGCGCCCGATGGTCCCCGGCGAGTCCGCGACGAGGTGATATTCTCCATCGTCGGTGATGCACGCGGGCCACATGTCGTTCGCGGACATGTTGTCGAGGGGCTGGTAGTCCGTCGGCAGGGGCGCACAGCTCGACTCGTCGATGGGCGGGACCTGCGGGGTCCCGTCGATCTCGCAGGCACCCCCCGTCCCGCCGGAACCGCCCGTGTCGGTGTCCCCCCCGGTCCCCATGCCGCCGCCCCCGTCATCCCCTGCGCACGCGGCGGCGAGCACGGACCCAAGACACAGAGCGAGGCGGCGAAGGAAAGGTCGGGTGGACATGGCGCCACCGTTTCACCCTGGCCGAAGGTCGAAAAGAGGGCTTTCGTGGATTCACATCGGGGGTTTCCCCTGCTCCTGGACGGGGATCTTCCGTGCGCTGCGGCGCGCGGCGCCGGGGACGACGAGCCTACCCGGGGGTGGTGTCCACCAGGCCCAGGTGGACCGCGTGGCGCACCAGGCCGGCCACGTTCTTGACGTCGAGCTTCGTCATCAGCCGACCGCGGTGCCCTTCGATGGTCTTCGGGGACAGGCCCAGCGCGTCGGCGATCTCTTGCGTGGACAGGCCCTCGGCCACCAGGCGCAGGACCTCCCGCTCCCGGCGCGAAAGGGCCGGGCGATCCGCCTCCCCCGCCCCCGGACCCCCAGGATCGAGGACGTGGGCCGCCACCTCCGGGCTGAAGAACGCGCCGCCTCCCGCCACCGTGCGCACCGCGGCGAGCAGGTCCGAAAGCCCCGCACCCTTGACGATGTACCCGCGCGCGCCCGCCCGCACCGCCGGTCGCACGTGCTGGGGGCTCTCGTACATCGACAGCACGACGACGCCCAGGTCCGGCACGGCGGCCCGCAGGCGCTCGATGGTCTCGACGCCGTCGATCCCCGGCAGGTTGAGATCCACCACGGCCACGTCCGGCTGCAGCGTCTTGGCGAGTGCCACGGCCCGCTCGCCGGAGCCGGCCTCGCCGGCGACCTCGAGATCCGAGGTGCTGGCCACGAGGGCCGCCAGACCCTCGCGCACGATGGTGTGGTCCTCGACCAGGAGGATGCGCACGGGCGACGCCATCACCCGGGATCCTACGACGGATCGCGCCGCGGCGCATCCGGGTCCTCCCCCGCAGGGGCGCTGCGCTCGCCTGCGGGCAGCACCACCCGAAGGCGCGCCCCGCCGGCCGGGGGGCGCGCGATGGTCAGGGCGCCGCCGAGCAGCTCGGCCCGCTCTTGCATGAACGCCAGACCGCGCAGCTCGACGGCCTCCGGATCGAACCCCCGGCCGTCGTCTTCGATGGTCACGACGACGGCGCCGCCGCCTGGGGCCGTATCGTCGAGGGTCACCCGCACGTCGATGCGCCGGGCCGCCCCGTGGCGCACCGCGTTGTGCAGCCCCTCCTGCACGATGCGGTAGATCGCGTGCGAGGCCGCCGGTGCGTCGTGCAGGCGGGCCGCGGCGGCCGGGGCCACCGCGAGGGTGCAGGTTACGCCCGTCGCGTGGCCGTGGTCGGCGCACAGCCGTTCGAGGGCGCGCGGCAGGCCCACGTCGTCGAGCACCGGCGGGCGCAGCCGGTCCACGGCCCGCCGCGTCTCCGCGATCGCCTCGTCGCACAGGGACACGAGCGAGGCGATCGCGGCCTTCGCCTCCGTGCCCGCCGTCGCCGCCAGCACTTCCAGCCGCAAGCGGATCGCGGTCAGCGTCTGCCCCACGCCGTCGTGCAGCTCCCGCGCGATGCTGCGGCGTTGCTTCTCCACGGCGGCCGTAGCCTTCGCCGACAGCTCGCGCAGCCGCGCGTCCTTCGCCCGAGCGTCGTCGAGGGCGGCGCGCAGGGCCGCCGAGCGCCGGGCGACGGTCTGCTCGAGGTCGGCCGCCAGCGCCGCCAGCTCGTCGTGCGCGGCCCGGGCGTGGTCGAACGCCTCGGCCAGGTCGGCGTCGGCCCGTACGGCCTCCGCAAGCGCCGTGCGCCGGATCCACCAGCCGATGCACAACCCGAGGGCGCCGGCACCGGCGAGGGCCCACAGGGCTTCGACGACGGCACCGCCCGCCGGCAGCGCCACCCACACCGATACCTTCTGGGCCGCCTGGGCCCGCGCCCATACCCGCGGCCCGCCCGGCTCGGCCGCGGCCCCGGCCGGCTCGACCCGCGCGAGACGACGGCCGGTCCGGTCGAGGATCTGCACCGCCATGGCCGGCTCGAAGGCACGGGTGTGTTCGAGGCTGGCGAGGATCTTCGGCGTGTCGTAGCGCCACAGCCGCGGGCGGATCCGGGCCTCCTTGCCGAGCACGGCGGCCGTGCGGGCGGCCACCTGCCGCGCGCGGGCCCGGATCCCGGCCACGCGCACCGCGAAGTAGACCGCCGGCGGGGCGAGCGTGACCATCGCCACGGCCAGCGCCAGCGCCGGCGCAAGACGCGAGGCGATCCGCGTACGCACCGAAACGGGCGGGGGCTCGGGGGCGCCGGGGGCGGTCATGGGGCCGTCGGCGGGCGGGCGGGGATCGGCGGCGCGTAGCCCTCTTCACGCAGCACCGCCCGGGCGGTCGGGGTCGTGACGTAGGCCGCGAAGCGCCGGGCCGCCGGCGTGGGTCTGGGCGGCAGCACCACGAACAGGCGCTTGCGGTAGGGGTAGCGGCCGGTCGCGACGGCGGCCACCGTGGGCCGGTGGCCCTCGAAGGGCACGGCCCGGACGTCCGGGTGCCGCCCGAGGTCGCCTTCGGCCACGATGGCCGCGGCCCCCGGCATGGACTCGAGGATCGGCCATACGTCGGCGTCGTGCACGGCCACCCGGTGCAGGCCGCGGGCGCGGGCGCGTTCGATCGCACGTGCGAGCTCGGGGTGGGCGCGGGTCATCACGGCCACGGACGAGTCCCCGGGCTCGCGCAGGACGAACACGACCGGCGTCCCGTCGGACCAGGTGGGGCGTGACCCGTCGAGGAGCGCGGCGAGGCCGGCGGCGTCGAGCGACCGCGCCGGCACGTCCGTGTGGACGGCGACGACCACGGGGGTGACGGCGTAGGCGACGGCCCGCAGGCCCGCCGCCCGCTCGCCGCCACGCAGCGGCCGGGAGGCGAGCGCCAGGTCGATGACGCCGTCGAGGAGGGCCGCCACGCCGCCCGACGACCCCACGCTCGCGTGGACGCGCACCGGGATCCCCGTCTCGGCTGCAAAGCGCCGCGCGAGCCGCCGGATCCCCGGCAGGTTCGTGCCGGAGCCGGCCAGGTCCAGCACGCCGTCGTCGGCGGGGTCGACCGGGCGGACCGAAGCGCCGGGCGGTGGTGGCGGCGGGGTCGGCCCGGCCAGGGACGCGGTCACGGTGGCCGCCGCGGCCGCCAGCGCCAGGCCGAGGCCGGCGGCGACCCGCACGAAGGGGCGGCCGAGCAAACGGCGGAGGCCGGCCGCGCGCGCCATGGGTCCACGATACACGATAGCAGAGGGCGCGGTCCGAGCCCGTCCATCGCCCCCGAACCGAGCCGTGGTGGAAGGCCGCCGCGGCCCCCGGCGCCCGGCTGCAAGCCTGGGGTCGTGCACGGCCGGCGAGCGCCGAGGGCGTGGGGGCCCCGTCGAGGCGATGGGAGGGACGGATGCCTGGCCTCTTCAAAACCCGAGCTCGACGTGCACGATGAGGGATCGGCCCGGGCCGTTGACGCTCGAACCGTGCATGCGGTAGGCGGCGTCCCCCACGTTCTCGAACACGAGGGATACGAGGGCGTAGGGATCGAACCGGTAGCCGGCGCGCAGGTCCACGACCACGTAGCCGGGCGTGCCGCCGGTGGGGATCCGGGGGTCGGCGCGGTCGGCCGGGGCGAGCCGGTCCTGCAAGGTGGCCCAGCGAAGCGCCGCCACCGCGTGGAAGCCGGTGGCACGCGAGCGGTAGCCGGCCTCGACGGTGCCGTTGAGCGGGGGCACGCGCGACATGGGCACGGTGGGCTCGTCCGGGTCCTCGACGGGATTGGGCATGTCGCCGAAGGCGTAGGAGACGGTCGCGCGCGCGAACAGGTCCCACGGCAGGAACGTCACCAGCGCCCCCTCGACCCCCCAGAGCTTGGCGGCGCCGTCGGCGTTTTGGAGCTGGAAGCGCGTGCGCGAGGAGGCGCAGCCGGGATCGCCCACGGGGCAGTCCGTGGCGTCGAACGGCCGGCGCTGAATGAGGTCGTGGACCCACAGGCGGTAGACGAAGCCGTCGATCTCCACGACCGGGTGGCGCACGCGCACGCCGCCTTCGAGGGTGAGGCTGCGCTCGGGGCGAAGGTCGGCGTTTTCGCGCTGGAACCCGGGGCCCGTCTGCTGGCGCGAGGTCAGGTCGTCGAGGTTCGGGGCCCGGTAGCCCTGGTCCAGGTTGCCGACGACGGCAAGCTGCGGGATCGGGCGCACCACGAACCCGCCGCCGCCCACGGCGTGGCCCCACGTGCGACGCACGGCCTTCGATTCGGTGTCCGGATCGCCCTCGGCGCGCGCGTGGGTCAGCCCGGCGCGGCCGCCGGCCCGCAGCATCAACACGCGCCCTACGTGCAGGCGGCTCTCCCCGAACGTCCCCATCTGGAGGTAGAGACTGCCGTCGAGGTACTGGCCGCGGGAGAGATCCGCGGTGATGTCGGTGTCGGACCAGTGGATCGAGGCACGGCTGCGGATGACGTCCTGGTAGAGGTCGGCGCCGTAGGTCGTGGAAAGGCGCAGGCGGCGGCCCAAGGGGCGCTCGTCCGTGGTGATCACGGCGCGCAGACCGGCGGTGTACACATCGTCCCGGCCGGACAGCCGGGTGGGGGAGTTGCCGCCGCGCGTCTCGTCACGGCGCTCGCGCTGGCGCTGGCCGTGGAGGGTCACGCGGACCGTGTGCGCGGCCGGGGGGCCGTCCGTGCGGCGCCAGGACACGTAGCCGAGGGTGCGAAACTGCTGCTCGTAGCGCAGGCAGGCGTCGAGGGGGGCCTCCGGCGGCGGGCACTTGTCCGTGCGGGGTGCGTCGAGCTGGCGGTAGTCGTAGTAGGCGGCGACGATCTCGTGGCCGGGGGCGGGCCGGGCCACGAGGCGGGCATCGGCGGTCCACTCGCGAAACCCCGTGCCGAGCTGGGTCTTGCCGTCGTCGTCGAAGTGCGGGGGGATCTTCTCCACCATGCCCGTGCCCGGCGCGATGAGCTGACCGCCCGCGCGCAGGTTGCCGACGTCGCGGCCGCCCGCGCCCACGAGCAGGGTCACCTTGCGGCCGAGCCGGGCATCGAGGCTTACGCGCCCGCCGATCTCGCCGTCGGCGGTCTGGGTGCGCAGCAAAAGGCGCGGGTGGAGCGCGAAGCGGGGCCACTGGCCGATCGTCGGGTCGTGCGGCAGGCGGCCCGGGTCGATGGGCGTGGAGAGGATCGCGCCGCCGAGGGCGTCGGCTCCGTAGCGCACGGACGCCGACCCCCGCACCACCTCGACCCGGTCGAGGGTGCGCGCGTCCACGGTGAAGAAGTACTGGTTGGGCCCCTGCCGGAAGGTGCTGTTGTTGAGGCGGACGTCGTCGAAGTACAGGACCACCTGCTGCCCCGTCAGGCCGCGCACGTACGGCGAGGCCTGCGAGTGGGCCGTCTGTTGCACGTAGACCCCCGGCTCGTAGCGGATCGCGTCGGGGGCCGAGCGCGGCAGGCGTTCCTCCAGCGTCTCGCGCCGCACGACCGTCGCCGCCCGCCACGGCTCGGTCGGCCGGCCGGTGCGGGGTTCGATCACCAGCACGCGGCGCCCGCCGCCTGCGCCCGCGTCGGCGTCCGCGTCCGGTTCGTTCCCTTCGGGGGCTTGCCCGGAGGCCGGGGCCCGCGCCCCCGGGGCCTCGGCCCGGGCCGGCACCGCCGCGGCACCCGAGCCGGCCGCCGCCGGGCCCTCGTAGGCCCGTGGGTCGGCGCCGGGCGGCGGGCCGGCTGCCAGCGCGACGGCGAAGACGGCGTGCGAAAGCGGCCCCACGGCGCCCGGACGCTACCAGCCCGGCTCCGGAGGTGGGGTGGGGGATTGTCCGCGATGCGAGGGGGGATCAGCCCGGGAAGGGGCCCTCCGGGACCGGCCGCCGGAGCACCTCGAGCAGCTTCGCCTCGCGCGAGCCCGGCTCGGGGTGGACGTCGTAGTCCCATCGGCAAAGCGGCGGCAGGGACATGAGGATCGACTCGATGCGGCCCCCGGTCTTCAAGCCGAACACCGTGCCCCGGTCGTAGACCAGGTTGAACTCGGCGTAGCGCCCGCGGCGCTGGAGCTGCCAGGTGCGCTCGCGGTCCCCGTAGGGCAGGTCCTTGCGGCGGCGCAGGATCGGCTCGTAGGCCTCCCGAAACGCGAGGCCGGCCGCCTCGACAAAGGCGAGGCGCCGGTCGAAACCCGCCTCGTCCTCGACGTATTCGTAGTCGAAGAAGATCCCCCCCACGCCGCGGTGCTCCCCGCGGTGCCGGATGTAGAAGTAGTGGTCGCACCACGCCCGGAACCGCTCGTAGTCGGCCACGTCCCGGTGGGCTTCGCACACGGCGCGAAGCACGTCGTGGAAGTGGGCGGCGTCCTCGGCGAAGTAGTAGTGCGGGGTGAGGTCGGCGCCACCGCCGAACCACCTGCGATCCCCCCGTTCGAGGTAGCGGTAATTCGCGTGGGCGGTCGGGGCGTTGGGGTTCTTCGGGTGCAGCACCAACGACACGCCCGTGGCGAAGAAGTGCGCCCCCTCGCCGGGCAGGGCGCGCTGCATGGCCTCGGACAGCGTGCCGAACACCGTGGACACGTTCACCCCGCCCTTTTCGAGCACCTGCCCGCCCTCGATCACGCGCGTTCGGCCGCCCCCGCCCCCCGGGCGCGTCCAGCGGTCTTCACGAAAGCGGGCGGTCGAGCCGGCCTCGGCCTCGAGGGCCTCGAGCCCGCCGCAGATCGCGTCCTGGATGCGGCAGACGGCCTCATAGGCCCGCCGCTGGGGTGCTGTGCGTTCCGAGGTGTCCATGGGCGGCCAGTCTACGCCCCCCCACGGCGCTTCGGGGCGGCCGCGGCACGCAATGGGTGCCGCAGACCCTCAGACGAGCGCGCACGAATGGGTCGGCGCTGGGCCGGAAGCGGCCGATGGGGTACCGTCGCGGCCGTGCCGGTCGAGCCCCCGCCGCACGTGCGCCTCGAGGACGCGGTCGCGGGGCTTTCCGGGATCGTGGGCTTTTGGGCGCTGCCGACGCTGCTTTCGTACGTGCGGCTGTTGCTGGAGGTGCTCGAGCGGCGCGGGGGTCTTTCGGCCGGGCGCGGCGTGTCGAGCGTCCGCCTCGCCAAGGCGGCCGTGCTGACCGTCGTGACGGCGTTCTTCGCCTATGCGTGGGTGCGCGCGGCCACGGACCTGCGGGACCTGCAGCTCGAAGCACCCGTGCTCGGCCCGTCCCTGCAGGGGGCCGTGGTGGGCGCCGCCGTGTACCTGGTCTACTCGGCCGGGCTCTCCGTCCTGCGCCGGCGCGGGGAACACCGCCGCTGGGAGCGGCGCCTTCGGGGCCCGCGGCTCGGCTGAGGTTGCGCACTGCGCGCAGTTCCCATGGCCGGGCGAAGCAGCCCGTGGTATGCTCTTTGCGAGCGCATTCGGCCGGGGCCGCGCCCGAGGATCCGACGGGATCGGTGGACCGACGCCGTCGCCGCTCGCAACGCACCTTTTACGACAACGACCCATTCGACCGGGGCCGCGCCCGCGTTCCGTCCGCTTGCACGGCGGGGGCGGTCCACCAGCCGGGATCCACACGTGAGCAAGATCGAACGTTTCCTTCCGTTGCTCGAACCGAAGGCCCTGCGCGCCGCGGCGAGCGCCAAGGCCTTCGCCACGGGCGAGACGCTGGCACGAAACGACGCCGTGCGCGACGTGGTGTTCGAAAAAGGCGGCCTGCGCGGCACGGTGATCGAGCGCAAGGCCTCGTTTTCCCCGCGGATCGTCTTCGGCGGTCGCCGCAAGCTCGAGGCCTCGTGCACCTGCGACGCCTTCGTGGATGGCTGGGAGAAGGTCTGCGCCCACGCTGTGGCGCTGGCACTGGCCTTCCGCGAGCAGGTCCGCGAAGGCGGGGACGCCGCGTCCGCCGCCAACCCGTGGGTGGAGGCGGGACTCGCCGCCCGCAGTTCGCGCAGGCTCCAGATCGCCCGCCGCGGCGACGAGTGGCGCGTCAAGGTGTTCACCGGCGGCTCGGCCCTCGAACGGGCGGCGCGGACGGGCAGCACGGGCCCTTCCCCCGTCGATCGCATGATCGACGCCTACCTCGACCAGGAGGTGGACCACACCGACGACGACGAGGCCGTGCTCGAACCCACGCAGCTCGCGGGCCTGCTCTACTATGCGCGTTACGCCCAGGTGGGATGGAAGGGCGTGGGGAAGCTGCGCTTTTCGGACACGCCGCTGACCCTGCGGGTGTCGTCGTCGGCCGCCGACGACGGCACCGTCACCTTGCATGCGGCCCTCGAGGACGCGGGTGGCCGCCGGCTGGAGGTCGGCGACGGTGCGGTCGTCGCGGGGGCGCCCGTGTGGTTCCTCCATGAGCCCACGGCCGAGGCCTTCATGGTGCTCGGGACACCGCCGTGGGTGCTCGAAGCGGTGGCGCGCAAGCCCACGGTCGTGCTGCCGGCCAGCGCGGGCGCAGAGGCCGTGGACGCCTTGAGCGACGGCCTGTCGCGGGCGGGGGTGCCGCGCCGCGACCTGTTCGCCCTGTCGAGCGACGCGCGCACGCCGGACACCTTCGTCGTGACCGTCGAGGGCGACGCTCGGCGGGTGCGCGTGGACCTCGCCGCGCGCTACGGCGAGGTCCTGCTGCCCGTGGGCGGCGACGATCCGGACAGCGCGCGCTACACCGCGACCATCGGCGACGAGGTGATCTCCTTCTACCGCGACCTCGACGCCGAGCAGGCCGCACGCAAGACGCTGGCCGACGCGGGCCTCGTCTACCGGGACGACGAAGGGGCCTTCGTGGCCGAGGAAGACGCCGCCGTCGAGTTCGTGGTCGCCGGGTTGCCGCTGTTGCCGCCCCAGTGGGAAAAGCGCACGCCCCGGCTGCCGAAGATCCGCAGCGGCTCGCCTTCGCCGCGCGTGTCGGTGTCGAGCAAGGGCGGATCCGTGCTCGACATCCACGCCGAGGTGCTCGTGGACGGCGACGAGGGGCTCCTCGCCTTCCGCGACCTGCTGCGCTACCTGCACGAGGGGCGCCGGTGGGTGGAGCTGGCCGACGGAAGCGTGGCGAAGCTCGACCCCAAGGTGCTCGACGCCGTGGCCGAGGCCGCCGGGGCCCTGCAGTTCGACAAGGACGGCCACGCCGTGGTGTCCACGCTGGAGCTTGGGCCCCTGTCGCAGCTTCTGTCCGCCGTGCCCTCGGCGGACGTGGCCAAGGAGGTCCGCAAGCTTCTTTCGGCCATGACGGGCGAAAAGGCCCGCCGTGCCCCGCGCAAGGCCAAGGCGCTGACGGCCAAGCTCCGCCCCTACCAGCGCTCGGGCTTCGCGTGGCTGTGGCAGCTCCACCAAAACGACATGACCGGGATCTTGGCCGACGACATGGGGCTCGGCAAGACCGTCCAGGCGCTGGCGCTGCTTACGAAGGCCAAGGAGGAGGAGGGCGCGGCGCCGTCGCTCATCGTCTGCCCCACCTCGGTCGTGAGCGTGTGGAAGCAGGAGGTGGAGAAGTGGGCCCCGTCGCTGTCGGTGCTCGTCTGGCACGGGCCCGACCGCATGGAGAACGCGCGGCTGCTCAAGAAGAGCGACCTGGTCGTGACGAGCTACGCCATCTTGCGCCGGGACATCGACGAGCTGTCGAAGGTGCGCTTTCGCTACGCGATCCTCGACGAGGCGCAGTACATCAAGAACTGGACCACGAGCACGGCCAAGTCGGCCAAGAAGCTCCAGGCCGAGCACCGCCTGGCGTTGACCGGCACGCCCGTGGAGAACCACCTGCTCGACCTGTGGGCGATCTTCGACTTTCTCGCCCCCGGGTTCCTCGGCAAGCTCGGGGAGTTCCAAAAGCACTACGTGCGCCCCATCGAGGACGGGGACGACCGCGTGCTCGACCAGCTCCGCGCGCGCGTGCGCCCGTTCGTCATGCGCCGCAAGAAGGAGGACGTCGCCAAGGACCTGCCCAAGAAGACCGAGCAGACCCTCTATGTCCACTTCGGCAAGAGCCAGCTCGGCCTGTACAACCGGATCCTCAAGTCCGTGCGCGACGAGATCGAAGGACGCATCGAGGAGGTCGGGGTCGAGCGCGCCCAGATGACCGTGCTCGCGGCCCTGACGCGCCTGCGCCAGGTCTGCTGCGACCCGCGCCTGCTCGGCCTGCCCGAGGGCACGCCCCTGCCGCCGTCGGCGAAGATCGAGGCGTTCCGGGAGCTGATCGGCGAGTGCGTGGGGTCGGGCCGCAAGGTGCTGGTGTTCTCGCAGTTCGTCGAGATGCAAAAGCTCCTGGCGCAGGTCCTCGACGAGCTGGGGATCGAGTACCTGTGGCTGCACGGCGGCACGAAGAACCGGGCCGATCTGGTCGAGCGCTTCCAGCGCAAGGACGGCCCGCCGGTGTTCCTCATCTCCCTCAAGGCCGGCGGATCGGGGCTTACGCTCACGGAGGCGGACACCGTGATCCACTACGACCCGTGGTGGAACCCGGCCGTCGAGGACCAGGCCACCGACCGCGCCCACCGCATCGGGCAGGACAAGCCCGTGCTCGTCTACCGCCTGGTGGTGGAAGACTCCGTGGAACAGAAGATGGTGGAGCTCGGCCGGCGCAAGCGGGCCATCGCCGAGGGCGCCCTCGGCCGCGACGCCACGGGCGGTAAGAAGCTGTCGATGGAAGACATCGAGGACCTGCTGCGCTCGCCCGCGGCCGCTCCGTGGGACGAGTAGCGGCGTGACCGCGCCCGGCCCGTACGCCGGTGCGCGCTCGCGCCCATCCGGGCGGCGCGGCCGTGGACCCGTGCTATGATCGGGGTCGGTGGATTCGTCCGATCGAGCGTCCCGGTCGCCCCTTGCGGCCTTCGGGCCGCACGCGGTGCTGGCCGCGTGCCTGCCCGACGCCCTGAGCATCCACGACGTGGCCGGGCGGTTCGTGGGGGCGAACGAGGAGGCGCTCGCGCTGCTGGATCGACCGTGGTCGGAGATCGTCGGCCGCAAGGTCTTCGACTTCATCCACCCGGACGACCGCGGTGCGGTGATCCAGGCGGCCGAGGCGCAGGCCGGCGGGGTGGTGTGGTTCGAACCCCACCGCATCGTGCGGCCCGACGGCGCCCAGGTGTGGATCGAGGTGCGCCTGCGCCCGTTCGAGGACGACCGCTATCTGGCGGTGTTGCGCGACGTGACGGAGCGCGTCCGGGCCTACGAGGCGCTCGAAGCCAGCGAGCGCCGGCACCGCGCCCTGGTGGATGCGGCGCCGCTGGGGATCGCGATCTTCCAGGACGGGCGCGTCGTCTACGCGAACGAGGCGTTGGGCCGGATCCTCGGCCGGGACCCGGCGACCCTGCCCGCGATGCCGCCGGTGCAGGTCGTGCGGCTGGTGCACCCGGACGACCGCGCCCTGGTGTTCGACCGCGTCAAGCAGCGCCTCGCCGGCAGCCCCACCGCGCCGGTCCAGTACGGTTTTCGCGTGCTGCGGCCCGACGGCGCCGTGCGGCACGTCGAGGTCTATTCGGCGCGGATCACCTACCGCGGGCGACCGGCGTCCCAGACCCTGTGCGTGGACGTCACCGCGCGGGTCCACGCCCAGCGCCAGCTCGTGCACGCCCAGAAGATGGAGGCGGTCGGCCGGCTGGCCGGGGGCATCGCCCACGACTTCAACAACCTCCTGACGGTGATCTTGAACGAGACGGACGCCCTTCGCAGCGCCTGCCCGGACGACGCGCCGACGAAGGAGGCGCTGGACGCCATCGCCGACGCCGGCCGGCGCGCGAGTGAGCTGACGCGGCAGCTGTTGGGCTTCGCCCGCAAGCAGGTGCGGCGCCGCGAGGACGTGGTGCTCGACGACGCCGTGGCCGCCCTGGCGCCGCTGCTGCGCCGCATGGTGGGACGGCACGTGCGCCTCGAAACACGCCTGGCCGCGGGGGACGCCGCCATCTGTGCCGACCCCGCGGAGATCGAGCAGATCCTCGTCAACCTCGTGCTCAACGCCCGCGACGCCATGGAGACGGGAACCGTCCGTCTCGAGACGAGCGTCGTGGACCGGCCCGGCGGCAGACTCGTACGGGTCGCCGTGGAGGACGACGGGCCGGGCATGGCGCCCGAGGTCCTCGCACGGTGCTTCGAGCCCTTCTTCACCACGCGCGAGACGAGCGGCGGCACCGGCCTGGGGCTCGCCACCTGCTACGCCATCGTGGACGACCTCGGAGGGCGGATCGACGTGCGCTCGAAACCCGGGGAGGGGACGCGCTTCGAGATCGTGGTGCCCGCCGAAGACGGGTCCGAAGGGCCGCGGGCGGTGCCGCGGCGGCACGCCGACCGTGCCAGCGTGCTGCTCGTCGAAGACGACGCCTCGGTCCGGCGGGCCCTCGAGCTGGCCCTCGAAGCCGCCGGGTTCTCGGTGGAGGCCGTCGGTTCGGCGGAGGCGGCCCATTCGGCCTGGCAACGGCACGGCGGCTTCGCCGCGGTGGTCTCCGACATCATGCTGCCGGGCGAAAACGGCCTGTCGCTCGCCCGGCGGCTGCACGAGGACGCGCCCGGCACCGTCGTGGTGCTCGCGTCCGGCTACGCGGCGGACCCGACCGTGCGCACGGCGATCGAGGAGGCGCCGTTTCCGTTCTTCGCCAAGCCCTTCCTGGCGCGGGATCTCATCGCCCACCTGCGCGAGGCGGTCGGGACGCCGGCGGCGCCGCCCGGGTCAACGTGACCGCCGCACCGAGCACCGCGGCGAGGCGCTCGCAGGGCACGGCCCCTTCGCGGTGGACGACGACCGCGCGGTCGCCGAGGCAGGCCACCACCGTCGAGGGCACGCCACCGGGGCACGGGCCGGCGTCGAGCAGCGTGTAGCCGGCGGAGCCGAGGCCGGCGAGGACCGCGGCGGGCGTGGCCGGCGGCGGGGCGCCGAACGGGTTCGCCGACGGCGCGGCGATCCCCACCGGGCGGCCGGCGAGCGCGGCCAGGCGGGCCGCGAGCGCGCGCGCCGTGGGCTCGTCGGGCAGGCGCAGGCCCACGGTGTCGCCCCCGGCGAGCACCGAAGGAGCCACGGCTCCGGGGCGCACGGGCAGGACCAGCGAAAGCGGTCCGGGCCAGAAGGCCTCGGCCAGCCGCCGCGCCGTGTCGGGCACGCGGTCCGTGAAGTGCGACACGTCGCCGGCGTCCGAAAGGTGCACGAGCAGCGGCCGGTCCGGCGGCCGGCCCTTGCGGCGGAAGATCGCCTGGACGGCGTCCTCGCGGTCGGCCCGGGCGCCCAGGCCGTAGACCGTCTCGGTGGGGAACGCAACCAACTCCCCGCGCGCGAGGGCGGCGGCGGCTTCTTCGAGGGATTGGGTCACCGGCACGGTGCGGGCGAGCATAGACCGGGCCCGTGCGGTAGGGTGCGCCCGCTCGTGCCCGACCCCGACATCGTCCTCATCGGTGCCGGCCCCAACGGCCTCGCCGCCGCGTGCCGGCTCGCCCGCGCGGGCCTTTCCACCCTCGTCGTCGAGGCCGACCCCGACCGCCCGGGCGGCGCCGTGGGGACCGTCGAGGGCACCCTGCCGGGCTTCCGGCACGACGTGGGGGCGGCCTTCTTCCCGTGGGGGCGGCTGTCCCCGGCCTTCCGGGCCCTTCGCCTCGAGGACGTGGGGCTGCGGTGGATCCTCGCGCCCATCGACAGTTGCCACCCGGCCCGGGACGGCACCGTGGCGATCGTCGGGCGCGACCTTCCGCGGTGCGAGGCCCACTTCGGCAGCCCGGAGGACGGCGCCGCCCTCGGGCGGATCGTGCGCTGGTACCGATCCATCGAGCCGAGGCTGCTCGCGGCGCTGCTCGCCCCTCTCCCGCCCGTGCGCGCGGCCCTGCGCCTTCTGCCCGAGGCGCCCCGTCTGGCCGGCGTCTTCCTGCGCAGCGGGGCCGGGTTCGCCCGGCGGCACTTTCGCAGCGAGGCGGCCCGCCGCGTGTTCCCGGGGCTCGCGCTCCACGTGGACGTGGGCCCCGAGGATCGGTTCGGGGCGGCCCTCGGCTTCATGCTGGGAATGACCGCCACGACCGGGGGCTACGCGATCCCCGAGGGCGGGGCCCAGGCCGTGGCCGACGCGCTCGTCCGGCGCCTTGCGTCCTACGGCGGCCGGATCGTGCTCGGTGCCCGGGTGCGGCGGATCGTCGTGCGCGACGGGCGGGCCCGGGCGGTCGTGCTCGAGGACGGGCGCGAGATCCCGGCCCGCCGCGCCGTCGTGGCGGACACCTGCGTCGCGGCCCTCTTGCTCGACCTGGTGGGGCGGTCGGAGGTGCCGCCGTTCGTGGCGGACTTCCTCGCGCGCTATCCGCGGGGCTTCGGCACCTTCAAGATCGACTGGGCGCTGGCGGCGCCCGTGCCGTGGACCGAACCCCTCGCCCACGACAGCGCCGTGGTCCACGCCGGCGAGTCGCTGTCCGACCTGGCCCGCTTCACCGCCGAGGTTCGCGGCGGCCGGATCCCCCGCGACCCGTACCTGGTGATCGGCCAGCAGAGCCGCTTCGACGCCACGCGCGCGCCGGCCGGCGGGCACACCCTGTGGGCCTACAGCCGCGTGCCGTCCCGGGTCGCCGGCGGCTGGCGGACCCACGCCGACGCCTTCGCCGACGCCGTCGAGACCCGGATCGAGCAGCTCGCCCCGGGCTTTCGCAGCACGATCCGCGCGCGCCGGATCCACACCCCCGACGACCTCGAACGCATGGATGCAAACCTCGTCGGCGGCGACCTCGGCGGCGGGTCGAACGCCTGGCACCGGCAGCTCGTGTTCCGGCCGATCTTCCCCTATTTTCGCCATCGGATGCCCGTCGGCGGCCTGTACCTGGCCTCCTCCTACGCCCACCCCGGGGCCGGCGTCCACGGGATGTGCGGCTGGAACGCGGCCGCGCGGGTCCTCGCCGACCTCCGGATCCGCGAGCCCACCGCCGCGTGCCCCTGACCCCCGACCCACCGCACCGGTCCCGCCCGCCCGCCCGTTCCGGCCCCGGTGCCCGCCCACACGCCCGAACGGAGCCCCATCCCGGCCGCGGTGCCCGTTTCCTGTCCCGATGCCGGTTCCGGTCCCGGTCGCCGTGCCCGTCATCCGTAGCCATGGATGCCCCGTGCCGCCGCGGTCGCCGAGTCGGTGCCGGTGCCGGTCCCGGTCGCCGTGCCCGTCATCCGTAGCCATGGATGCCCCGTGCCGCCGCGGTCGCCGAGTCGGTGCCGGTGCCCGTGCGCGTGCCCGTCGCTGTCCCCGTAGGCTCCATCGCTGGCGGCACCGCCGAGCCCCGGCCGTCGGGTCGAGCTGGGGGGCTGCGGCGGTCCTGGCAGCGGCCCGCGGGTCCTGTCGCGCGCCATCTCGGGAGCGGTGCCATCCGGCCCCGGCGAGCGTGGTCGGTGACGGGCAGGCAGACGGGTTCGGGCACGGCCACCGGCACGGGCACGGATGTCCGTGCTGGTCCGTGTACCTGTCGCCGTCCCCGGAACCCCCAGGGCTGGATGCACCGAGCCGCTGCGGTCTCCGTTTCGGTGCCGGTGCCCGTGCACGTGCCTGTGCCCGTCCGCGTAAACCAGAGCGCCGGAGTCACCGCCGAGCCCCGGCCGTCGGGTGGACCGAGGCGTGGCGGTGCTCCCGGTGCCGGCCCGCGCTTCTGAATTGCCCCGAAAATTTCAGAGAGTCAATTGGCATCGCCCAGCCGGTTCGGTGGACGACAGTGGTTGACGTTGTTGGCGATGATACAGGTCCTCGT
>JALSIN010000221.1 GCA_026989935.1 Polyangiaceae bacterium | reverse complement strand
CTCCACCTCGTACACGGTCCGGCCGTCCACGGTCTTCTTCGCCACCGTGCGGGCCTCGTCGAAGTCGTCCTGCCAGCGGTGGGCGAGGGTGAGCTTCGCCTGCCACTTGGCCTGTTCGGCCTGCTCGCCGTCGAGGACGCGCGGGCCGAAGATCGGATCCTCCGACCAGACCACGTCGCCCTTCTTGCCCTGGCGCATGACGCCGACGCCGGGCAGGTTCGTCTCCACGTAGAAGTCGCCCCGTTGCCACCACATGCGGACCGTCCCGCGCAGGTTCTGCCGCGGCGAGACCACCTCGGCCTCCTCGACGAAGGACTCGATCTGCGACAACCGGTCGGCGCCGCCGACGGCGTCCACCACCTTGGCGAGCAGCCCCTCGGCCGGCGGCAGCGCCTCCGCAGCGGGGTCGCCCGCGGAGGCCGCTTCGCGTGCCCCGCCGCTGCCCGCCGCGGGTGCGGTCTTGGATTCGGGGCCGGGGAGGGTGACGGTCTCGGGCGCGGGCGCCTCGTCCTTCTTCGAGCAGGCGGCGACGGCCACGGCGCAGGCGGCGAGGATCGTGCGAAGCGTGCGACGGTTCATGGGGCTCCTACCTTTCGGTCGGTGGGGGCGGCGGCTTTGGCCTCCGAAGATACCTTGGCCGCGCGGGTCACGGCGTCCACGGCCGCGTCGAGGACGGGGTCGCGGCCCTCGGCGAAGGCGTCGATGCGCTCGACGACGCGCACGTCCGGTACGACGCCCGTGCCCTCCGGGGCGGGGCGGCCGTCCGGGGCCTCGTAGGCGCCCACCACGAACTGCAGGCGCGCGCCGCCGGGCAGGCTCTCGATGAGCGACGGCAGCGCCGCCCCCGCCGACGGCCGCCCGCCCACCACCACGGCGCGGCCGAGGGCCTGCATCCCGGTGGCGAAGATCTCCGAGGTGCTCGCGGTTCCCTCGTCCACCAGGATCGCCACCGGACCGTCGAAGGCGTCCGGGTTCGGGGCCACCCGGAAGGTCTGCTCGAAGGTGCGAAAGCGCAGCGTGCCCAGCGACCCACCCTCGCGCAGGAACAGCCGCGCCACCGGCACGCTCATGGCGCCCACGCCGCCCGGGTTGCCGCGCAGGTCGAGGATCATGGCCGTGGCGCCCCGGCGGCGCAGGTCGGCGACGGCCCCCTGGATTCGCGGGACCATCGGGAGCATCCACACGTTGAACGCCAGGTAGCCCGTGTGGGTGCCGGGGAGCATGCGGGCCTCGACGCGCGTGGGCACGTTGCGCAGGTGGCCGAGGCTGACCGTCTCCCCGACCGGCGCGCGGCATCGGACGCGCACCCGTCGCGCCGCCCCTGCGCCGGGGGGCCGGATCGTCACCGGGACCTTCGCGTCCGGGGTGCACGAGGCGATCTCGTCGAGGCGGCGGCGGATCCGGAAGGCGCGCGTGCCGACGCCGTGGCGTGCGGCCGCGCGGCGGGCCTCGGCGGCCGGGTCGGCGCCGCCCAGGTGCTCGACGAGGCTGCCGGGCGGCACGGCCGGGACCTGCGAGTGCACCACCACCGGCGCGTCCTCGATCCAGCGCACGGAGAACGGTACGTGCCCGCGGCCCTTCGCCCCGGGTTCGTCGTCGGCCACGAGGGCGAAGTGGCTCTGGCCGAGGTGGGCCAGCAGGGCGCGCACGGCCTCGTACGCCTCGGCCGGGGACTTCGCCCGCGCCGCCCGGGCGCCGTAGCGCAGGCGCAGGGCGGGCCAGTCGAGGCAGCCGAGCGTCGGGTCGAAGTGCTTGGTCCGGACCACGTCCCAGGCCGCCTCGAACATGGCCGTGTACGGGCCGTCGGGCAGGGGGGGCAGGGTCGCCGGGTCGAGGTCGGTGTAGTCGCGGCAGCGGGCGCCGTCGCCGCCCCCCGTGCTCGTTGCGGCCGGGGCCGGGGCTCGCTCGCTCGCGGGGGACGGTGCGCCGCCGCCTCGGGTGCCCCCGGTCGCCGAAGGCCCGCCGGCGGGCGCGAGTCGGCGCACGTCCCCGGCGCTGCAGGCGGTCGCAGCGGCCACGGCCAGGGCCGCGAGGCGTCGGATGTGCGCCATGGGCCGGCTACTCGTAGGTGATCCGTTCGAGTCCTTCGAGGTCGAGCACCTCGATCTCGTGGCGGGAGAGCTTGAGCAGTCCCTTGCGCTGCATCCGGTTCATGGCGCGCGAGATCTCCTCACGCACGGTCCCCAGGCGGGCGGCCACGGTGTTCATGTCGAGCTCGCGCGGGATCACGCAGGGCTTGCCGGGCTCGGCGCCGTGGCGGGTGGCCAGCGTCAGCAGGAACGCCGCCAGGCGCCGCTGCACGGAGCGCAGGGACAGGTCCAGCACCAGGTCGATGAGACGGTTCGTGCGGAAGGCCATCTGGCGCATGAGCGCGCGGGCCAGCGCCTCGGAGCGCCCGAGGAGGGCGAGCACGTGGCTCGACTCGAAGCGGTAGACCGACCCGTCCGTCATGGCGAACGCCGAGGCGGCGCACTGTACGTCCCGCGGCAAGAATCCCTCGCTGATCACCTTGCCCGGCTCGGCAAGATACAGGATCTGCTCGCGGCCCTCGCTCGAGATCAGGCTGAGCTTGAACTCGCCGCTGCGCACGAGGAACAGTCCCGGGCCCGGCTCGCCCCGGCGGAAGATCGGCCGCCGCCGCTGGACGTCCACGATCTCGGCGCCTCGGGCCAGGTCCTGCATGATCTCGTCGGGCACCTGGTCCCAGCCGGCCCAACGGCGCAGGGCCGCGACGATCTTCTCCGCTTCGGTGGCGTCCACCGGCATGGCGGGACTATATCACCGTCTCGCGCGCGGCCCGTTACGCCGGGACCATGGCGCGCAGCACCCCGTCGATGCGCCGGTGCAGGTCCACCGGGGTCCACAGCTCCCGCCGGCCGTCGGCTTCGCGGCGCTCGAACACCAGGGCCGTGGGGACGAGCTCGTCGGCGGCGGCGTGGTGCGGGTCGTCCGGCGGCAGGCGGAGGGTGCCGGCGGCGACGATCCGCCCGAGCAGGCGCAGGGCCGCGGGCGAGAGCGTCGCCACGAGGACGCCGAGGAGGTGGCCGTCCACCAGGCGGCGCGCCACGGCCGCCTCGAACGGTTCGTCGCCGTCGCCGGCCCGTCGCGGTCCGGCCAGCCCTAGCCGGTACGCGATCGCCCGTCGCGTCGGCTGGTCGCAGGCCGACAGGCCCGCGCGGAGAGTTCGTGCCCCCGGTACGGCGGTCCCCGGCCCCGGCAGGTCCAGGTGCACCAGCGGCCCGCGGACGTCGTCGTCGTCGATCCGGGTGCGCAGGGCGCAAAGCCGCACCTGGGCGCGCTCGCTCGCCGACAGGGTGCCGACGACCCAGCGCTCGAGGGCGCGGATCCCGAGGGCCGCGTCCTCCACCTCGGCGCGGTCCGCATCGCCGGGGCGTGCGAGGAACCGGGCCGTGACCGCGTCGAGATGGGCCAGGCGCGTGACCACGCCGTCGGGCAGCGTGCCCACGGGCCGTCCCGTGGCTTGCAGGGCTCGCAGCAGCCGGGCCATGTCCCGCCGTACGGAACGCACGAAGGCGCGCAGTCGGTCTTCGGCGCTCGGCGAAGGCCTGGGGACGGTCGTCGAGACGAGGTGGAGGTGGGTCGTCCGCGGCGCGTCCAGGGCGCCCGCGGTCCCGTCCGTGGGAGAGCGGTCGGCCACGAACGAGGCCATCGCACGGGCGCCCGGCCTGCTTGACGCCGGTGGCACGGATCCGGCCGGGTCCGCGGGCCCCTGCGGCCGGTTCGCCGATTTTTGGGAGCCGGCCTACATGTAGGATAGGGTAGGAGCATGTCGTCCGAAAAGCCGGTCCGCCTGCCACCTTTGCCCCGCCCGCCCCGCGACGGGCGGGAACGCCGCAAGAACCGCTCGAACAGCGCCGCCGACGCCATCGTGCTCGCGCTTTCCGCCGCCGCGAAGCGTTCCCGCCTCGATGCCGTCGTGCTGTGCGACGACGAGGGCCTGCTCGTGGCGTCGAGCCCGGTGGACTACGACCTCGCGCCGCTGGCGGCCATCGCGCCGATCGTGGGGCGGGGGAAGGTCTCGGCCCACGTCCGTCGCGGCGACGAGCGCCGGCCCATGCGCGTCGAGCCCGTCGAAGTGGGGCAAGAGCTGCTCTACGTGGCGACCGTCGGCGCGGACGACCGGGCCCGGGCCCGCGAGGCGCGCTGGAGCGCGGCCGCCGCCCGGCGGATCCTCGGGTAGTCTGCCGGGGCCTGCGTGGTAGCGTAGGGGGCGATGCCCTCGCCCGACGCGCGAGGCCGGACCGGCCCGATCCGCCACAAGGCCCTGGTGCTCTACGCCGGGACGCGGACGGGGCACCGCTCCTGCGGCGTGGCCCTCGCCGAGACCTTCGGCCGGCCCACGGCCGCCTACCAGGCCCTGCGTCGCGGTGGGATCACGGGCACGGGCACCTGCGGCGCCGTGGTGGCCGGGCGCTTGCTGCTGGGCGAGTTTCTGGGCGATCCGGATCCGACCGGGCCGTGCACCCCGGCGCTCGCGCGGGCGGCCGAGGCCTACGAGGCGGGGCTGGCCGAGCGCGTGCGGCGGGCGGGGGCCGAAAGCTGGGTTTGCCGCGACCTGACCGCCGGGCACGGTCCCTTCGCCGGCCCGCGCCGCCACCGCTTCTGCACGCGCCTGGTGGGGGACGTGGCGGCGTTCGTGGCCGAGCTGCTGGCGCGCGAGGGGGTCGAGGTCGAGGCCACGCCGGTGCGTCTCGACGACGGCACCGTCTACGACCCGCGTGCGGACGGGCGGCCCCCCGAGGCCGACGAGGCCGGGGCAGCGGACGGTGTCGGCGAGCCCGGCGAGCCCGACGATGCCACGCGGTAGGGTCGGTGCCGCCGGCCGGAGCCGAAGTTCGGGCCGTGGCGTGGGTTGTTTGGTCCCGCGCGCAGCCCGTGCGAAGATGCGGCGAGCGTGTGCGCCGAGCCCGGCGAGCGCGGGAGACCGTCATGCAGCAGATCCCCGAGGAAGTCGCGGCCGCCCTGCAAGGAGGGCGATGCGTCCTGTGGGCCGGTGCCGGCTTCGGCACGGCCGTCGGCCGTCCGTCGTGGGCGCAGATCCTGGAGGGCGTCGCCCGGAAACTGCCGCCGGCCGCCCGGACCGAGATCGACGAACTCCTGGAACAGGGGCGGCTGCGGACGGTCCTTTCGTACCTGCACCGCCACCTGGGCGACGACCCGGTGGAGCGGGCGCTGCGGGCTGGCGGCGACGAGACGATCCCGGCGTCGTTGGACGTGTGGGCCGACCTCCCCCTGCGGGCGATCTTCGCCACGACCTACGCCGACGTCCTGTACCGGATCTACGAGCGGCGCGGCCGCCGCCTCGACGTGATCTCGCACCGGGACGTCCACGGCCTGACGCTGCGCGACGATCGCGAGCCGTTCATCCTGCGCACGCCCCCGACGGGCCGGTCCATGCGCGCCGACGAGGTGTTCTTCGGCCTGGTCGAGGAGGTGGTGCGCACGCGCACGCTGCTGTTCGCGGGGTTCGACATCGACGACCCGGATCTCTTTCAGATCCTCGACCTGCTCGGCCGGGTGGGCCGCGGCCGGCGGCACCTGGCGTTCCTGCCCTTCGTGTCGGCCGCCGAGGCCGAGGAACTCGCGGAGCGGTACGCGATCGGCGTGGTGCACATCGATCCGGACACCTCCCTGGCGCAGGTGGGCACCTGGCTGTCGGAAGCCATGTCGAGAGCGGTGCCGGCGGCGCCGTCGCTCGATGCGGACCTTGCGAACCTCGACCTCGCCCGCGCGCTGCGGGGGCTGCCGGTGCGGGCCGACCTGGCCCTCGACGCGGCCCTGGCGCTCGATGTAGTGGAGGTGGAGGCGCTGCTGGAGCGGATCCCCGGGCCCTTCGCCGGGACGGACCCGGGGACCGTGCTGCGGGCCGGCGCCGTGCTGTACGCCCACGACCGCATCGAGGCGGCCCGGCGCGCCTTCACCCACGTGGTACAGCGCGGCGCGGGCCGGGAGTACGAGCTTTCGGCGAGGATCGGACTTTCTCTGTGCGCCTGCCGGGAAGGCGACTTCCTCGCGGCGGTGGACGGTCTTTCGGCCGTGGCCGAGGCGGACCGGTCGATGGCGATCGTGCCGCCGCGGTTCGAGATCCAGGAGATCCACGGCCAGGACGGCACGCGCTTGATGTTCGGGTGCCGGGACCGTGGCAGCGGGGAGGTGCTGGACGTGGACGTGGGCGTGGTGTCGCGGCCGGTGTCGGCGGCGAAGGCCCGGGCCTTCTACGACCAGGTGCATCGGATGGCCGAGGTGGCGCATCCCGCCCTCAAGCCGGTTCGCGGCGCCTTCGCGGACGGGCGGTTGTTCGGCGTGCTCAGCGAGCCCCGGCCCGGCTTCGTGCTCGAGGACGTGCTCGACGGGGAGGGGCCGATGCCCCTTGCCCGCGTGGCCGAACTGCTCGCGCCCGTCGCGGGGGCGCTGGCCGCCGTGCACGCCGCGGGCCTCGTGCATCGCGGCGTCACCGCGCGCCAGGTGGTGGTCACGGCGGACGGGCCGGTGCTGCGCGGGTTCGGCCCGCCCCCGGTCATCGACCACCACCGCCCGTCCGTGCGCCGGGCGGTGTGGGGCTACGCCGCGCCGGAGGTCCTGGCCGGCCGGACCCCGTCGCCCGCCGCCGACGTCTACGGCCTCGCCGCCGTCGCCCTGCGCTGCCTTTCGGGGCGCCCGGTGCCGGTCGGTGCGATCGATGTACGAAGCATGTTGGACGATCCACCGCCTCGACTGGTGGAGCTGCTGTCCGACGCGCTGTCGGCCGACCCGGCCCGCCGCCCGTCGGCGGCCGCGTTCGCCGCCCTCCTGACCGACGTGGCGGCCCGGGGCGGGGAGGCGGCCGAGCGGGTCCTGGCGGTGGAGGACGAGCCCCCCGCGGCATCGGCGGCCCCGGCCTCGGTCCCGGCCGCGGCGAGCGCCCCGGTGGCGGTCACGCTGCCCGAGGACCCGGACGACCTGGAGGGTTGGGCCCACGTGCTCGAGCGCATGCCGAACCACCCCGAGGCCCGGGCGGCCCTCGACCGCATCGAGGCCGCGGCGCGGAAGGCCGGCCGTTGGGACACCGTGGCCTCCGTGCTCGGGGTGCGCGCCCGCTGTGCCCAGGTGCAGGCCGATCGGGTGCGGCACCTGCGGGCGCTCGCGGACGTCCTGGAGGAGAAGCTCGGTGCGCCGTCCGACGCCTTCTCGACGTTGCAGGCCGTGCTCGAACAGGTGCCCGTGCCGGCCCAGGTGGACCTGCTGGAGGCGCTTGCGCGCCTGGCGGAGATCGCCGGCCGCTACGAGGACCTCGCCGCGAGCTACGAGGCCGTGGCGGCCCGCGTCGCGGATCCGGCGGTGCGATGCGATCTCTACCGCGCGTTGGGCGATCTGCTCGCCGACCGGCTGGGCAGCCCCGAGCGGGCGTTGGCCGCCTACGGGCACGCCGCCGAGGCGGATCCCGCCGCCGCCGCCGTACACCGCGCCCGGGCGGAGCTGGCGAGGACCCTCGGGCGGCACGAGGTGCGTGCGGCGGCCCTGCTCGCGTTGGCGGACGCCTCGGAGGGCGCCGACCGGGTGGCGAGCCTCGCCGAGGCGGCCGCGGTCCTGGCCGATGCCCTCGGGGACACCGAGGGCGCCCTGGCGGCGCTCTACGCCGCGTTTTCGGCCGATCCCGCCGCCCTCGACGCGGGGGCGCAAGAGCGTTTGCTGGCCCTGGCGGAGGCCGCCGGGGATGACGCGGTGTGGGCCGAGGTGGCCCTGGCGACCGCGGACGGCGGCGACCCGGCCGAGGCGGCCGAGCGTCTGCGCAAGGCGGCGGACCTGTTGGAAGGTCCCCTGGACGACCCGCGGGGGGCCGTCCGCGCGCTCGAGCGCGTGACGGCCCTCGACCCCGCCGACGTGGCCGCGGCGCGGCGGCGGGTGGCGCTGCTCGAACGTCTTTCCGAGTCGGATCGGTCGGCCCGCGTGGATCTGGCCGACGCGCTCGTGGTGCTCGCCGACCGGCTGCCGGCCGGACCGGCGCGGGCCGAGGTGCTCGTGCGGGCCGCCGACCTGCTCGCCGCCGAGTCCGGGGGCGCCGACCGGGCCCGTGCCCTGCGCGAGGCGGTGCTCGACCTCGTCCCGCCGGACGACCCGTGGCACGGGCGGGCCCTTGCGGCGCTCGAGGCGGCGTTCGAGGCGGCCGGGGACGACGCAGCCCGGGTGGATCTGTGGCGCCGGGCGGCGTCGGACGGACGGCGGGCCGACCGCGCGCGGATCGAGTTCTACGAGAAGATGCTCGAACACGCGCGGCGGTCCGAGGACGATGCGTTGCGCGTCGAAGCGCTCGAGGGACTGTCGGCGCTCGCGCCGGACCAGCCGGCGTGGACGGACGAGCTGCTCGCCCACTACATCGACGCGGGCGCCTACGACAAGGCCGGCCCGCTGGTGCGGCGGCGGGTGGACGCGGAGTCGGACCCGCAGAAGAAGGCCGACCTGCTCGTGCGCGGCGCCAAGCTGCGCCTGGAGATCGGCAAGGTGGACGGCGCGATCGCGGCGCTCGAGGAGGCGGTCGAGCTCGACCCGAAGCGGGCCGAGGCCCATCGCATGTTGCTTTCGCTGTACGACGAGACCGGCCAGGCGGCGAAGGCGGCCGAGGCGGCCGAGGCGGCGGCCGAGGCGACGAGCCACCGCAGCGAGCGGGCGGCGCTGCGGCTGGAGGCGGCCCGGCGTCACGCGGCGACCGGCGCGCCGCCCGATCGCCTGCGGGGCCTGTACGAAGCGGCCCTCGGGGACGACCCGGATCAGGTGGACGCGGCGGTCGCCCTGGCCGAGATCTGCATGGAGATGGACGATCCGCGGGGGGCCTTCGAGGCGGCGGGCCGGGCGGTGCGTCTGCTGGAGGCCGACGGGGCCGACCCGCCGCGGCTGCGCCGGGTGCTGTCGATGGCCGGCCGCGCCGCGCTGGCCTGTGACGAGCCCGAGGCGGCCCGCGCCGCGCTCGCGAAGGCGCGCAAGCTCGGTGCCCACGAGCCCGAGGTCATGACGCTGCTGGGCGACCTGGAGCGGGACGCCGGCAACCTCGACGAGGCGCTGTCCGCCTACCAGTCCGCCCTGCTCGCGGGCGGCGACGACCTGTCCGCGGCCGAGCAAGCGGCCCTGTACCGCGCGATGGCGGACGTGCAGCGCCGCCGGGGCGACGAGGACAAGATGCGGGCGCTGCTCGACCGAGCCCTGGAGGTGGACCCCCACGACGAGGCGGCGCTGCGGGCGGCGGTCGAGGCCGCGAAGACGCCGTCGGCCGAGGTGGAGGCCCGCCGCCGGCTCGCCGGGCACCTGCGCGCGAAGCTGGACGAGGCCGACGGCGAAGCGGCGCAGACGCTTCGGGACGAGCTCGTGCGCCAGCTCGAGGCCGTGGCCACCCTGGAGGCGGAGCAACTCGGGTTGCCCGAGGCCGCCGTGCGCACCCTCGAACAGGTGCTCGCCCTCGTCCCCGACGCCGTGGGGCCGCTGCACACCATGCTCGACATCCTGACGAACGCGAAGCGGTGGGACGACGCGGTGGCCGTGCTCGAACGGCTCGCGGCGAGCCAGGACGACCCGGGCGTGCGCGCCAAGTACCACTACGCCCGCGCCGCCCTCCTGCGCGACCAGCTCGACGACCCGGCCCGCGCGGCCGAGGCGTTTGCGGCCGTGCTCGAAGACGACCCCAAGAACGCCAAGGCGTACGCGGCGCTGCGGGCCCTGTACGAGGCGCAGGGCGACGACCGCGGCGTGGCCCGGACCCTGCGCGCGGAGCTCAAGCACCGGCTGGACGACCTGTCGCCTTTCGAGCGCGTGGCGATGCTCCAAGCGCTGGCGCGGATCTACGAGGAACGCCTGGACGACCCGGTGACGGCCCTGGCCGCCTACGAGCAGGCCGCGGCGCTGCAGCCCGACGACGACGAGCAAGCGGCCGCCACGCGCGAGCACATCATCGAGCTGTCGCTGGCGCTCGGGGGGGAGCACGTCGAGCACGCCATCGCGCAGATCCACGCGCTCATCGAACGGGATCCGATGGCGTTCGACCTGTACCACCGGCTCGTGGCCCTCTACGCCGAGACCGGGGCCTACGCGCGCGCGATCTCGGTGTGCTGCACCCTGGTCTTCCTCAAGCAGGCCACGCCCCACGAGCAGGAGTTGGCCGCGCGCCGGCAGGGGACGCTGCCGCAGGCGCGCGCCAGCCTCGACGCCAAGGCCCTGCGCACCCTGGTCGATCCGGCCGACAAGGACCCGCGGATCTCCGCGCTGTCGAGCATCGTCTGGCCCATGGCCGCGATCCGGGAGGGGCGGACCCACGCGCACCTGGGCGTGCGCCGCGACGAGCGCGTGCCCGTCAGCCGCACGGCTCCCGAGGCCGTTGCGCGCTTCCTGGCCTACGCCTGCCAGGTATTCGAGGTGGCGCAGCCCGACCTGTTCCTGCGCCCGAAGGATCCGGGGGGCCTGCGCGTCGGGGCCCTCGTCGAGCTCGAACGCAACGCCGTGCGGGCGGTCTATCCCACCGTCGTCGCGGGCGTGGACGCCCTCAAGCCGGCCCAGGACCCGGTCCACGCCTTCCGGGCCGGCCGGGCGGCGGCGCGGCTGCGGCCCGACGCGCTGCTCGGCACGATCGCGCCCGACAAGAACGTCGCGCGGGCCGCGGTCGTGGCCTCCCTGCGCTTTGTCCAGCCCGGGATCGAGGTGCCGGCGGACCTGGGGGCGCAGGTGACCGCCTTCGAGGAGGCCATCGGTCGCTACCTGCCCCCGTCGCGCAAGGACGCCTTCGAGTCGGTGGTGCGTCGGATCCTCGACGCCGGGCGCGTGGACGCCAAGGCCTACCTGCGCGGCGTGAGCCTTGCGGCCAGTCGGGCGGGCCTTTTGCTGTGCGACAGCCTCGAGACGGCCGGCCGCGTCGTCACCCAGGAGGCCGACGACACCCTCGTCCCCGTCAAGGACCGGATCCGTGACCTGGTCCGTTACAGCGTAAGCCGCCCCTACTTCGAGGCGCGCGAGCGCCTGTTCGGGTCGTAGGCACGCCGCCGCCGGCGCAGGCCGAGGACGAGCAGAGCGATGCCCCCCAAGCCGCCGCGTTCGGGGGCGGCGCCGCGGCAGCCGCAGCCGTCGTCACGGTCGCCGTAGTCCGCCGGAAGGCCGGGACCGTCGCCGCCGGTCGCCGTCCCGCCCGTCGTGTCGCCGCCGGTCCCGGTGGTCGTGCCGCCGCCGCTCATCGAGCCGTCGCCCGCCCCGGTCGAGCCCGCGGTGTCGCCGCCCGTGGTTCCGGCGCCGCCGCCCTCCGGCGCGATCTCGAAGGCGTCGAACACGATCTGGATCGTGTCGGCGTTGGGCTCGCCGGTGTTGTCGTCGAGACGGATCCACTGGTCGCCGCCCTGCGCGAACGCGAAGGCACCCAGGTCGGCGAAGCCGTCCGCCGTGGTCTGGTCCAGGGGCACGTCGAATTCCTGCCCGCCCGCGCGGATCCGGTAGACGGCGAGCTTCGACTGGGCATAGGTGGGTTCGATGTAGGCGCGCACGCGATAGGTGCCCGCCTGGTCGAAGTAGAGGGATACGACGGCGTAGTTGGACGGATCGGCCGCGTCCGTGGCGGCGGTCCAGAGCAGGCGGCCGCCGTAGCCCGCGGCCTCCTCCCGCCAGTACTGGGAGGGGCCGAACAGGCCGTAGCAGGCGTCGTCGTCGTCCACGACGGCGCCGTCGGGGGGGATCGTTCCGCACGGCGGGCAGTCCTCCGGGCAGGTGGCGGTGTCCTCTCCGCCGCTGCACATCTGGTCGCCGCAGACGGGCATTCCGACGGCGAAGGCGTCGAGGTCGGCGAGGGTGCCGTTGAACCAGTCCTCGTCCACGGGGGAGATCCCTCCGACGTTGCCGGATTCGCTGGACTGGTGGAACACCCAGTCCGTCCAGCCCGACGGCAGCGTGGGGCACTCGACGCCCCAGTGGGCCACCCACAGCGGGTAGGCGCCGAAGGCATTGGAGGCCACCGAGCCGTTCCAGAAGCCGGGGGAGGTGTAGATGAGCGGTTTGACACCGAGCTGGCCCTCCACCACGTCGAGCCAGGTCTGCACGGCGTCGGCGACCGCCGCCGGTCCGAGGCCGCCGGTGACCTCCACGTCGATGACCGGCGGCAGGTCGCCGGGCCCGAGGGGGCCCATCTCGTCGAGCAGGAGCTGGGCTTGGGCGGCCGCGTCCTGGTTGGGCCGGAAGAACTGGTAGGCGCCGACGCGGATCCCGTTGGCCTTGGCTTGCTGCCAGTTCGTGTCGAAGTACTCGTCGAGGTAGCCGGTGCCGTCCGAGACGCGGATGAAGGCGAAGTCCACCCCGTCGGCGGCCACGGCGGCCCAGTCGATGCTGCCCTGCCACTTGCTGACGTCGATCCCGAAACGCCGCTCGCCGTCGGCGCACACGGGGGCGAAGACCCCGCCGCCGCCCGAAGCCACGCGCAATCCGTCCCCCATGGCGGCGTCGCCCTCCGCGAGACGGCGGGCCGGGTCGAGGGCGAGGTCGGCCGGTCCGGTGGCGACGCCGGCGACCGCGGCGAGGAGGAGTTGCCGAGCATGCACAACGACGGCGAGCATTGCACCTACGATAGGACGGGACCGGCCGTGCGCACAAGAAGCGCGGCCGGCGCAGATCGGTGTGCGGCGCCGCCCGGCCGCCCGTCGGTCACGGGGGCGGGTCGTGCGGGTGGCAGCTTGCGCAGTCGATGCGACCGTTGGGACCGTAGGTGACGCCGAGGGTGCGGGCGAGGGTGGGCTGGACCGTGCGCCACATGAAGTCGGCGATGGCGTGCTGGGCCGGGTCCTTGCGGTGCTTGCGATAGAGGCCCCGCGGGTCGAGGGTGGGCAGGTCCGGGTTCGGCATGGCGTAGACGCGGGCCTCGGCGTTCGGGCCGTGGCAGGTGGCGCAGTCCACGGAGGCGAAGCGCTGCGGGTCGAAGGCCTGGAAGGTCTCACGCATGACCGGCAGCACGCGCTCGGCCATGAAGGCGGCTTTTTGGCCGCGGTCCATGGCGTCGAAGGGGCGGTCGGCGCCCTCGGGGATCGTGGTGCGCCCCATGCGGCAGGCCGCGAAGGCGGCGAGCGCCAGGGCCGAGGCGAGCAGGGCGATGCGCAGGCGTGCCACGGTGCGGGCACCGTAGCGTCCGGCGACCCGGTTCCACAAGCGGTTTTCGGGGGCGGCGCGGGGACCGGTTGCGCGGCGGCGCGGCTCGCGGCAGGTTCGCGGCCGATGCCGCGTTCGGGTCCTGCACGTTGCTCCCGCCGAGGGTTCCTCGCGGGGGTGTCGGCGGCGGGGGTGCTGGGGCCCGCCGTGGGGGCGCGGGGGGCGCCCGCCGCCGAGCGCGTGCTGGCCCGGGCCCGGTCCCCCTACAACGAGATCGTGGTCACGCAGCGCGGCAGCGTGCGCACGATGTACTTCGTGTCGGATGGAACCTGGTACATCGAGTCGCGCTGGGACACGGCGCACCCGCGCAGCCTGGACCTCGACTACACGCGCACGATGATGGCGGGCTTCCTCGTGCAGCCGGCGGCGCGCAGGCTCTTGATGATCGGCTTCGGCGGCGGCCAGATCAGCACCTACCTGTTCGAGCGGATCGACGGCATGGAGGTGGACGGCGTGGACATCGACCCGGAGGTGGTCCGGCTCGCGCGCACGTACTTCGGGGTGCCCGACGACCCGCGCTACCGCACCCACGTGTCGGACGGCCGTCTGTTCGTCGAGAAGATCCGCCCCGGGCCGCGCTACGACATGATCGTCCTCGACGCCTTCCGCGGCGTCTTCGTGCCGTACCACCTCAAGACGCGGCAGTTCTACGGGGCGTTGCGCGAGCGCCTGGCGCCCGGTGGCGTGGTCGTGGCGAACCTGCACCACGCCACGCGGATGTATCCGCACGACCGGGCCACCTTCGACGCCGTCTTCCCCGCCTGTCACGCCTTCGCCAGCGAGCGCGGCCTGCAGACCACGCTGGTCGCCTGCCGCGACGACGACCCCCTCGGCACGTTCGACCTGCGCGCTCGGGCCCGCGCGGTGGCGCCCTACTTCGACTTCGACGTCCTGGGGCTCGCGAGCCGCCGCTACCGGACCCCCAACTACGGCCCCGGCCGCGTGCTGGAGGACGGCTTCGACCCGAAGGACCTCCCCGAGGCCGCCGCGCGCCACAACCGCGCCTGCCACGACGACTGCCCCTACCCCGTCCGCTGACGCCCCCTACGGGCCTTGGAGGTAGGACGGACAGCGGAGTGCGGCCTGGGCCAGCCGCCCGGTGAACCGAGGGCCGTGGACCGCTGCGGTCGCGGTGTCCGTACCGGTGCTCGTGCGCGTGCCGGTTCCTTTCCCCGTCCGCGCGAGCGCTGGATGCATCGGTTCGCCGCGGTGTCCGTACCGGTGCCGGTGCGCGTCGCCGTCTCCGTCCCCGTAACTTCCAGCGCTGAACGAACCGGCGAGCAACGCCCACCGAGTCCACCCGGACGCCGTCGGACTCGACTCGTCTTCACCGCTCCTTCCGCAGCAGCCCCCAGGCCAGCGCGCCCGCCCGGTCGAGGTCCCGCCACGAGCGCCGTGCCTGGTCCATCGCCCCCCCCGCCGCCCCCAGCAGTTGCACGCACGCCTTGGCCTCCTGGAGCGACCCGTGGGCCACCCCCAACAGTTGCCGTCGCCGCCCGCCTCGAGCCGCGAGGCCCTCGACGGGGTTGAGCACGGCGCTGACCACCGCCCGCCGCGCCTGGTCTGCGAGGTCGCCCACCCCCCGCACGGGGCCTCGAAGGGCCGAAAGGAGCTGGGCCGCGCATCGCTGGGCGAGGGTGACGGCGTGGCTGGGATGACTCGGTGTGGCCGCGAGCGCGCGTTTCGTTCGGGAGGGAGCGGACCGGGTCGCCTACGGGAATGCAATCGTGTTCGGCCACGGTCCCCGATACGGCCACGGCGACCCGTCCCCGTCCCGATTCCCGTACCGGTGTCTGTGGGCGTCGCTGTCGCCGTGGCCGAAACCCCCAGCGATGGATCCTCCGCCGGGCGGCGGCCGGCGGGTACGCTCGGTGGCGTCGCCGTCTGCCTGCTCGTGGGCGGTCGGGATCGGCCCGCGCGCGTTCAGTGCGTCATGGCCTCGGTGCCGAGGGCGACCTCGACGGTGCGGTCGGCCGGGTCGTGGCGCAGGGCGACCACCTCGCCGGCGCCGCGGCTGGCGGCCACGCGCACCGACGCCGTGGACACGATCCACTGCACGGCGGGCAGGGCGCGTTCGAGCAGGTCGAGCACGGTGGCTTCGAGGGTCGGGCCCAGGTGGGCCTCCAGGTCGTCCACCAGGACGACGGCCTCGCTCGCGCGCGGGTCGGCGCCGTCGTGGCCGGCGAAGATCGCCTGGGCCGGCAGCGTGACGAGGGCCACGAGGTTCTTGGCCTGGGCCGGCAGGTCGTCGAAGGGCAGCAGGTGACCGCTGTCGGTCGAGAACCGCGGCTCGAGCGTGGTCGGATCGACCCCCTCGAAGGCCAGCCCCACCGCGGGCAACACCACCTCGAGGGCCCGGCGAAGGCCTTGCCGCAACACGGCCGGGTCCGGCGCGGTTTGGGGGCCGCCGTCGCGCTCGGCGAGGCTGCCGGCGATCTCGGCGTAGGCCAGGGTGGTCTTGGTCGCGCGCGTCAGATCGAACCGCGTGCTGTCGGCCAGGGCCGCCGCCCCGCGCAGGTCGTAGCGCAACACGGACCGCTGCGGCGCCGCGATCGAGACGGGCTGCCGCGAGAAGAAGCGGTGGGCGGGGATCCCGACCACGACGAAGCCGCCTTCGTGGGCCCGGCGGTCGAACAACTGCTGCTCCTTGCGCCGCAGGGCCTCCCCCTCGCCTTCGGGGCGCGCGTTCGGCGAGACGAGACGCAGGGGGTGCGGGCGCTCGGGGTCTTCCTGGTGCAGCAGCCAGTCCGCGACCACGTGCGGGCGGATCCCGTGCAGCGGGCCTCGCCGCTGCGGCACCGACACGTGCCCCGGGCGCGTGTGGGCGATTGCCGACAGCAGCAGCGACTTGCCGGTTCCCGGGGCGCCGTGGATCACGACCACGGGCCGCGGGTTCGCCCGCTCGTCCGCGAAGGGGATCGTGCGGTCGCCGAACGGGCCGACGTTCACCAGTCGTAGACCGACGAGGTGCACGGTGCCATCGTAGCAGAGGGTGTGGGCCGGCCCGGCGCATCGGCCGGGCCGGCGCAAAGCCCGCATTGAAGCCGCGCCGGGCTCGTGCCAACGTCGAACGGCCATGGTGGAGCCCTCGTCTTCTTCGGCCCCGCAAGAGGCCGAGCGCGTCTTCTATGCCGGTTGCGTGCGACACACGGCGCGCCTTTCCGCCTACGTGGCGTGGACCCTCGTCTTCGGTGCGCTGCTCGGGGCGGCGATCGTCCTGCGCGTGCGGTATCCGGTCGTCGAGGGCTGGCCGCTGCTGGCGCTCGTGGTGCCCGTCGCGGGTCTTGCGTGGACCTATCTGCAGGTTCGGACCACGAAGTACCGGGTGAGCTCGCGGCGCATCGAGATCGAGCGGGGGATCTTCTCGCGCACGGTCAAGAGCCTGGAGCTGCGCCGCGTGCTCGACGTGGAGTACCGGCAGACGCTGCTCGACCGGATCACCCGCGACGGCCGGATCCGCGTGGTCTCGACGGACCGGAGCGACCCGAACCTCGAGATCCACGGCCTGCCCGAAAGCCGCCGCATCTTCGAACAAGTGCGCGATGCGGTCGAGGCCGCGCGCACCCGCGGCCGCCCACTCGAGTTCGTCGATGCGGACGGTGCGGGCGTGATCGACACCTGAGCCCGCGGGTCCGCCGCCCGCCCCGGCGGTCTATGGCGCGGCCGCGGCGATCTCCGCGGCGATCGCATCGGCCGCGGCCGCCGGGTCCGGGGCGGTGCGGATCGGCCGCCCGACCACGAGGTAGTCCGCCCCGGCGCGCACCGCCCGGCCCGGCGTCATCACGCGCACCTGGTCGTCGGCGCCCGCGCCCGCGGGCCGGATCCCCGGCACGACGGTGGCGAGGCCCGGAGCCGCCCGGCGTACCGCCGCGAGCTCGCGCCCGCTGCAGACGATCCCCGCGCACCCGGCCCGCGCGGCACACTCGGCCCGCATGGCGACGAGTTCCTCCACGGTCCGGGTCGCACCCGCCTCGGCCAGCGCCCGCGCGTCCTGGCTCGTCAGCACGGTCACGGCGAGGATCCCCACGGCCCCGTCGGCCGCCTCCACGCAGGCCCGCAGGTGCGCCACGCCGGCCGCCGCGTGCACCGTCAGGAACGCAGCGCCCAGGCGCCGGGCCGCGCGCACGGCCGCGCCCATGGTGTTGGGGATGTCGTGCAGCTTGAGGTCGAGAAAGATCCCCAGATCGGGGTGCCGCCGCCGCAGCGCCGCCACCACGGACGGTCCCTCGGCGACGAACAGCTCGAGCCCCACCTTCACGAGCCCCACGTGCCCGGCCAGCCGCCCGGCGAGCGCGAGGGCCTGCTCGGCGCTCGGGACGTCGAGGGCCGCGATGATCCGCCCGTGCGGGCGGTCGAAGGTTCCGGCGGGCGGGTCGGCGGGCATGGGCGCCCTATAGCGGACCGGCCATCGATGGGGCAACCTCCCCGGCCGGTGGCCGACCGCGAACGACGCATCTTCTCGCTGCTGGAGCGCGCGTGCGGGTCGGCCTTTCCCGGCTGCGTGGCCCTGGTGTGGGACGACGGGGCCGAGCGCTACCACGAGGCCCACGGGGTGCTGGCCGACCACCCCCAAAGCCCGGCGTGCGGTCGCCTCGCGCGGCGCGGGTCGATCTACGACCTGGCGTCGCTGACCAAGCCGCTCGCCGCCGGGGTCCTGGCCGGGATCGCCCTGTCCGAGGGGCGGGTGGCCCTTGACGACCCGGTACCGGCGGACTTGGCCCCGGGCCTTCCGGGCGCCACGTTCGGGCATCTACTGTGCCACGGGGCGGGGCTTGCGGCGCACGAGCCGCTCTACGCCGGCCTTTCGGGCGTGGACCCGGCGGCGGCCCGGGCGCGACTGTCGAAGACCCGCCCCCTCGCGCCGCCCGGCACGCGGGTGCTCTACAGCGACCTCGGCTTCCTGTTCCTCGGAGATTGGATCGAACGATTGTTCGACCGTCCGCTGATCGACCTGTTCGAGGACCGGGTGGCCGGGCCCCTCGGCCTCGCCGATCCCACCTCGGAGCGCTTCGTGGGGTATCTTCCCGTCGGGCGCGCCGTCGATCCCCGCGTCCTCGCCCGGATCGCACCCAC
>JALSIN010000220.1 GCA_026989935.1 Polyangiaceae bacterium | reverse complement strand
GGCGGTCAAGCGCGTTTCGGCCCACGTCCGCAGCGGGGGCGCCTCCTCGCAGGGGTCGCAGGCGTCGCAGGCGGGGCGCTCGATCCGTGCGAGCGAAAACGCTCCGTCCCCGTCCGTCGAGGTCCGGGTGGTCGAAAAGGGGGGCAGCGCGTGCGGGTCCACGTCGGGGCCGGGCAGGGCGACGACCGTGGCGCCGGGGACGGGCTCGCCGCCCGTCGTCACGACCTGCCCCGTGAGCCGGACGAGGGGGCGCGCCCGAAGCGTCACGGCCCCCGCTCCCGCCGGGACCTCCCACGGTCCGGCGCGCACGTATGCGGGGTGGTGCATATCGAGGCACACGAGCCCGTCGCACCCGAGCAGCTCGAACGCGCCGTCCTCTCCGAGCACCGCGTTGCCGCCCGGGATCGGGTGTACGTCTCCGTCGGATTCCAGGCAGCGCGCGGACAGCGAGCCGCCCTCGACCGGCTGTCCGTCCGGGTCCACCACGCGCCCCCGGACGACCCCCGTACGCGCACCGGTGGCGTCGTTCCCCGTCGGTGGGCGCCCGGGGACCGGCCCGGCCACGCGTGGCGAGCCGCGCGCCCCCTGGAACGCAAGCGGCCGAGCAGCGACGGCCGAACCCGGGTCGCGCGCCGGTTCCACGATCGCGTCCTCATCGTCGGCGAGCGCCAGCCACACGAGCGCCCCCACCGCAACGAACGCAGCCGCGGCCATCCACGCCCTGCGCCCCTGCTCGCCCATCGCCCCTACGCTCCACCCGCCGACCGCAGGACGTCCTTCGTCCAGTCCTCGGCCGCCTCACCGATGGACTCGACGACCCGGTCCGCCGCCACCCGCGCACCGGCATCCGCGGCCGACCCGGGGTCCGTCCATCCGAGCACGTACAGCTTGAGCTTCGGTTCGGTCCCCGAGGGGCGGAACACGAGACGGGCCCCGGCGAGCCCCCCCCCTTCGACGGCTCCGTCGAAGACCACCACGTTTCCCGGCAAGTCGCGCGTGGGGCTGCCGGTCCGGAGCCCCTCCTTGCGGTCCGTGACGCGGCTCGGGCGCAACGGTCCGAAGCGCTCGGGCGGGCTGCGACGCACCGCCTCCATCACGGCCGCCATGGCCCGCCGCCCGCGCGGCCCCGCTTCTCGCAGGTTCCAGGTGCGTTCGCGGTGGTAGCCGTGCCGGCGCCACACGTCCTCGAGACGTTCGACCAGCGTCGCCCCCCGAGCCTTCGCCTCCGCCGCCGCCTCCGCCAGCAGGAGGGCCGCGATGGCCCCGTCCTTCTCGCGCACGTCGTTTCCGCGCAGGTAACCGTGGCTTTCCTCGCAGGCGAACACCACCGGCCGGTCGGGGTGTTCGCGCACGAGCCCCGCGTGGTGCTTGAACCCCACGAGCAGGTCCTCCACCACCTCGACGCCCGCCGCCCGGCACAGCTTGCCGACCAGGGGCGTGGTCACGAGGGTCGTCAGCACCCACCCGGTGCGGTCGGGCCCATGTCGCAGCACGTGGTCGAGCATGAGGACGCCGAGGCGGTTGCCGTCGATGAACGACAATGCGCCGTCGCGCCCCCGCGCGAGCGCCCCGAGGCGGTCGGCGTCCGGGTCCGTGGCGAGCACCAGATCGGCCCGGACCTCTTCGGCGAGCTGGCGGGCGAGGGCGAAGGCGGCCGGGTCCTCGGGGTTCGCCGAGGCGACCGTGGAGAACCGACCACCGTCCGGATCCATCTGGGCGGCGACGGTGGCCGGCGCAAGACCGCGCCGCGCGAGAGCCGGCAGGACCGACGACGCCCCGACGCCGTGCAGCGGCGTGTACACCACCGAAAGCCCCGAGGCTGCGAGGTCCCCCTCCGTGCACCCCTGCGCGAGCACCACCTCGTGGTAGGCCCGGTCGGCCTCGGCCAGGGCGCCGTCGTGGACGTACGTCACGGCCCCGGGCACCTGGGCCGGCGTCGGCCCTTCGCCCCGGGCGGCGGCCTCGATCCGCCGCGTGACCTCCTCGGCCCAGGCCCCGAGCACCTGGGCGCCGTCGGGCCCGTAGACCTTGATCCCGTTGTCCCGCGGCGGGTTGTGGCTGGCGGAGATCACCGCCCCGGCGCCACACCCGGTCCTGCGCAGTTCGAACGACAGCTGGGGCGTCGGCCGCGGTGCGTCCAGGACACGCACCTCGACGCCGTGGCGCGCGAGTTCCTCGGCCACCACGCGGGTAAACGCCCTCGACGAGGCGCGCGTGTCGTACGCCACTGCGGCCCGCGGCGTCACGGAGAACGCCCGCATGGCCCCGGCGAGCCCGGCAGCGGTCTCGCGCAGCACGGCCGCGTTCATGCGATTGGGGCCGGGCCCACAGGGCCCGCGACGCCCCCCCGTGCCGATGGGCAGCGGGCCGGCGAAGGCGTCGGCGAGTTCGTCGAGGGCCGCGCCGTCGCCGGCGGCGGCGTGCGCCACGAGGGTCTCGAGTTCGGCCCACGTATCCTCGTAGGCGGGGTCTTCGAGCCATCGTGCGATGAGCCGCCGTTGCTCGGGTGGAAAGGGCAGGCCGTCGAGCGCCGCGCGATCCATGGCCGGCGATGGTACACCCCCCTACCGTTTCGCGCCGTCCGTGCCATACTTGTGGGGTGCGCCCTTCGAGCATCGCCCTGGCTGTGGCCGCCTACCTCGGCCACGCCGTCGTCGCGTGCCAGTGGGGGCACCGCGTCGCCCTCGAAGGGCGCGACGCCCTGTGGCTGCTGCTCGTGCTCGTGCTGTGGAGCCTCGCGGTGGGCCTCGTCGTGGCCGGCCTCATCGTGGAGCGGGACCGCCGCCGCGCGGCTCGGGACGTGGCGTTCGACGGCGAGGAGGACGAGGACGAGGATCCCCAGGGGCGAATCTTGCACTAGAAACCGCGCCCCGCGTCCCCCGACGACGCATTGGACGCAAGCGCCCCCGGCACGGATTGCCGGCGCACCGCCCGACACGGTAGGATGACAGCGACCGAAGGGGAACCCGCCATGAAACGATGGACCACGACCTTCGGTGTCGCTGCGCTCGTCGCCGCCTGCAACGGCGGGTCGGGCCGGGACACCAGCACCTCGTCGAACACTTCGATCACGACCGCGACCACGCAGACCGCCACCGGCACCACCCAGGGCACGGCCGGGACGGCGGGCGCGAGCACCACGGGGACCTTGTTCGACGTGGGCGACGCCAGCACCTCGGGCGGCACGGGCCCGACCTGCGACGAGGTCACCGACACGGCCGAGAACAAACTGCAGCCGGCCGACATCCTGGTGGTGGTGGACAACTCGGGTAGCATGGACTTCGAGGCCAATTTCGTCCAGAATTACTTGAACACGTTCTCGAACCAGATCATCCAGGCCGGGATCGAGGCGCATGTGGCGCTGATCTCCTCCTACCCCAACAACGGCAACGGGATCTGCATCAACGCGCCGCTGGGCAAGCCCGGCGGCTGCCTGGAAAACCCGCCCGACGACAACAACCTTCCGACGTTCCTGCATATCGACAAGAAGGTCAGCAGTTCCTCGTCGCTGCAGGACATCCTCGACACCGAGCCGCAGTGGAGCCAGATCCTGCGCCCGGACGCATCGCTGCACATCATCGTCATCACGGACGACGACTCGTCGCTCTCGGCGGGGGCCTTCGACAGCATGCTCAAGGCCATCAACCCCGACTACGGAAAGTATGTGTTCCACGCCATCGCCGCCCCCGAGGACCCGGCGCTCGCGTGTCTCCAGATGACCTCCTGCTGCCTGCTCGCCGCCGACCGGGGCAAGGAGTACGAGGACCTGGTGAACTTGACCGGCGGTGTGTTCGGCAACCTGTGCGACCAGGACTTCGCCCCGGTCTTCACCGCCGTGTCCGAGAAGGTGGTGCAGACGGCAGGCATCGCCTGTTCGTGGGACATCCCCGACACGGAGAACTTCGACCCAAACAAGGTCAACGTCGAGTTCGACGACGGCCAGGGCGGGATCCTCGACATCGGCCGGGTGGACGACCCCGCCGAGTGCGCAAACGTCTCCGACGGCTGGTACTACGACGACCCGGCGAGCCCCACCCAGATCCTGCTGTGCCCACAGACCTGCGAGAAGGTCCAGGGCTTCGACAACGCCCAGATCCAGATCAAGTTCGGCTGTCCCACGAAGCCCGCCGGCTAGCCCCCGGTCGGCGGGGCTTGCCCGACGCCGCGGGCAAGCCCCCGTGTCAGGATGCGCGCCGGCGGCCGGATGGCTCCTCCTTTCGCCTGCGTGATGCCCCCGGCCGAGCGGAGCGAACGGGTCAGCGCCCGCCGCGCGCCGGCAGCGGCTTGAGATCCGGGCTCAAGCGCGGCGGAGGCGCGGACGACCGCAGAGACCGGCCTTCGGGACGCACGAATGGGTCCGAGACACCGCGGGCCCGCGGGCCCACCGCCCGCGCGTGGCCCGTCTCGAGCGGCCGCAGGTCGGGCGAGGCGGGGGTCGGACCGCCACCCGGCGCCACGTCTCCGAGGGCCTTGAGCTCCGGGGACACGGACACGGCAGCGCGGTTTGCGCGTACCTTTTCGCGGCACGGGCAGGCGCACGTGCCGGGAGCCCCCCGTTCGAGGTCGCGCAGGCCTGCGGGGACCGTTTGGGCGGGTTCGTTCGCGTGGGCGGGGCGGGGCGCGGCCAGGGCGGCGCCCCAGGCGAGGGCAACGACGGCGAGGCGGGCGTTCATGCCCGTTTTCAGTAGCAAGGGCGATGCCAACCGGGTCCCCTCCCCATCGACCTGCCATCTCCCGAAAAAAACGGGAGGCGCGCGGCGGTTCCCCACGGGCGCGGCGGAATGCAACGTTGCGGCTTGTCACGCTCGTCCCGAGCCGGAACACTTCCGGTCGAGGCAGCACCCATGGACAAGACCGTTCGATCGGCCGAGGAGGCCGTCGCCGACATCCCCGACGGAGCCACGATCCTTTGCGGAGGCTTCGGCCTGTGCGGCAACCCCGAAAACCTCATCCGCGCCCTGCGCGCCAAGGGCGTGCGGGACCTGCACATCATCTCGAACAACTGCGGGATCGACGACAAGGGGCTGGGGATCCTCCTCGCGGCGGGGCAGGTCCGCAAGATGACCTCCTCCTACGTGGGGGAGAACAAGACCTTCGAGCGCCTGTACCTGTCGGGCGAGCTGGAGGTGGACCTCGTGCCCCAGGGGACTCTCGCCGAACGGATCCGGGCCGGTGGGGCCGGGATCCCCGCCTTCTACACCCCGACCGGCTACGGCACCGTGGTCGCCCAGGGCAAGGAGGTGCGCGAGTTCGACGGCCGCATGTACGTGCTCGAACGGGGGATCACCGCCGACTTCGCCCTCGTCAAGGCACACCGGGGTGACACCCACGGCAACCTCGTCTACCGCTACACGGCCAACAACTTCAACCAGGCCATGGCCACGGCCGCAAAGGTGGTCATCGCCGAGGTCGAGGAACTCGTGCCGGCGGGTGAACTCGACCCGAACTTCGTCCACACCCCCGGGATCTACGTGGACCGAATCCTACAGGGCAGCGCCTACGAAAAGCCCATCGAATTCCGCACCGTTCGGGAGGACTGACCGTGCCACTTTCCCGCGACCAGATCGCCCGCCGCATCGCCCAGGAGCTGCGCGACGGCTACTACGTCAACCTCGGCATCGGGATGCCCACCCTGGTGGCGAACCACATCCCGGAGGGCATGGACGTCATCTTGCACAGCGAAAACGGCCTGCTCGGGATGGGCCCGTTTCCCCGCGAGGACGAGGTGGACCCCGACCTCATCAACGCGGGCAAGCAGACCGTGACCTACCGGCCCGGCGCGTCGTTCTTCGGCAGTCACGAATCGTTCGCCATGATCCGCGGCGGCCACCTGGACCTTTGCGTGCTGGGCGCCATGGAGGTCAGCGAGCAGGGGGATCTGGCCAACTGGATGATCCCCGGCAAGAAGGTCAAGGGGATGGGCGGCGCGATGGACCTGGTGGCCGGATCGAAGCGCGTCATCGTGATGATGGAGCACGTCAACAAGAAGGGCGCCCCCAAGATCCTCCCGTCTTGCACGCTACCGCTGACCGGCAAGGGCGTCGTGCACGAGATCTTCACCGACCTGGCCTACCTGGTCGTGGACGGCGGCCTCGTCCTCAAGGAACTGGCCCCCGGCGTGTCCGTGGACGAGGTGCGCGCCAAGACTGCCTGCGAGATCCGCGTGCCCGACCACGTGGGTACGATGCAGGTGGATTGAGAGCCTCTGCTTGCGCCGGGCCGGCGCCGGGGCAAACGAGGACCGGCGGCGCCCCTGCGGTGGGCACGGGCGGCCGGGTACGGAACCCGGGCACGCCGGGTGGCCCACACGGAGCCTGTACCCCGATGCCGCGGCGACCGATGCCGTCGTAGGATGGCTCGTGCCCACCGCGTACTGCTCGTCTCGCCCCACCCGGCCGACCGGGACCTGATGGGCACCCAGCTACGTGAGGCCGGCTACGAGGTGCACGCCCACGCCGACCCCGGCAAGGCGCTGGCGGACCTGGCCGCCCGCGCGTTCGCCGTGGTGGTCTGCGACGAGGACCTGGGCGAAGACCAAAGCGGCCTCGAGTTCCTGTACGACGCACGCGAGGTGGATCCGGAGGCCTCGCTGGTGCTGCTCGCCAGCGAGGCCGACCACATCCGCGTGGCCGCCGACGCCCTCAACCGCTGCGGGGTTTCCAAGATCATCGTGCGGCCCTGGCAGGCGGACGACCTCGTCGAGGACCTGTTCGAGGCGGCCGAGGGCTATCGCAGCGACACGCGGCGCAACCGCCGGCTGGCTCTCAGCCGGGTGCGGGTCAGCCGCCTCGACCGCGACCGCCGGCGCCTGCGCAGCGACCTGCGCCGCGCCCGCCGACTGATCGACGACCTCTCCGAGCAGGTGGAGGTCATGCAACAAGCGAGCGTCGAGCAGATCACCGCCCTTCCCTCCGACGTGGAGGCCGTGGTCACGGCGCTGTTTGCGACCCTGCGAGCAGCCGCGCCGGAGGTCGCGGCCCGCAGCGAGCGCGTCGCGCAACTTTCCGTGGCGTGCGCGACCGCCCTCGGATGGCCGGCCGCGGAGGTGGAGGACCTGCGCCTTGCCGCCGTCGTCCATCACCTGCTCCTGCCGGCCCACGGGGACGAAGACGACCCCCTCACCCAGGGGCCATGCGAGCACGCCGCCACGGCCGGCCGCCTGCTGGGGAAGATCCCCGCCTTCGAGTCGATCGCCGAGATCGTGGCCCGCCACCACGACCCGCTCGACGACGACGAACTGTTGCGACCGCCCCGCGCCGCCCAACTCCTGCAGCTTCTGTCGGCTTTCGAGACCGCCATGCACCGGCACCGGGGGGAGGCGGAAGATCTCCAGATTGGACGTGCGCACGCGACGGTCGAATCGCTCGTCAAGGCGCGCTTTTCGGAAGACCTGTTCGACGCGGTCACCGACCGGCTGCTTCCGCCGTTGCTTGGCCGCCAGGAACGCCGCGTCCCCCTCGACGAGGTCCAGGAGGGCATGGTGGTCTCCCGCCCCGTGCTGGCCGGGCAACTCTCTCTTGTCGCCAGCCGTACGCAGTTGTCGGCGCGGCAGATCGAACGGCTTTGCGCCATGGACGGCCCGCATCGCACCCGCGGCCTGTGGGTCGAGATCGACCCGGCCGTGTACGATCCAGGCACCGACTCCACCACCCTGGTCCGCGCCGAGGCAAGGCGCGCGTAGCGTCACGGCGACGACCGGCCGCAGGGCACCGCGCGCACCGAGCCGTGAAGCAACGCGGCGCCCCTCGGAAGAACACCGGGGCATCGGTACGGGAGACGGGGGGCGACCGAGGTACCTTACCCCCGCCTCGGCCGATCCACCCACCGGCTGGCCCCCGCGAGTTCAATGCGCCCGGCGCTTCGGCGCATCCGGCACGATGGAAAGACGCACCCGCCGCTCGTCGCGCAGGACCACCACCTCGTAGGTCTCGCCGGGCTGCAGCGTGGCGAAGGCGGCCATGTACGCCTCGAGATTGTCCACGCGGCGCCCGGCCAGTTCCACGATGACGTCCCCGGCCCGCAGGCCGGCCCGGTCGGCGGCCCCGCCCTTGCGCACGCCCGAAAGGCGCACCCCCTCCACCTCCGCCGCGTAGTCCGGGATCGTGCCGAGCGAGACGCGAAAGCCCCGCACGGACGCCTTCGAGCGCGCCATCGCGCGGTAGGCCAGGCGCGGCCGCGCGACGAGCGACGCCACGACGGCGTCGGCCAGCGCCACGATCCGATCGATGCCCGCCGCGTCCACCCGGTCGGCGTCGTCCGAGGGGCGGTGGTAGTCGGGGTGGTTGCCCGTGAAGAAGTGCAAAACGGGGATCTTGGCCTCGTAGAAGCTGCTGTGGTCCGATGGGCCGTAGCCGTCGGCCTTGCGCCGCAGCACGAGGTCCGTCTCGATCCCGTCGAGCAGGTCGCCCCACGCCTCGGCCGTCCCGACACCGGAGACGACGAGCCCCTTGTCGGGCCGGTACCGGCCCACCATGTCGAAGTTTAGCATGGCCGTGACGCGCCGGCGCGACGCCTCGTCGAGGGCGGCGACGAAGTGCTTCGATCCCAAGAGCCCCATCTCCTCCGCGCCGAACGCCACCACGTACAGATCGAACGGGCGCTCGGCCGGCGGCCGCGCCGCCCACCGCCGCGCGAGCTCGAGGATCGCCGCCACGCCGCTTGCGTTGTCGTCGGCGCCGTTGTGCACCTCGTGGGATCCGGGCGCGAGGCTGCCGGGGCGCCCGAGGCCGAGATGATCGTGGTGGGCGCCCACCACCACGATCGGTCGGTCCGCCGGGCCCGACCCGCGCAGCACCCCGCCGACGTTCGCGGTGGTCTTGCGCACCCGCTCGATGGGCACGGCCACCGTCGCCTTCCCCCGCGCCACCGCCCCCGGGCGCGGCACGCCGTCGCCCGACACCCCGAAGGCGCGCCGCAGCCCCTCGTTGCAGGCCGCGCCGCAGGCCACGGCGAGGATCCCCACGTCGTCGGCGCGGCCCCGGGCGAGCGCCGCCACGTCGGCCGGTTCGGCCTTCGGATCCCACCACACGAAGGCCGCCGCCCCGTGGTCGCGGGCCGCGATGGCCCGGGCCCCGATCCGCAGCGCCGCCGGATCGACGTGCGGGTCGGCCGGGTCCTCGGCCAGCGCGACGACGACCGACCCGCGCAGCACCCTGGGCCGCACCTTCGCGTAGCTGCCCGTGCCGGCCCCCTGCGGCGCGACCCCCGGCCCCACGAACACCAGTCGGCCGGCCGCCGCCATGCGCCCCGAGGCCGACACCGCCAGCGGCCCCGCCGGCAGGACGGTGTCTCCAAGGCGCAGCTCGACGGTCTCGCCCGCCCGGGCGGCCACGCCCTCGGTGACCTCGAACGGCTGCTGGTAGGCCGCACCGAACAGGGGCGAAAGCCCCGCCTCGCGCATCGCCGCCTCGATGTAGGCGCGCGCCCGGTCGTCGCCGTCGGTGCCGGGCGCCCGGCCCCGCAGGTCGTCCCGCGCCAGGAACGCCACGTGCTCGCGCACCCGCGCTGCGCCCGAAGAGACGGCCGCGGTCGCCTCCCCGGGGGCGCTGGCGGCGGGCCGCGCGGGCGGGGCCGCGGCCGGTTCGGCGGACGAGACGGCGCACCCGGCGAGCGCCAGCGCGCACCACGAACGGAGTCGTGCAGGTTTCGTCATGGTCGCAGGGTCAGCCCCGGCGGGCGGAGCGGTAGGCGTGGACGGCCGCCACGCCCGTAAGCGCCCACAGGAGGGCGGAGACGTGGACCGGGCGCAGCCAGTCGGGCGCCCGGCCCGGGGGCACGATGTCCCACAGCCCCACGCCGAGCAGGCCGCGCGCCGACCACACCGAGGCGGCCAGCAGCGCCAGCAGGAACGGCAGGAGCACGGGTCTCGGGCGGACCGGGCGGGCGGCGGTCTGCGGCGCCGGACGAAACGCCAGCTCGATGGGGTCGTCCTTCGGCATCGCGGGGATCCGCCCGGCGGTCGAGGAGGTGGGCGCCGCGACCCCGAGGGCGGGGATCGGCGCCGGGTCGGGCGCCGGGGTCGGTGCGGGCAGGTCGTCCCCGCTCAGATCGGTAAGCTGTGGCGCCATCGTGGCCTTTGCGAGGGCCGCGGCGATCGCCGCGGAGGACTCGGCCGCGGCGCCCCCCGACCCGCGCGCCGGCCGGGGTCGCAGGGCATCGAGGACCGCCTGCGCCGAGGCGAACCGCTCCTCGCGGCGCTTGGCCAGCATCCCCGCCACCACCATGCGGATCGCCTCGGGGACGTGCCCCGGCAGGGGCGGGACGGGCGTGGTCACGTGCTGGTGCAGCAGGGCGACGGGCTCTTCGGCCGAAAACGGCGGCTGGCCGGCCAGCAGCTCGTAGAAGATCACGCCGGCGGCGTAGATGTCGGCGCGGGCGTCCACGTCCTCCTTGCCGAGGGCCTGCTCCGGGCTCATGTACAGCGGCGTCCCGAACACCAGGCCGAGCTGCGTAAGCGCCGGATCCGTGACCGCACCGGAGAAGATCTTGGCGAGCCCGAAGTCCACCAGCTTGTAGGATCGGCGCCCCTCGTGGTCGGTGGTGACGAAGACGTTTTGCGGCTTGAGGTCCCGGTGCACGAGCCCTTCGCCGTGGGCGTGCGCCAGGCCGCGGAGGATCTGCACCATCGCCTCGACGGCCGCGTCCACGGGCCACGGCCGCCCGAGCGCCTTGCCCAGGTCGTGCCCTTCGAGAAACTCCATCGCCATGTACAACGTGCCGTCCTCGGTGCAGCCGAAGTCGGTCACCTGCACGCAGTTGGGATGCTTGAGGCGCGAGGCGGAGCGGGCCTCGCGCTCGAACCGCGCGGCGGCCGCGGCGTCGTCCGAAAGCCGCGGGTGCAGGAGCTTGACGGCCACCGTGCGGCGCAGCCCCAGGTGCGTGGCGCGGTAGACGTGCGCCATGCCGCCGGTTCCCACGAGCTCGTCGAGGCGGTACTTGCCGTCGAGCACGCGCCCGGTGTGATCCGTCGCGCCGGTCGGCGTCCCCCGGGGCGGCACGGTCACCGGCACCGGCTGCGGGACGCCCGCTCCTTGGTCCCGGCCCGGCGGCGGCGGTGGCTTGCTGGACACGGGGCTCATAGTGCCACGCCGGCCTCCGAAGCGTGACGGCGCGTGCCGTGGACGTGGGCGGCGACCCCGACCACGGTCGCGGCGAGTTGCAGGCCGACCTCGCCGGGGGTTGCGTGCGTCGCCAGCGCGGTCCCCACCATCCACGCGACGCCCGCGGCGGCGCCGGCGCGAGACCGCGCACCGGCGCCCTCCCCCTGCGGCATGTGGGCCCCGACCACGTGCAGGAGGCTGCCGGCCAGCGCCGCCTGCAGGTACGCCAGCATGGCGATCGCCCGTGGACCCGAAAGGGCCGTGGCGCCGAGGTACCCCACGTGGGTGAGGACGGCGCCGAGCAGGAGCAGCGCCAGCGCCCCGGTCCGCCCGGCGCGGGGGCGCGTCACCCACCAGACCGCCAGACCGATCGGCACGCGATGGACCCCCACCGCCGCGGCCATGACGGCCCGTGCGGCCCCGGCGGGCGCGGCGGCGATCGCCAGCCCTTCGAGCAGCATGTGCACGAGCAGGGCGCACAGGGCCACCAGGTTCGCGGCCGCCGTCTCGTGGTCGTGCGCCGCGGGCGGGGGCGCCGGGTCCAACCGGGACGACGACGGCGGCGACGGGTGCAGCCGGTGGTGGAACGCCGAGCCGACGTACCCGAGCGCCAGCAGGAAGATCGCCCAACCGCCGCCGATCGACACCACGTGCGGGGCGATGTGGCCGAGCACCAGGCCGAACACCACCACGGTCACGAAGGCCGCCAGCGCGGGCGCCACACGGGGCGACCGCAGCCACGGGCCGGCCAGGAGGGGCCCGGCGAACAGCGCGGCCGACGCCCACAGGTCCGGTGTCATGCGCCATGCTCCACGGCGCCTGCGAGGGTCTCGGCGCACTGCCGTACGATCCGATCCGCCACGGTCTCCGGCGCCACCTCGCCCCCGGCCACCGCCGCCTCCCAGGCCGCCGCCGCAGACGACGATCGCAGCCGCTCGACGAGCCCCGTCTCCACCAGGTGCCACATCCAGCGCACCCGCTGGGCGGCGCGGCGGGCCGGCAGACGGCCGCCCGCGCACAGGTGCCGGTGATGGGCCTCGACGGCCTCGAACAGCGCGTCGATCCCGGTGCCCTCGGTGGACGAGACCGCGAGCACCGTGACCCGCCAGCCGTCGTCGCGCCCCTCGAACAGCGAAAGGGCCGCCTCGAACTGGCGCCGGGTCCGCTCGGCCGCCTCGGCCTGCGGTCCGTCGGCGTGGGTCACCGCGGCCACGTCCACCCATTCGAGCAGGCCGCGCTTGACGCCCTGCAGCCCGTCCCCGATCCCCGGCGACAAGAGCCCCACCACCGTGTCCGTAAGCTGCGCGACGAGGGCCTCGCTCTGTCCCACGCCGACCGTCTCGACGAACACGCGGTCGTACCCCACCCCTTCGAGCAGCCGCATCACCTCGCGCGTGCGGCGGGCCACCCCGCCCAGGGCGCCGCGGCTCGGCGAGGGTCGCACGAAGGCGCGCGGGTCGGCCACCAGGCGGGTCATGCGGGTCTTGTCCCCCAGGATGCTGCCGCCGCTTCGCTCCGAGGATGGATCGACGGCCAGCACCGCCACCCGGTGCCCGGCCTCGAGGGTGCGCACCCCCAGCCGATCGATGAGCGTGCTCTTGCCCACACCGGGCGGCCCCGTCACCCCCACGCGGTGGACGTCCACCCGCGCCGGGCCGAGGGCCGAAAGCAGCGCCGCCGCCTTGGGCCGATCGTCCGCCCGCGCGCTCTCCACGAGGGAGACGGCGCGGCCGAGGGTGGCGCGGTCCCCGGCGCGCATGGCGTCGATCCACGCCTGCGGGTCGAACGTCACGCGCCGCGGTCTCCTTCGAGGACGTCGAGCACGGCCGCCGCCGCCGCCGCGAGACGGGTCCCCGGCCGGAACACCGCCGCCGCGCCGTCCGCCCGGAGCTTCGCCACGTGGTCGGGCGGGATCACCCCGCCGACGACGATGGCGATGTCCGGCCGACCCAGGTCGTCGAGGGCCCTGCGAAGCGCCGGCACCAGGGTCAGGTGCCCGGCCGCCAGCGAACTGGCCCCCACCACGTGCACGTCGTTTTCGACCGCCTGCCGCGCGGTCTCCTCGGGCGTCTGGAACAGCGGCCCGACGTCCACGTCGAAGCCCATGTCGGCGAACGCCGTGGCGATGACCTTCGCCCCGCGGTCGTGGCCGTCCTGCCCCATCTTCGCCACCAGGATCCGCGGGCGGCGGCCGTGGGCGTCCTCGAAGGCGCGGGTGCGCGCCCGGATCCGCGCCACCTCGTCGCGGCCCTTCATGGCCCGAGCATACACGCCCTCGACCACGCTCGGGGTCGCCTCGTACCGTCCGAAGACGCGCTCGAGCGCCGACGACATCTCCCCCACCGTGGCCCCGGCCCGTGCCGCCCGGACCGACGCCGCCAGCAGGTTCGCCGTCCGCTCCCGCGCCGCCCGTTCGAGCGCGTCGAGGGCCTGCGTGACTGCCGTCTCGTCCCGCGTGGCCCGCAGCGTACGCAAACGCTCGATCTGGGTGCGGCGCACCGAGGCCGTGTCGATCTCCAGCACCGGGACCTCCGGTTCGTCCTCCACGCGGAAGCGGTTGACCCCGATGACCGGCTGCTCACCCGTGTCGATGCGCGCCTGCGTCCTGGCCGCGGCCTCCTCGATCCGCCGCTTCGGCACACCGGCCTCGATGGCGCGGGTCATCCCCCCGAGCGATTCGATCTCCGCCATGTGCGCCTCGGCGCGGCACACGAGCGCCCTGACCAGGTACTCGACGAGGTACGTGCCGCCCAGCGGATCGATGGGCCGCACGACCCCCGCCTCGTGTTGCAGGAAAAGCTGCGTGTTTCGGGCGATCCGAGCTGAAAAGTCCGTCGGCAGGGCCAATGCCTCGTCGAAGGCGTTCGTGTGCAGGGACTGCGTATGCCCCCACACGGCCGCCAGGGCTTCGACGGCGGTGCGCACCACGTTGTTGTACGGATCCTGCGCCGCGAGGCTCCAGCCCGACGTCTGGCAGTGGGTCCGCAGCATGCGGGACTTGGGGTTCTTCGCGCCCATGGCCGCCATCTTCGACGCCCACAGCCGCCGCGCGGCGCGCAGCTTGGCCGCCTCCATCAGCGGATGCATCCCGATTCCGAAGAAAAAGGAGATCCGCGGCGCGAAGTCGTCCACGTCGAGCCCCGCCTCGACCCCGCAGCGCACGTATTCCAGGCCGTCGGCGATGGTGTAGGCCAGTTCCAGGTCGGCCGGCGCCCCGGCCTCTTGCATGTGGTAGCCCGACACGCTGATCGCGTTGAACTTGGGCATGTGCTCGGCCGTGTAGGCGAAGATGTCGCCGATGATCCGCATGGAGGGGCCCGGCGGGTAGATGTACGTGTTGCGGACCATGAACTCCTTGAGGATGTCGTTTTGGATCGTGCCGGAGAGCTTCTCCTGCGGCACGCCCTGCTCCTCGGCGGCGACGATGTACAGGGCGAGGATCGGCAACACCGCGCCGTTCATGGTCATGGACACGCTCATCCGGTCAAGCGGGATCCCGTCGAACAGGATGCGCATGTCGAGGATCGAGTCCACGGCGACCCCGGCCATGCCGACGTCGCCGCGCACGCGGGGATGGTCCGAGTCGTAGCCCCGGTGCGTCGGCAGGTCGAAGGCGATCGACAGCCCGCGCTGCCCCGCCGCCAGGTTGCGGCGATAGAAGGCGTTGCTCTCCTCGGCCGTCGAAAAGCCCGCGTACTGCCGGACCGTCCAGGGGCGCCCGAGATACATGGTCGGGTACGGGCCGCGGAGAAACGGCGGCGACCCCGGCACGCTACCCAGAAACGGCACGCCCTCGCGGTGGATCCTACGCGCCACCTTCGGCACGTCGATCCCCTCGGGGGTGGCGATGGCCGCCGGCACGGGATCCGCCGCGGCCTCCCGCTCGACGAACGTCTGCGCGACGAGAGTATCGGCCGGCGTGTCGAGCACCCGGCGCCAGTACGACGCCGCCTGCGCCCGCCCGCTCATGCCCGCCCCTCCTCGGCCGCGAGGGCACGCTGCGTCTCGAACGCCGCCGCGAGCCGAACGGGGGCGAGCGGCTCGATCGGGTCGCACGGCCCGAGGTCGTCCTCGACCCGCGACCGCAACGCCCGGGCCGCAGGGCCGTTCGCCGGGGCCCGCAGGCCGTCGTCGAGCGAAACGGCGTCGGCGGGCGGGGCGAGCGAGGGATCCGGATGCATGGTCACCCCGACGATGGGCCGTCTGCCGGCCTCGACCGCGGCGCGCTCGGCGGCGCGGGACGCGACCAGGATCTCGTGCAGCGCCCCGCTGCGGGCGTGGGCGAGCAGGCCGCCCGCCTCGGCCACGGCCCGCAAGCGCGCCCACCCGGCGCGCAGCAGGGCCTCGGTGCGCGCCTCGAGGGCGTACCCGCCCGCGAGCGGATCGACCAGGCGCCCGAGCCCCGTCTCCTCGCGCACGATCGTCACGGTGTTGCGGGCGAGCCGACGGCCGGTGGGGCCGGGCAAGCCGACGGCGGCGTCGAGGGCCTCGACGCCCACCGCCGACGCGCCGCCGAGCAGGCCGGCGAGGGCCGACATGGTCCCACGAAGGAGGTTCGTCCAGATGTCCGCCACACACAGGGCCCGGCGGCTCATGCGGGCCTGCAACCGGATCCGAACCGGGGCCCCGGCCCCGGGCTCGAAGACGGCGGCCAGCATCCGGCGCAGCGCCCGCACCTTCGCCACCTCGTCGAGCACGACGGTGCCCGCGCTGATGCACACGTCGAGGCGGACCGCGCGGTCGGGGGCCGCGGCGCGCGCCCCCTCCACCGTCTCGATGGCCGCCGCCACCGTGGCCGCCAGTTCGACGGCCGGCGTGGCGCCCGCCTCGGCGAAGGCGGCGCCGTCCACCCGGTAGCCGAAGCCCGCCGGATCCCCCGCGCGCTCGCGGGCCCGTTCGATGCGATGGAAGATCCGACCGGGCTCGCGCGGCACCCGGCCCGCCACGAGGCACGCGAGGACCGGGTCGGCCCACACCTCGTACCGGTCGGCCCAACCGTCCCCGAGCAGGGCGGCGGCCGCGGCCCCCGCGTGGAGGCAAAGGGGCGTGTCCGATGCGGCCGCGGGAGGCGCAGGCGGCGCCTTCGGCGGCACGAAGCCCACCGCCAGCGGTCCCCTGCCCGCCGGCGCCGGCGCCCCGGCGGCAAGGTGCGGATCGACGGCGATCCACGCCGCGTCGAGGCCCATCGGCGCGTCGGCGGCGAGCGCCTCGGCCAGGCCGGCCGCAGACGGATCGCGGTAGGAAAACGCCGTCGCAGCCCCGGCGCCGCCGGCCTCGAACCCGCGCAGGTACGGCGGGACGAACGGGTCGGGCACGGGGCGGTCGTCCGGCGGGCCGTACAGGGCGCGCACGGACAGGCCGTCGCGGTCCTCGGCGACGAAGGCTTCCTTCAGGAACTCCCGGGCGCGCGCCTCCCACGCGGCGAGGTCGGAAGATGGGGTCGAGGTCGGCACGGCGCGCGCATCATAGCGGACCGGCCGGCGCCCCCCCTACCGGCGGCGCCGCGGCGGCTCGGGGGGACGGGGCTTGGCCGCCAGGTACTGCGGCGGCCACCGCACGTCGTCGTGGCCCTGCTCGGCCGCACCGTGGAGCGTAAGGTAGGGATCGAACAGGTGCGGGCGCGCCATGGCGCACAGGTCGGCGCGCCCCGAGGCCACGATGGTGTTGACGTGGTCCCAGCCGAGGATCGCGCCGACGGTGATCGTGGGGATCCCCACCTCGTGCTTGATCCGGTCGGCGAAGGGCGTCTGGTACATGCGGCCGTACTCGGGGCGCTGCGCCGGGTCGGTCTGCCCCGACGAGACGTCCACGAAGTCCGCCCCGTGGCGGGCCAGCGCCCGCGCGATCGCCACCGCGTCCTCCTCGGTGTTGCCGCCCTCGATCCAGTCCACCGCCGAGATCCGGGCGCCGAGGGCCCGGTCCTTCGGCCACACGGCCCGCACCGCGTCGAACACCTCGAGCGGGTACCGCAACCGGCCGTCCAGGTCGCCGCCGAAGGCGTCGTCCCGCCGGTTCGTGATCGGAGACAGGAAGCTCGCCAGCAGGTAGCCGTGCGCCATGTGGATCTCGAGCACGTCGAACCCGGCGTCGAGGGCCCGCCGCGCCGCCGCCACGTACGCCTCGCGCACCGCGTCCATGTCCTCCCGGACCATCGCCTTCGGCGTGCGGCTGTAGGGCTGGTACGGCAGGGGCGAGGGCGCGAGGATCGGCCAGGCCTCGGACTCGGGCAGCGGCTCGTCCGGCCGCCCCTCCCACGGGCGCTTCGTGGCCCCCTTGCGGCCGGCGTGGCCGAGCTGGATCCCGATCTTCGCGTCGCTGTGGGCGCGCACGAAGCGGACGATGCGGGCCCAGGCCTCCACGTGCTCGTCGCGGTAGAGCCCGGCGCACCCGGGCGTGATGCGGGCGGTGGGCGAGACGGCGGTCATCTCGCACATCACGAGCCCCGCGCCGCCCACGGCGCGGCTGCCCAGGTGTACCAGGTGGAAGTCCCCCACGGTGCCGTCCTCCGCCGAGTACATGCACATGGGCGAGACCACCACGCGGTTGCGCACCCGCACCGGCCCGAGGTCGTACGGCACGAACATGGGCGGCGGCGGCGGGTCCACGTCGGCGAGCCCGGCCCGGTCGGCGAAGTCCCGATCCACCGCGGCCACGAAGTCGGGGTCACGGACTCGCAGGTTCTCGTGCGTGACCCGCTTGCTGCGGCACAAAAGGTTCATGGCGAAGCAAAGCGGCGGGTCGTCCACGTAGCGCGGCAGGTTCTCGAACCAGCGCTGGCTCGTCCGGGCCGTCTTCTGCAGCTTGGCGGCGTCCACCCAGCGCTCGTCCTCGTAGGCCGCGAGCGCCGCCTGCACGTCGTCGTGGCGCGCGAGCACGCCCACGAGGGCGATGGCATCCTCCATGGCCAGCTTCGTACCCGAGCCGATGGAAAAGTGCGCCGTGTGGGCCGCGTCCCCGATGAGCACCGTCCGGTCGCGGTACCAGGTCTCGCACTCGACCAGCCGAAAGCGCGTCCACGTCGAGCGGTTCGACAGCAGCGGGTGTCCGTCCAGGTGCTCGGCGAACATGGTCTGGAGCCGCTCGATGCTCTGCTCGACCGGCATGTCGTCGAAACCCGCGCGCTCGAAGGCTTCCTCGCTCGTCTCCACGATGAACGTGGAGGTGTCGGCGTCGAAGGGGTAGGCGTGCACCTGGAACACGCCCGTCTCGCCCGTGTGGATGAAGAACTTGAACGAGTCGAACCGCTTCGAGGTGCCGAGCCAGATGTACC
>JALSIN010000219.1 GCA_026989935.1 Polyangiaceae bacterium | reverse complement strand
GAGATCTTTCTGTTTAGATTCAGATTGAATCCTACGGTTCAGGTGGGCGCCGCGGGCGAGCGGCCGTGATCGCCGGAAATCCTGCAACGAGTCATGGACCGGGGCAGGCGGGCGCATCATGTCGTCGGACATCGAATGAAGGGGGTGAGCGGTCGTCCCGCCGGGGCAGGGGGGGGCGCTCGATGTCGTGGGGGGAGATCTCGTGGGGGCCTGGCATCCGATCGGGTGTTCGGGTGTGCAGGTGGGCAAACGTGGGTTTCGGCGCGCCCTCCCGAGGAGGGCACGGACATCGGCACCCGGATTGGCCCGCTGCAGCGCGTTTCCCCCGTGCGACAGCGCGAATTCACGAGATCCAGGGGCTGGTCTGGAAATGTGTAGGCTGAACGAAGATGCAGATATGGATTCGCTTCTTTTTTCTCTTGATCAAAGGTTCATGTTTCATGGAATCTACTCAATAGATTCCACTCAAATACTGCTCTCTCTCGCGACGCCGCACCCGCGCCTCTCTCCACGCACCTTCGCTCCCTCGCCTCCATGCCCGCCCTGCTCACCGAAGCCCAGCTCCGAAAAGTCGAGGCCGACCACCCCGACGGGCTGTCGTCCGCCGAGCTGGTGGGTGTCTTCACGGAGCACCGGGTGCCGTTTTCCGAGGCCACGTTGCGCAAGTATGTCCAGCTCGGTCTCGTTCCCCGGTCGCGGCGAGTCGGGCGCAAGGGCAAGCACCGCGGCTCGAAGGGCATCTACCCGGTTCGGGCCGTGCGCCGGATCAACACGATCAAGCGCCTGATGGCCGAAAAGTACACGATCGAGGAGATCAAGGAACGCTTCTTCGCGTTCAAGGACCACCTCGAGACCGTGGACGAGGCCCTCGGCGAACTGCTGCGACGGTTCGAGGAGCGGATCGAGGCCGAGCCGTCCCCGGCCACCCGCGAGCGCCTTTCGGCCGAGCTCGAGCGGGTCCGGCGGCACGCCCGCGAGCTGCTCGAGTCGGCCACCCGCCTCGAAAAGCTCCTGCTCGCCACGGGCCGCCGCCCGCGCCCGCGGGGCGGCGGTGCGGCGAGTCCCACCGAGTTGCTTTGACCTTTTCTCCTTGCCTTCCCCTGCCCCAGCCCCGCCCACGCCTCAACCCACCGACAGCCACCCATCGGAGCCTCCATGTCCACCGCCACCGACCCGTCGAACCGCCCCGACCCCAAGCCCATCGTGCGCAGGGCCCGGCCGCGCACGATCGCCGTCAAACGCCTGACCAAGGAAGAAGCCCGTATCGGGGCCCTGCTGTACCCCGAGCGCACCTACTGGCGCCCCAAGACCCGCGGCGAGTGCGCCAACGTCGCGCGGCCGTGCCCGTACGTCAGCTGCAAGTACCACCTCTACATGGACGTCCACCCGACGAAGGGCAGCATCAAGATCAACTTCCCGGACAAGGAGGTCTGGGAGATCGAGCACAGCTGTGCGCTCGACGTCGCGGACACGGGTGGGATCACGCTCGAGGAGGTCGGGGAGATCCTGAACCTTACCCGGGAGCGGATCCGCCAGCTCGAGGCCGAGGGGCTGCGCAAGCTGGAGGCTGCCGGCGGGCGTGAGCTCGTCGAGTATCTCCAGTCCCAGGCCCGCATCGGCGGTGGCCTGTAGCCGTCGCCGGGGGCGGCGCCCGGGGGCGGTCGGCACCTGCCGCGTCGCCGGTCGGCTTGACCCTGTGGGCGGGGGCGTGTAGCAGGCGCCCGTGCCCGACGTCGTCCCGATCCGCCGCGCCCTGGTCAGCGTCAGCGACAAGCGCAACCTCGAGGCCCTGTCGATCTCCCTGGCCGCCTGGGGCACGGAGGTGCTGTCCACGGGCGGCACCCTGGCGGCGCTCGAGTCCTTCGGCTGCCGGGTGCGCTCCGTCGCGGAGGTGACCGGATCGCCGGAGATCCTCGGCGGCCGCGTCAAGACCCTGCACCCGAAAATCCACGGCGGGATCCTCGCCCGCGCCACGAAGGCGCACGAGGCGGAACTGGCCGCCTGCGGGATCGCGCCCATCGACCTGGTGGTCGTCAACCTCTACCCGTTCCGCCAGACGGTGGCCCGCCCGGACGTGTCGTTCGAGGAGGCCATGGAGAACGTGGACATCGGCGGCCCCACGATGGTGCGGGCAGCGGCCAAGAACTGCGAGCGGGTCACCGTGGTGGTCGATCCGGACGACTACGCGCGGCTGGGCGAGCTGGTGGCCGCCTGCGGCGGGGTTCCGGCCGAGGCGCGGCGGGCCTTCGCCCGCAAGGCGTTCGCCCACACGGCCGCCTACGACGCGGCCATCGCCAACTGGCTGGAAGCCCGTGCGGCCGAGCCCGGCGCGGTGCCCGAGCGCGTCTTCTTCGCCGGCACCACCTCGACGGCCCTGCGGTACGGGGAGAACCCGCACCAGCCGGCGCGGTTCGTGCCGGTGGACCTGGGCGACGCCGCCGGCCTCGAACGGGCCCGCCTGCTGCAGGGCAAGCCGCCGAGCTACAACAACCTGATGGACGCCGGCGCCGCGCTGGCGCTGGCCCGCGACCTGCGGCCGTTGGGGGTCGGTGCGGCGGTGTTCAAGCACGTCTCGCCGTGCGGCGTGGCCGTGGCCCCCGAGGGAACGCCGCTGGCGGAGGTCTTTGTGCGCGCGCGACAGGCCGACGCCGAAAGCGCCTTCGGGGGGATCGTGGCGCTGACCGACCCGCTCGACCGCGCCACCGCCGAGGCCCTCGTCGAGACCTTCCTGGAGGTGGTCGTGGCGCCAGCGGTCGAGGCCGACGCGCGCCCGGTGTTGGCCGCCAAGAAGAACCTGCGCGTGCTCGAGGTGCCCGACCTGCACGCCCCCGCGAAGGTGCCCCCCTTGCGCGTGCGGTCGGTGCCGGGGGGGCTCCTCGTCCAGCGCGAGGACC
>JALSIN010000218.1 GCA_026989935.1 Polyangiaceae bacterium | reverse complement strand
GGGCACGGGCACGGGGACGGGCACCGGGACGGGCACGGGCACGGGGGGTGAGACGGACGGGGCGCCGGACTATCCGGGGCCGGGGGAGGGGGCGGACGACATCGGGGGGCTGGCGCCGCTTTCGTCGGTGGGGCGGGCGCCGCGGTCGATCGGGACGGGGCTGCCGTACGACACGCGGCCGATGGTGGGGGTCGCGGGGGCGTCGGGCGCGGACGCGATGGCGTTCGTGGCGGCGCCGGCGGCGGCCTGGTCCGAGGCGGTGATGGCATCGGGCGACAGCGCGCCGGGGTCGCGCTACGCGGGGATGCGTGACCTCGGGTTCTTCCTGCTGCAGCCGGTCGTGCGGGCGGCGGAGGTGACGTCCGAGCCCGGGGGGCTTGCGCTCTCGTACGAGGAAGACGGGGTCTCCATGCTGGACCCGGACGGGAACTTCCGGACGGAGCTGACGGTGAGCCTGTACGAGCCGGGGGAGGAGGCGGCGGTACTGTCCCTGGACGGCTTCGAGACATACCACCCGCTGGTGGGGGAGGGGCTGCGGCCGCTGACGGTCGAGCTGTTCTCGGCGCCGGTGGAGGGGACGGTCGAGGTGCGTTGGGGGCACGCGATGACGTGGGTGCTCGACGGGAACCCGGCGGCGTGGTTCGTGCAGTGGGCGCAGGGACAGGGGGCCATGGCGCAGGCGATCCAGTTCGCCGCGGCGTCGGGGTATCGCCCGCTGTCGGTGTCGAGCCGGGCGGTGGGGACGTCGGCGGTGTACGCGGCGATCTTCATCGAGGACAATCTCGACCCGGCGGACACGACGGTACAGCTCGGGGTGGGGGAGGCGGACCTGCAAGCGCTTGCGGACGCGCTGGCGGCGGGCGGGGACCAGGTGCCGTTTTCGATCACGAGCCGGGAAGGGGCGGCGGTGTTCGACGTGCTGACCTCGGCGCGGGAGACGGGGCAGGACGTGGTGATGGCGGTGGGGCTCGACCAGGCAGGTTTTCAGGAGGAGGACACGACCCGTCGCCAGCAGGGGTATCATCTCGTGACGGCGACGCCCTACGAGGGCGCGGGGGGCCAGCGGCGCTGGGTGGGGGTGTGGCAGCGGTACGGTCGGGTGGACCGGTGGGTGCGGGTGCCGGCGGGGGACTGGGGGGTGTGGCAGGCGGCGCACGACAACGTGCTGGTGCTGGGGTCGAAGTCGAACGGGATGCGTCCGCCGCAGGTGTTCGTGGCGCTGGAGCAGGGGCAGGTGGTGGCGCAGGGTGCGTACACGATGGGGCCTGCGATCTGGCCGAACACGCGCATGGACATGGCGTTTCCGCTGGCGAGCATCTCGAAGTCGCTGGCGGCGGCGGTGGTGGTGCAGGCGCTATCGGACGAGGGGCGGACGATCGACGACGCGCTGGTGGACGTGCTGGGGTGGGACGTGGGGACGTTCACGGACGGGTCGGGGATGTTCGACGTGGACTACACGGGCCTCGGGATGGTGACGATCCGCGACCTGCTGCAGCATCACGCGGGGTTTACGGGGCCCCGTGCGCCGGGGTTCTCCGTCTACAGGGACCACCTGGCCGAGCAGGCGGACCTGGCGGCGATGGGGGCGCCGGCGGAGGCGCGGCGGCTGCCGCTTTCGACCCTGTCCCTGGAGACGTGGATGCTGGGGGTGCTGACCGGGGAGATCGACCTGCCCATCGACCCGATGACGAATCGTGAGTCGGCGATTTGGGACGCTGGCTATCAAATGGCTGGGTACGCCTACAGCAACCGCGCCTACTCGATCCTGGGCCTGGTGGCGGACCGGCTCACGGCACAGGGGCTTTTGGGGACGCTGCGGGGGTACGCGGCGCAGGTGGGGGCGGCGACGAGCCTGTGGCCGGTGAACGACACGCGGTTGCCGCGCCGGGGGGACTACCACGCGATCCGGCACCGGCGGGAGCTCCAGCTCGGTTCGGACGACGCGCCCTACGCGAACGGGACGCTGCCGGTGTTCGCGGAGCAGAACGTGTTCGGGTTCGCGGGGGTGCAGGTGTCGGAGTGGCCGCGTCTTTCGCCGCCGCTTGCGCCGGCGGTGACGGTGGGGCCGTCGTACTCGGCGACGTACAGCCTGCGGGGTCAGACGCTGGGTGCGGGCGGGTTCGAGGCGACGGCAAAGGACGTGGCGCGCCTGTTTCGGGCGCTGGTGTCGCCGCCGCCGGTGGGGGTGCTGGATGCGGAGGTGGCGTTGTCGCTGCGGACGAAGGACCCGAACGAGCCGGCGGGGCTGATCTCGGTCGAGTGCGCGTGGTGCGACGGGTACGGGCTGGGGCTGTACCTGTACCGCAACTGGGTGATGGGGGCTGGGACGGTGGACGGCGCGGCGGCGTTGGTGGCGCACAACGTGGCCTACGACGTGACGTTCGCGTGGCTGGGGACGTCGGGGGGCACCGCGCTGGGGTCGCCCGGGACGCAAAACGACGGTTCGTTCAACAACGTGTTCTTCGCGGGGCTGGAAATGTGGGGCAACGGGGCGTGGGCCTGCGTGGACGACCCGCAGACGCCGCGGGACGAGTGCTGCGACGACCTGACGACGCCGGGGGTGAACGAATGTCTGAACTGAAGGAAAGGACGACCATTTTGCGCCCTGGGCGCCTCGGCGTCGGGGGGGCGGCCGGGCCCCGTACGCTTGGAGGAAGGGCGGCGCCGCTCGCGGCGCTGGTCGGGCTGCTGCTGGGAGGCTGCGGCCCGCGGGCGGCGGGAGGGGCCGGCGGCGGCGGGCAGTCCGCGGGAGACGCGGGGGACGCGGGAGACGCGGGGGACGCGGGGGACGCGGGGGATGCGGGCGGCGCGTCGTCGGCGGGGGGAGCGTGTGAGCCGCCGTTCATCGAGTGCGACGGGGCCTGCGTGGACCCACGGACAGATCCCGACAACTGTGGGTATTGTCGAGG
>JALSIN010000217.1 GCA_026989935.1 Polyangiaceae bacterium | reverse complement strand
GTTGACGGCCCTCTCGCGCCGGTCGGACGGCGAAGGACCGGTGACGTCCGCCGCGGCGCTGGACGCGCTGCGCGAGATCGTGCGTGCCCAGGCCTTCGAGCCCCCCGCGGTTCGCGACGCCCCCGTCACCGTCGTGGACCTCGGCGACGCCCTCGCGGCGACCGTGGGGCTGGACGGCGTGTGGGTCATGGGTCTGGACGAGGTGCGCTGGCCGCCGGAGGCGGGGCCGACGCCGTTCCTGCCGGCCGGGGCGCTCCGCGAAGCCGGCTGTCCGGAGGCGTCGGACGAAGGCACCCGGGAGCGCGCGCGCCGGATCACGGAGGCGCTCGCGGGGGCCGCGCCCGAAGTGGTATTCAGCCACGCGGCGATGGTGGAGGACAGCGAGCGGGGACCGAGCCCCCTGATCGCCCGTCACCGGGAAGTCCGACGGGACGAGCTGGGCGTCTGGGAGGAGCTCACGTTCGCGGAGCGGCTCGCGGAGGCGGGGGGGCTGGCGACCTCGGAGGACCTGTCCCCGCCGCCCGTGCCCGCGGGTGAGGTGCGCGGAGGCAGCTACCTGTTCAAGCTGCAGTCCGGATGCCCGTTCCGCGCCTTCGCCGAGCTGCGCCTCAGGGCGGACGCGCCCGAGGCAGTGGACCTCGGACCGGACCAGATGCTGCGCGGGGGGCTGGTCCACGATCTCCTGGAACACGTGTGGGAGGAGATTGGGGACCAGGGGACGCTGGCGCGGCTGGACGACGAGGAACTGGAGGCGCGGGTGCGGCACCATGCCGAGCAAGTGGTCGAGGCGGCGGGCCACGATTTCCCACAGGTGTACACGCCGACCTTCCGGCGGCTGGAGGTGGAGCGTCTCGTCGACCTCGCGCTGCGCTGGCTCTCGGTGGAGCGGGTCAGGACTCCCTTCGTCGTCGCTCACCTGGAGAAGGAGTGCGAGGCCGAGCTGGAAGACCTCGCGTTCCGCCTCCGCGTGGACCGGATCGACCGCCTGCCGGACGGGCGGCACGTGGTGATCGACTACAAGACAGGGCAGGTGGACCCTCGCGACTGGGACGGCGACCGCCCGGCCGATCCCCAGCTCCCGCTCTATGCCAGCGTCCTGGACGGGCGTGCCGACGTCCTGGGCGAGCGCTTGTCGCTCGCCGGCGTGGCCTACGCACGGGTCCACATGAGCGGGCCCGGCTTCAGCGGCGTGACGTGCGAGGCGGGGCTGCTCCCCGGGGCCATCCAGAAGGATCTGGGCGTGTCGATCGCCTCGTGGTCCGAGACCCTGCGGGCACTGGCCCGCGAGTTCCGCGCAGGCCACGCCCCGGTGCGCCCCCGGGATGATGAGGCGTGCAGGTGGTGCGCGCTGCCCGCCCTGTGCCGGATAGACGAGGCCCGCTCCGGCCGCGGTGCGGAACCGCCGGAGGAGGTGCATGACGGAGCCGACTGAGCAGGCCGGGCAGGTGGAAGAACGCCGCGAAGATGCCAGGGACCGCGAACGGGCCCTGGATCCGCATGGCTCCTTCATCGTCCAGGCCCCCGCCGGCTCCGGCAAGACGACGCTGCTGACGCAGCGCTTCCTCGCCCTGCTGGCGCGCGTGGACGCGCCGGAGGAGATCGTCGCCATCACCTTCACGCGGAAGGCGGCGGCGGAGATGCGCCGGCGCATCCTCGACGCGCTGGAGATGGCGATTGGGGAAGTGGACGAGTCCGGGCTGGAGCCGCACGAGCGCCGAACGCTTGTCCTCGCCCGCGGGGCGTTGGCACGGGACGCCGAGCGAGGCTGGCGCCTGCGCGAGACGCCCGCCCGGCTGCGGATCATGACCTTCGACGCCCTCTGCGCGCGGATCGTCGCGGCCGCGCCCCTGCGCTCGGGGCTGGGGGCGTTGCCCGAGGTGACGGAGGACGCCGGCGGCCTCTACCGGGAGGCGGCAGAGCGCGTGATCGGGCGGCTGGAGGCCCAGGGACCGGAGGGCCCCCTGGCGCGGCTGCTCCTCCACCTGGACAACCGGCCCGAGCGCCTCCGGGATCTGATCGTGGGGATGCTGGCGCGCAGGGACCAGTGGCTGCGGCACCTGGGCGAGCCGGGCGACCGCCTGCACCGCGAGGCGCTGGAGGCGGAGCTGGCGATGCTCGTCGGCGAGCGCCTCGCGCGGGTGCGCGAGGCCGTGCCCCAGGCCCTGCGCGACGAGATCGAGACGCTCCTGCGCTATGCCTCGGAGTACGTCGACCCCGAGGGACGATACGCCGCGTTGCGCGGGCTGGACGGCCTGCCCGACACCGATGCAGCGAGTCTGGACCGGTGGCGGGCGCTGGCGGACTGGCTGCTGACGGGGGAAGACACATGGCGAAGTTCCGACCCCCGGGCGGTCAACCGCAGGATAGGCTTCCCATCGCCTGACCAGACACCTGATCCGGCCGAGCGCGAGCTCCGGGGGACGATGAAGGCGCGCATGCGGGCCCTCCTGGAGGCTCTCCGGCGCGAGGAGGGATTCAGGGAGGCGCTGGCGGCGGTTCGCGGCTTGCCGGCGCCGCGCTACGGCGACGCCGAATGGTCGGTGATCGAGGCCCTGGCGGCGGTGCTGGTCGACGCGGTGGAGGCGCTGCGCGAGGTCTTCCGGGAGCGCAGGCAGGCCGACTTCATCGAGGTTGCCACGGCCGCGGTGCGGGCGCTGGACGGAGGGGCCGAGGCGCCCGACCTGCCGGTCCGCCACCTGCTGGTGGACGAGTTCCAGGACACCTCCGTCACCCAGTTCGAGCTCCTGCGCCGGCTCACGGCGGGCTGGCGCGACGGCGACGGGCGGACGGTCTTTCTCGTGGGCGACCCCATGCAGTCGATCTACCGCTTCCGCGAGGCCGACGTGGGGGTGTTCCTGCGCGTCCGGCGCGAGGGGCTGGGGACCCTCCGTCCGGAGCCCCTGACCCTG
>JALSIN010000216.1 GCA_026989935.1 Polyangiaceae bacterium | reverse complement strand
CCTGGCGCACCAGCCGCATGGCCCGCTCGCGGACTTCTTCGCTGTATCGGACGTTTCTTCGCATGGCTCCATTCTCCCTGTTGGAAGACCCTCTGGAAAACCCGGGGCGGTCCAGGCTGTTGCCCGCGCCGAGCACCTGCTCGCGGCCCACGTCCGTGATCCACCCGCGCTGCACACCGTCCACGTACACGGCGGCCTCACCGTTGAGCGCGGCCCAGGTTACCGCCACGTGGTGCCACTGATCGTCGTCGATGGCGATGGCCCGGCGTTCGAGCTTCCAACGCCCGATCACGTACACCGACGAGTCCGTGATGCCGCCGATGCTCATCGTGCTCTGCTCGACGGACTTGTCATAATAGGAAACGAGGGTCGAGCAACCGTCCTGTGGACCGACCTTGACCCACAACGCAATCGACAGTTCGCGCCCGGACAGATCCTGCAGGTCCGGCAGTACCAACGCCGCACCCGAACCGTCGCTGGCGATCCCACTCCCGAATCGCCCCGGGGCCCAGCTACCGCCGTTGCCGATCACGCCGTGATTGCCCGTGCCGGACCCATCGTTGGCCGTGTCGCCGGTTCCCTCCTCGAACGCCAGGACTGCCTTGGCTCCCGGGGGAACGAACTCGCCCGCGATCGCCGCCCCCGGCAATGCGAGCGCGGCGACCTGGATGCCTACGATGGCAGCGCCAGGAAGAAAGTGCCCACACGTCTGCGAAAACGATGGTGTCTTCCTCACGCTGGATTCGACCCGGTTGGCGCCCATGTTTCCAATCCTTGCCCCCATACCGAATCGTGACCTTTCACGCGGTCACGAGCCCCCCTGCAAACGGGGCCCGGTTCCCCCAAGAAAAATGCAGCTGATTCGCATACCCCCGCACGGCTTGCGGGCCCAGTTCGTTACAGCGCAGAACGTTCCGCGTACCCCACACACGACCGCGACCCGGGGCACCAGTCTCTCTCAATTGCGTGGCGGCAGCGCCCGGTCCCGGGTTCCTTCTCGACATTGGACGTGCCGTCGCATGGTCTCATTCTCCCGACTGGAAGACTCTCCCGAAGGCCGGCGGCGCTTCAAGGCCGCCGCGCGCGGTGCTTCGGCGCGTACGCCGCTCGGGGAAGGCGCCTACATCGGATCCGCGGCGACAGTGGACGCCCGAGCCGCGGGAAGACCGGACAGCGCCCTTTCGATAGCCCGCGACAGCACCGCTGGATCGCCAGGCGGGACGAGCAACGCGCGCGGGTCGCCGGCGCACAGCTCCGGGATCCCGCCGACACGGCTCGCCACCACGTGCGCCCCCGCGGCCAGGGCCTCGCGCACCACCAGGGGCGCGCCCTCGCCAAGTCCCCACGGCCGCGGTCTCGACGGGACGCACACCACCGCCGCGCGGGCGAGCAGGCGCGCCTTCGTCTCGCCCTCGACGTATCCGTGGAAGCGGACGGAAAGCCCCCGGCGCCGGGCGAGGCGGACCAGGCGTCCCCGCTGTGGACCGTCCCCCGCCACGTCGAGCGGCGGCGGATCCGCCATGCGGGCGAGCGCTTCGAGGAGGACGTCCACCCCCTTTTGGGCGATCAACCGACCGAGGTACAGCACCCGCCGTTCCGAGCGCCGCGCGACGGTCGCGGGCGGCGACGGGACGCAGTGCACCATGGCCTCCACCTGGATCGGCAGACCGTGGCCCAGCGCCGCGCGCACCCGCGCGGCCTTTTCGTGCGACGGCAGATAGATCCGCCGCGCCGTGCCCAGAGCGCGCGCCAGACGGCGGCGCACGGGGCCGGGCGCGGCGAGCACGAGGTCCACGTCGGTACCGTGCCCGAAGATCTCGTGCTCGATCCCGCGGGCCGCCGCCGCCTGCGCCGCGAGCACGCCAAACGGCAGCCACATGTGCGCGACCACCAGGTCGGGCCGAACCTCGTCGAGGGTCCGCGCGAGCGCGCGGCGGGCCGCGGTCAGCAGCGGTGCGACCCAGGCGGCACGCCAGGGGCCGTGCCGGATGTTCTCCAGGATCCCGAAGCGACCCGTCAGCGTGGACCAGGCCCGGGGCGCGTAGGCGAATCGGCGCACCACGACGCCACGCCCCACCCCGGGCTCCGTCCACCGAGTACGCGGCGCGAGGAGCCACACGCGGTCCCCCGCCGCGGCACGGGCCTCCCAGTGGGCCAGGACGAAGGCCCCCCGCGGGTCGCCCGGGTACTGCGGAAACGTGGAGGAGATCACGACGACGCGCTGCCGTGCCGTCTCCTCCGGTCCCACGTGCCCTACTCCTCCGAGACCACGGTGCCGTCCGGGCCGAGCTTCTGCAGCGTCAGCACGCAAAAGCCGGACAAACGGGCAAGGGGGCCCTCCATCAGCCGCCATTCGAGCCGTTCCGTGAGCGGCCCGACCACCGGCAACCGCACCTGCGCCGCGTGGACCGTCGCAATCCGGATCCCGTCGATGCGAACGAGCCGCACCCCCTCGGGCAGGTGGGCGAGCGCCTCGTCAATCGTCCAAAAGCGCGTGGGGATCGCGCTCTCGTCGAAGCTGCGGGAGGTCTTGCGCGGCCCGAACAGGCGCTTGGCCAGGTACCGCAGGCTGTGGCGGTTGTAGAAGTCGTACACGACGTGGCCGCCCGGCCGCACCACGCGCACCATCTCGGCCAGCGCCGCGTCGATCTCGGGTACGTGCGCCAGCACCTTGAACGAATAGGCCACATCGAACGAATCGTCCGAAAACGGCAGGTCGGTGGCCGACGCCTCCTCCACCGAAAGCCCCCGCGCCCGGGCCTTCGCCAGCATCCCGGGCGACAGGTCCACGCCCCGGGCCGACCGGGTGAAGCGGGCCACCCGCTCCAGCACGAGCCCCGTGCCGCACCCCACCTCGAGCACGTCCTTCCCCTCGCCCACCCGGCGCACGATCGCCGCCGCCTGATCGTCGATGAGCTTGTGGTAGCCGCGCAAGCGGGG
>JALSIN010000215.1 GCA_026989935.1 Polyangiaceae bacterium | reverse complement strand
GCACACGCCCGGGCCGGCGCCCCGCCCCCCGTCTGCTACCGTAGCGACATGCTTCGCCGGCTGCTCGTGGTCGCGATCCCCGACGACCTCCTGGGGCGCCTTGCCGGCTGGGCGGCCCGCATCCTGGCGATCTTGCTCCTCCTCGGGACCTTGCTCGGGCGCGTGCCCGCCGCCTGGTCCGCCTTCCTGTTCGGCTCCGAGTGGGCCGTGCGCGCGCTGCTGGCGCTTGCGTCCCTGTGGATCGCCGACGCCGCGGGCACGGTCCTGGCGTCTCGGATCCCCGCGGCCCCCTACGTCATCGGGCGCCGGCTGGCCCTGCCCACCTGGGGCCTGCCGCGGCACCTGTCCACCCGGGACCTCGACAGCGTGCGGATCGAGCGGCGGCCGGATCCGTGGGGCGAGACGATCGTGATCCGCCTGCACGACGGGCGCCAATTCGACCTGTGCCCCCTGCGGTGGAAGCGCGCCGACCTGCTGTACGAGCGGCTGCGCAAGGCCACCCACCGCGGTCGGACCTTCGCGGCGTCCGTCGGGCGGCTGCGCCGCGGGGGCAAGGCGCCGGTGTCGGCCCGGCGGTAGACCGGGCCCGCTACCGCGACGGCGGCGCCTGGAGGTGCCTCGCCAGCCAGTCGAGGACCTCCCGGTGCCACCGCACGGCGTTCTTGGGCCGCAGCACCCAGTGGTTCTCGTCGGGAAAGTGCAGGAAGCGTGCCTCGATCCCGCGCCGGACCAGGGCCGTGAACGTCCCGAGCCCCTGCTCGATGGGCACACGAAAGTCACGCGAGCCGTGGATCACCAGCATGGGCGTCTTCCAGCGGTCCACGAAGCGCACGGGGTTGTGCTTCTCGTGCTGCCTGGGGTTTGCGAAGTAGGGCCCGCCCTGCTCCCACTCGGGAAACCACAGCTCCTCGGTGGCGTAGTACATGCTGCGCATGTCGAACACGCCGTCGTGATTGACCAGGCAGCGGAAGCGGTCCGGCCAGTTGCCCGCGATCCAGTTCATCATGAAGCCCCCGTAGCTCGCCCCGAGGGCGCACACGCGATCGCCGTCCACGAACGGCATGGTCTCCACCACGTGGGCCAGCCCCTTCTTGAGATCCACGAGCGGCTTGCCGCCCCAATCCCCGCGGATCGCATCCGTGAACGCCTGGCCGTAGCCCGTCGATCCGTGGAAGTCGATCATGACCGCCACGTAGCCGGCGCCGGCGTAGATCTGCGGGTTCCACCGGTAGTGGAAGTTGTTGCCGAACGATCCTTGCGGACCACCGTGGACCAAGAAGGCCACGGGGTAGCGCTTGCCCTCCTCGAGGGCGGCGGGCCGCACCACGTAGCCGTAGACCGTATCGCCTCCGGCCCCGCGGAACGTGAACTGTTCGTACGTCCCCATCTCGACGTTCGCCAGGCGGTCGGCGTTGAGGTCGGTCCAGCGCGCGGGCTCCGTCCCGGGCTCGGCGTCGATCGGCAGCGCGAACAGGTCGCTCGGGTGGGCGAGGTCGTTCTTCGAGAAGACGATCCGATCCCCCATCCCGTGCAGGCCGCCGATGGTGCCGCGGGCCCAAAGCTCCGTGACCGTGCCGTCCGCCGCATCCACGCGAAACAGCCCCACCTGGCCCAGGTGCTGTGCGGTTGCGAACAGCGCCTTGCCGTCGGGGGCGAAGACGAACGAGCGGACCGACCGATCCCAGGCCTCCGTCAGCACGCGGCGCTCCTTCGTCGCGAGGTCCATCACCGCGATCCGGAAACGGTCGGCCTCGTAGCCGGCCCGCGCCATGGCGGCGTAGGCGAGCGTCTTGCCGTCGGGCGAGAACACCGGGTGCGTATCCCAGGCCGGGTTGTCGGTCAGGCGCTCGGGCGTCCCACCGGCGAGCGGCACCCGGTACAGGTCGAAGTTCGTGGACCAGGCCTCCTCGCGGCCGGCGACGCGCGCGGAGAAGACCACGGTGGTCCCGTCGGGCGAGACGGCCACTTCCTCGAAGCCACCGAACGGCTTGGACGGCACGTCGGCGTCCAGCGCGCCGGAGAGGTCCACCGGGTCCCCGTCGTCGGGCACGAACAGCAGGTGGCTGCGCCGGCCGTCCTTCCAGGTGTCCCAGTGTCGCACGAACAGGCCGTCGTAGGCCGTGGCCGAGTCCTGCGCCGCCTTCTCGTCGAGGCGCGCCTTCGTGCACGCCATGTCGCAGTCGGGGAACAGGTGGGTGGCCACGAGGAAGCCCTTGTCGCGCACGCGCACGAGTCCGGCCACGGGCAACGGAAAGGTGCGGACGGTCCGGTGGGAACCGTCTGCGAGATCGACGGCGCGCAGTTCGGTCCCGGCGTCGGTCCCCACCAGCGTGAAGACCGCCTCGCCGTCGTCCGCGAAGGCCAGCCCCGCCTCGTTCTCGGCGGTGCGGGTCAGTCGCCGGGTCTTTCCGGCCGCCGGATCGTGCACGTACAGATCGCTGCGCATCGCGTTGGCCTCGAGGTCCACCAGGCGCACGACGAACGCGACGGCGGCGCCGTCCGGCGCGACGGCCGTCTCGCCGAGGCGACGCATGTCGAGCAGATCGAGCACCGAAAACGGGTGCGGCGTCGCCGGCGCCAGCCGCGGCGGATCCGCCGCCGGCCCGGCCGCCTTCGCCTCCTCCGCCGCCTGGGAGGCCGCCGGCGGCGCAGAGGCGGGCTTCGGACCGTGACGACACGCGGCCGCGAGGACCACGGCGGCGACGACTGGATACGAACGGGGGGCCATGGCGCGCAAGGCTACCCGAAGGCGGCGGACGTCACCACGCCCCGCCGGCGCACCACGAGGCCGGCCCCAGGTGCACCGCGCCCTCCGCACCACCTCGACGGGCCGCGGGCGCAGCGCGGCGCACCGCGGGCCCATCCGCAGGCCGACCACCCCCCGCCCGACACCTCCCCCCACCCCCGACGGCCGAGGACCGGCCCGCGGGGCGCCGCCCGAAAGCCCAA
>JALSIN010000214.1 GCA_026989935.1 Polyangiaceae bacterium | reverse complement strand
CTGGCGCCGGTCCCTGGGGGGCGGCCGAAGCCGACACCGGCGCGACGAGCCCGGCGGACACGACGAGCGCGCAGACGACAGACGGACGGCAGACGCGGAAGATCGAACGGTTGCGCATGTCCGGCGATCCTTGCGAACCCCGTGCCAATCCGTCTTTGCATCGATCGCGGCCGCTTGTACGCGGAACCGAGCGGTCGGGATGCCGCATGCTGCACTTTGCAACGGGTCGTTTCGACGACACGGGCCCGACTCGACGCGCCGTCGTCCAGCCCCCGCCGAGCGCACGCGGGGGCTTCAACCGGAGCCGCCGACGGCGCTACCCGGACCCGGCCCGACGCGCCGTCGTCCAGCCCCGCCGAGCGCACGCGGGGGCTTCAACCGGAGCCGCCGATGGCGCTACCCGGGCCCGTCGGCCAGCACGCCGAGCGTGTACCGCCGCCAGACCGTTCGCGTGGCCGGGTCCTCCGCCCAAGCCGCTCGATCGGGATCGGTGATCCCCGCGGGAGCGAGTTCGCGCGCCGCGTACACCTTGCGCGGGAGATCCCACGAGGCAATCTCGTCGCGCTCCTCGGCGCGCAACCCCACCAACGAGAGGAACAGCACGGATCCGTTCGGTGTGTCGATCTTCCCGAGGCGCGGATCGGGCACGCAAAGGCACGCCACTTGGGCCGAAGGTGGCTCCGGCCGCAAGGAACCCCCGAGATCCAGCACGTGCCCCGCGTCGAGCCGCGCCCCTCCGAACAGCACGTGGTGCCCGACGGCCTGCAACAACACGACGGCCCACGCGGGCGGGCGTTCCTCACCGGACGCCCGCGGCAGCCGGATTCCCACCTCGAACCCGAAGCCGCTGATCGAAGCGTTCGGGCTCGTCTTGTCGAACAACTCCGAGCAACCGTACCCCACCAGGTGCCAGTGCTCCGGCCCGTTTCCCTCGAAAGCCATCACCGCCGGCAGGGGACTACGGCTGGTTTCCTCGTACGGGGTGCGGCTCGTGAACTGGTGCGGCACCTGTCCCGGGTAGGCACGGCGAAGCGCCCGGTCGAGGGCCGCCCAGCCCGGCGCCTCGACCGGGTACACGCGCGGGTCGTCCGCCATCGCCCGCTAGGCCCGCGACGCGAAGTCGCGCAGGAACTGGACGAAGGCATCCACCCCCGCCTCGGGAAACGCATTGTAGATCGACGCACGCACGCCGCCGACCGACCGGTGGCCCTTGAGCCCCGAAAACCCGGCGGCCTCGGCGTCGGCCAGGAACCGCGAGGTTCGCTCGGAACGCTCCGCCTCGCTCGCGCCGGCAAGCCGGAACGTCACGTTCATCTGAGAGCGATCCGACGGCCGGGCGTGGGGCTCGTAAACGTCGTGGGCATCGAGGACCTCGTAGATCTTCCGAGCCTTTCGCGCGTTGCGCTCCCCCATGGCCGCGACGCCACCCTCATCGCGCAACCACTCGAGCACCGCCGAAAGCACCAGGATCCCGAAGGTGTTGGGGGTGTTGTACAGGCCGCCGGCCTTCGCAAACGTCCGGTAGCGAAGGTACGCCGGAAGATGCTCCGGATCGCTGTCGTCGAGCAGGTCCTTGCGCCCGAACACGAGCGTCACCCCCGACGGGCCGAGGTTCTTCTGGGCGCCCGCGTACCCGAGCGCCACGCGATCGAGGGCCATGGGACGCGAGGCGATGTCGCTCGAAAGATCGGCCACCAACGGCACCCCCGACGGCAGGGAGGGCAGCTCGCCGTACTCCGTGCCGTAGATCGTGTTGTTCGTGGTGATGTGCAGGTAGGCTGCGTCGCCCAGCGCCGCCTCGCCCGGAAGATCCGGGATCCGATCGAATCCCGTGTCCTTCGAACTGGCCACCACGCGGGTCGGCCCGATGCGCTCGGCCTCCGCGATCGCCTTCTTCGCCCACGTGCCGGTCTCCACGTAGCAAGCGGTCTTGCCCGGTCGCGCGAGGTTCATGGGAACCATGCAAAATTGGAGGCTCGCCCCCCCTTGCAGGAACATCACGCGATGGTCGCGCGGAATCCCGATCACCTCGTGCACCAGTTCGATGGCACGCTCGTGAATGGCCGAAAACGCCTTGCCACGGTGGGAGATCTCCAGGATCGAAAGATCCTGCTCGATGCCACCCGACCATGCACCGGCCGACGCCAGGGATCCCACCGCCGCGGCCACGCGCTCGAGCACCGGCTGCGGCAGCACCGCCGGGCCCGCCGAGAAGTTCCAAGGGCGCTTGCTCATGGCGGCCGAGCGTAGCGAAGCCGGTCCCAGCGTGGTAGCGTGCCGCCCGTGAGCCTCAAGACGTCGTTTCCAGCCCCCTCCGAGCTCATCCCTGGCGAGGGTGAGCTGCGCGCCACCTTCGAGACGAACCTCGGTTCCTTCACCGTCCGGTTGTTCGAGGACGTCGCGCCCAACACCGTCGCCAACTTCGTGGGCCTGGCCACCGGTCAGCTCCCGTGGAAGGATCCGAAGACGGGCGCCGAGCGCAAGGATCCCTTTTACGACGGGGTGATCTTCCACCGCGTCATCGACGGCTTCATGATCCAGGGCGGCGACCGCACGGGCACCGGCCGCGGGGGCCCCGGCTATCGGTTCGCCGACGAGTGCTCCCCCAAGGCCCGGCACGACAAGGCGGGCGTGTTGTCCATGGCGAACGCCGGCCCGAACACGAACGGCAGCCAGTTCTTCGTCACGCTCGGCCCCACCCCGCACCTGGACGGGCGGCACACCGTCTTCGGGGAGGTCGTCGAGGGACTCGACGTCGTCCGGGCCATCGGCGGTACGCCCACAGACGGCCGAGATCGGCCCCGCAAAGACGTGACGATCACGACGATCCACGTTTCGCGGGCCTAGAGCGCATCTCAAAATTGCCTGAGCAAGATGATGGCGCAAGCGAGATGCAAAAAACCTAGGTAATTAGCGGCCTTGCACTCGTGGCGAGTCTCGATTCTGCGGAAACGCTTTAACCAGGCGA
>JALSIN010000213.1 GCA_026989935.1 Polyangiaceae bacterium | reverse complement strand
GCCCCTTCGAGAACCGCGACGACGCGGTCTCCCTGATCGCAGGCCGGGTCGCCGCCGCCGGCGACCTCGGACGGGCCCCCGAGGGCCGCGCTCTGGGGCCCTACCTCGCCGGACGGCAACTCGCCAATGCCGCCGACGACGCACCGGCCGCAAGCGCCCTCGGACGGGCCGCAGCCGCGCTCGCCGACGACCCTTCCCTGCTGTCCGCCGCCTTCGCCCGGGCCCTCGACGAGTTGCACGCCGCGACGGCCCTCGCTGCGGGCGACCTCGACGCGGCCCGCCGGGCGCTCGACCGGCTCGAAGGCCGCCTGCCGGCCACCGACGGCGCCGCGCGCCTGCTCCAGCGGTGGCGCCGGCGGCTCGCGTTCCACGACGACGCCCGCCCGCGGCCCGACGCGCGGCCGCAGGTCAGATCCCGCGGGTGATGAGCCAGCTCTTGCCGTCGCGCACCAGCTCGAACATGTTGAAGTCCTGCAGGCGCGCGTAGCGGCTCTTTTCCCTCGTCAGTCCCTCCACCTTCGGGGCCTCCTCGTCGGACACGGTGGCGCGCAACCGGAAGCTCGCATCGATCCACACCCGCACGACCGCGCGGTCGTCCTTGACGGACACCTCGAGATAGTCCATCGAAAAACGGATCGACTCGACCTGCGCAAGACGCTGGCGAACCACGGCGGCCAGACGATCATACGTCAGGTCGTCCGCCGGATCGTCGGTCCCCGCGTGATCGTAGTACGTGGCGTGGACCGTCGCGAGTACGGCCGCCGGATCCCGCTGCACCATCGCGATACGGTAGTTCTCCAGCGTCTGCAGGACTTGCCGGTTCTCCGGCGTGTCCGGAATCTCCGTCCCGGGGATCGTCGCGGCGGACTTGCATCCCGTGACCCCCGCTCCGAGGAGGAGACCAAGCGCGAGCGTGCGAAGGCATCGGGTGGGCATGGCGGCCCCTTGGGCTAGCAATATTCGAGCCATTTAGCCATGCAGAAATTACAAGAGAAAAATGGAATTCCCGGCGCTCTCCCTTGTCAAAATGGCAAACCACGGCTGTGGGCCCCGACATCGCGCGGCCTGTTATCCTGCCCTCATGTCGCGAGAGCTGCGCAGGCACCGGCGGCTTCGGGTGGATGCCCGCGCCGACATCCTCGGCACGGAGGTGATCCTCGGCGCCCGCGTGACGGATCTCAGCATGGGAGGGTGCGGGATCGAGGGGCCGGTATACGCCGAACCGCAGACGCCATTGGGGCTGGTGCTCGAGTTTCCCAAGCAGAAACGGATCGTCACCCTTCTCGCCGAGGTCGTCCGAACGCGCCCGGAGGGGGCGGGGCTTCGATTCGTCGATGTCACCGAGGCCCAGCGCAAGGCGTTGCGGAGAACGATCCACGGCACCCACACCGGCTCATGACCGCCTCGTTGGACCAGGGCACGCTGTCCGACGCCCAGCGCGACCGCGCCCAGCGCTACCTACCGGCGGCCGAGGCAATGGCCCGGCGGATCGGTCGGCGATCCTCGTACCTCTGCCAGTCGCTGGACCTGGACGACCTGGCCGGCGTCGCCCGCGAGGCCCTCGTGGTCGCGGCGGCGCGCTACGATCCGGACACCGGCGCCCCATTTTGGGCCTACGCCCGGCCGCGGGTCACGGGCGCAATCCTCGACGCCCTGCGCCGGGACAACCGCAGCGTCCGCCAGCACCGCCGGGCGCTCGCCCAGCTCGAGAACCATCAACGGGCTCTCGATGCGCTGACGGAGACGGCCGCCGAGGCACTGCGGCGGGACGCCAAGGCCCGCGTGGAGGCGGCGGCGAAGGTGGTCCAGGCAACGGCCGCGGGCATCATCGCCCGCCGCATGGCACTCTACGACGACCAGACGGTGGCGGCCGCCGAGGAAGATCCGGAGACCCACCTGGCCCGGACGGAACTCGTGGACCGGCTCCGCCGGGTCCTTGCCACCCTGTCGGACGACGACCAGGCGCTCTACCAGGCGGTCTACGTCGAGGGCCGGTCCCTTTCGGATCTCGCGCGCAGCGAGGGAGTCCACCCGAGCACGTTCAGCCGACGCCACGCCCGCCTGCTCGAACGCCTGGGCGAGGCGCTCACGAAGCCCCCCGCCCCGGCTTCCGGATCCACCCGGCGGTGAACCCCCGGCACACCCCCAGGGCGACCACCGCAACCGCGCCGACCCGCCAGCCCATACCCGGAGGTGCCCCCAGCGTTCCGGTTTTTCGGGACGGGAACGGGAACGGCGACGGCGACGCGCACCGGCACCGGTACGGACACCGCGGCGGGTCGGTGCGTCCAGCGATGAGGGTTACGGGGACGGGGACGCGCACCGGCACCGGCACGGGCACCGCGGCGGGTCGGGGCGTCCAGCGCTCGGCGTTACGGGGACGGGAACAGGGACGCGCACCGGCACCGGCCCCGACAACGCGGCGGGTCGGGGCGTCCAGCGCTCGGCGTTACGGGGACGGGGACGGGGACGCCCACAGGCACCGCCACCGGCACCGGGACGGGGGCGGGCACCCGTGGCCGTGTCGGTGGCCGTGGCCGAACCCGGCTGCGTGCCCATCGGCGACCACGCTCGCCGCGGCCGGATGGTCCCCCTTCGTTCGGGTCGGACGCGCCGGCCGACGCTCGGCGGTAGCTCCAGCGCTCCGGTGTACGGGGACGGGAACAGGGACGCGCACCGGCACCGGCCCCGACAACGCGGCGGGTCGGGGCGTCCAGCGCTCGGCGTTACGGGAACGGGGACAGGGACGCCCACAGGCACCGCCACCGGCACCGGGACGGGGGCGGGCACCCGTGGCCGTGCCGGTGGCCGTGGCCGGATCCGTCTGCGTTCCCGTCTTCGTTCCCGTCGGCGACCCGGCCCGCTCCCTCCCGAGCGAAACGGGCGTTCGCGGCCGCACCGGGCCCCGGGGCCTATGGGGCGGTTCGTGTGCGCATCTCCAGCGTCCGGGTGGGCCCGCCGGGCGGGCCT
>JALSIN010000212.1 GCA_026989935.1 Polyangiaceae bacterium | reverse complement strand
GATCTTGGCGCCGATGGTCGAGTCGCGCGCCACGAGATCGAGGAAGGCGTCGCGCCCCAACTCCAGCAACTCGGTCGGAGCCCGCGCGGTCACCGTGGCGGACCGTGGCCGGTTGGAAAGCAGCGCCATCTCGCCGAAGTGGCTGCCCGGTCCGAGCGTGGCCACCCGTTTGGAGCCCCGCCGCACGTCCACGCGGCCGTCGAGCAGGACGTAGAGGCTGTCCCCCGGGTCGCCCTGCCGAACGACGGGGTGGGCGGGACCCACCGAAAGGGGACGAAACAGGTCGAGGATGGTGTAGCGCTCGCGCAGGGTCAGATCGGCGAACAGCGGCACGTTCGCGATGGCCTCGAGGGCGGCGCCGATGCGCCTCTTTCGACCGGGCGCGGCGGAACCCGTGGCGTCGATCGCCAGCACGACGGCCGTGGCGTCGTCTTCGCCGTGGGCTTCATGGGTCATCTGCACCAGCGCGCGCGCCGGGTCCCGTTCGTCGGAAGTGAGCAGGCGGTGTGGGTCGAGGGTGTCGAACGCCTCGTACACACCATCCGTGCACAGCAGCAGCCGGTCGCCGTCGAGCAACGGAAACCGCAGGGTGTCCACCGTGATCGTGTCGCGCATGCCCAGGGCCCGCGTCAGCCTCCGCGCATAGGGGGAGGCCAGGGCCCGGCGGGGGGACAGGATCCCGTTGCGCACGGCTTCGTGTTGATAGTTGTGATCGTCCGTCAGCAACTCCAGCCGCCCGTCACGCAGCAGGTACATGCGACTCGTGCCGACGTGAGCCAAAAAGCCGGTCGATCCCACGAGCAAGAGCGCCGTACAGGTGGTGACGAGTCGCGCGCCGCTTCGCCGACTTGCCTCGAACAGGACGTCGTTGGCGACCTCGAAGGCCTTGCGCAGGGCCGCCGCCGCGGACGGCTCGTCGAGGACGCCCGTGCGTTCCCGCAGGTGGTGGACGAGGGCGTCGAGGGCCCGCGCGGCCGCGGAGGGGCCGGCCGCATTCGAGGGCAGACCGTCGCAGACGGCATGGAGCCCGAGGGTCGGGTCTGAAACGAAGGCATCGTCGTTCGCCGGGCGGGTGTGGCCGCGCAGCGAAAAGCCCGTGGATCGGGATCGCATGATGGGGACTATACGCCCTCGTCGCGGTCGATGGCGGCGCGCACCGCGTCGGGATCGACGCCCTCGGGCGGTCGCACCAGGCGCCCTTGCATCCCACCCGCGACGGTGACGACCTCGCCCGTGACGTGCCGCGCGCGGACCGGGTCGCACAGGTAGGCGATGGCCTGGGCGATGTCCCCGGCCGTCGCCACGCGCGCCAGCGGCATGGTGGAGAGTGCGTGCCGGATGGCCCCGTCGTCGGCCAGGCCCGGTCGCGCCATGGCGGTGGCGGTCCAGCCGGGTTCGACCATGTTGACCCGACCGCGGGGATCGAGTTCGACGATCTCGCGCGCCAGCGTCGGGACCAGGGCACGAAGCCCACCCTTCGAGGCGGCGTAGGCGGCGTGGAAGGGCTCGCCGAAGCGTCCGGCCGTGGAGCCGACGAAGCACAGGCTCGCCCCGAGGCCGTCGGGTCGGGGGCCCGTGTCGGCCAGCACGCGCAGGAAGGCCCGGGCGGTCCAGAGGGCGCCCGCGAGGTTGACGTCGAGCACTTCTTGGACGCGGGCCGGGTCCATGTCCTTCAACGGCGTGTCCTGCGGCGGCCAGATCCCGGCGTTCGCCACGCATACGTCGATCCGTCCAAAGCGCGCGAGGGCCTCCGAAAGGGCGTCGTCGTGGGCCGAGGGCGAGCGTACGTCGGCCGCGTAGACGTACGATCGGTCGGGACGCACGCCGGGGGTGTCGGCCGGCGGGCGCGGCCGGCGCCCGGTGTGCAGCACCAACCGGGCCCCGGACGCGGCGAAGACCCGGGCCACGGCCGAGCCGATCCCGCCCGCCGCGCCTGTGATCCATACCACCAGGGAGGTCGGCGGCGCAGGCACGACGAGACCCTACGATCGAGTGAGAACGCGGTCCACCCCGCCGTGGGCCCGCCGGGCGCCCGGACGCAGCGGCCCGGCGGGCGCGTGCGCGGAATCACGCGAGAGCAGCGCCGCGTCCGGTACCGTCCCAACAATGACGACCCAGAGCGTCCAGGAAAATACGAAGGTGCCCGGGATCAGCGGGTTCGCGCTGGAACTGCCACGGTTTCGGGTCCGCCTCGACGAGTTTTGCCGCTGGACCGGGGCGGACGCGGCCAAGACGCGGGCCGTCGTGGGCGACAGCTTCCGCATCGCAGGCCCGGACGAGAACGCCTACACGCTGGCGGCCGGCGCGGTGCTGCGGCTCATCGAGCGCTTCGACGTGGATCCGGCGCGGGTGGGGATGCTCGTGCTCGCCACCGAGTCGAGCGAGGACAACGCGGCGGGCGCCGTCATCGTGCGCGGGCTCGTGGACGAGGCGCTGCTCGCGCGCGGCGCCGCTCCCCTTGCGCGCGACTGCGAGGTGCCCGAGATCAAGCACGCGTGCCTCGCGGGCGTGTACGGCGTGGCGCAGGCCGTGCGCTTCGTGGCCGTGGACGGGCGGGACCGTGTGGCGATCGTGGTGGCGAGCGACCTTGCCGTCTATCCCCGCGGCAGCACGGGAGAGCCCACGCAGGGGGCCGGCGCCGTGGCGATGCTGATCGAGCCCACCGCCCGCCTGCTGGAGGTGGATCTCGCGGGGGCGCGGGGCTCGTCCTGGTACCGCGGCGCGGACTTTCGCAAGCCCTTCGCCCGGTGGTTCGTCCCGGCCTACGCGCAGGCCGTGGGCGCGGGGACCGACGTGCCGGTCTTCAACGGCCGCTACTCCACGACGTGCTACAGCGAGGCGGTGGCCGCGGCCCTGCGGGCCTTTTGCGACGATCGCGATCCCGCGGCGGACCCATGGCGGATCCTCGACGCCTACGACCGCCTGTACTTCCATCGCCCCTACGCCCACATGCCCGTGCAGGGGCTCGCCTTCGCGC
>JALSIN010000211.1 GCA_026989935.1 Polyangiaceae bacterium | reverse complement strand
CCAGCTACGGCGCCTCGGCGACCTCGGGGCGGGTCCGGTGACCACGTGGCGGGCCGCGATGGACTACGATCAGGCCCTCGAAGGCGCCCGGCGGGCGCTGTGGGAGTTCGTGCTGGCGGTGTACGCGCTGCCCCGCGACCTCAAGCTCGCCCTCGACCGCGCCGGGTACCAGCCGCGCCCCCTCGAGCGGCTCGTACTCGAGCCGGGGGTGTTCGAGCGCACGGAGGACCCCTACGGCACGGGCGCGCTGCCCCGCCGTCCGGCCACGGACGTCGTCTGCGCGGGGCTCGAACGCGCGCGCGCGCAGCTCGTGCGCTTCGAGCGGGCGGCACGGGCGGCGGCCCGCCCGTTCTACCGATGAGTGACGTGCTGCGCGTGGTCATCCGGCGACCGGGCGGCTACGACCGCCTCGGCTTCGAGCGGGTCCGGCGCGCGCGGCTCGAACCCGGGCAGGTGCGCGTGGCGGTGGCGGCGGCGGGGGTCAACTACGCCGACTGCGTCACGCGCATGGGGCTCTATGCGTCGGCCAGGACCTACGTGGGTTACCCGATCACCCCGGGGTTCGAGGTGGCCGGGCGGGTGGCGGAGGTGGGCGAGGGGGGCGCGGGTCTTGCGCCCGGGGACGCGGTCGTGGCCGTCACGCGCTTCTTCGGCTACGCGAGCGAGGTGGTGGTGCCGGCCCGACAGGTGTTTCGCCGCCCGGCGGGGCTTTCGGCCGTGCGCGCCGCCGCGTTGCCCGTGGCGTTCTTGACGGCCTGGTACGGCCTCGAAGTGCTCGGCGCCGTGCGGCCGGGGGCGCGCGTGCTGGTGCATTCGGCGGCCGGCGGCGTCGGGGGCCTGCTGGCGGCGCTGGCCCGGCGGGCCGGAGCGCGCTGCGTGGGGGTCGTCGGCGCCGCCCACAAGATCGACCCGGCCCGTCGCATGGGGGCGCACGAGGTGATCGTGCGTGACCGCCGGTGGGCCGAGGCGGCCCGGGCGGCCGCGCCGGACGGCTACGACCTGGTGCTGGACGCGACCGGGGTGGCCACCTTGCGAGCGAGCTACGACCTGCTCGCGCCCATGGGGCGGCTGGTCGTCTACGGTTTCCACTCGATGCTGCCGAAGGGACGCGGCCGGCCGAACCCCCTGGCACTTGCGTGGAAGTTCCTGCGCACGCCGCGTTTCTCCCCCCTCGACCTTACCGGCAAGAATCGCAGCGTCCTGGGGTTCAACTTGAGCTACCTGTTTTCGCAGCACGCCCTGCTCGCCGAGGGCATCGAGGCCCTCACCCGGTGTGCGGCGCAGGGGGTCTTCGACGCGCAGCCGGTCACGGCGGTGCCGTTTGCCGAGGTCGCGCGGGCCCACCGGATGCTCGAATCGGGCGAGACGGTGGGCAAGCTGGTGCTGGTGGTGGACCGGGCGGCCTCGCCGGCCGGATCCGGGCCGGTCCCCCTCGAGGTTCGGCCGGACGGGCCGATGGAACCGGCATGACCGCTTTGGAACGAACGCCGCTTCCGGCCGCGGCGCCGAGGGGGCCGTGGCCGCCCGTCGAGGGCGTGGCCTACGTGGCGGGGGCCGAGGTTCCGCGGGGGCTCCTCGCACCCCTGGAGGCCGCCTTCGGCCGGCCGCCGCGTCTTCTCGTGCCGGGCCGGGACGGAGCGCTTCCATCCGACGCCGTCGTGTTCGCCCTCGACGACCTGCCGGGCCGGCGCTTCCTGGCGGCGGGGCGGGACGCGACCGTGGGCCCGCCGACCGTGGCCGTGGCCGCGGTGCCGCGGCCCGCGTGGGCGGACCGGGTGGTCTTCCTGCGCCCGGGCGAGGCCGACCCCGCGGCGGTGGCCGTCGCCGCCCGGGCCGCGCGGATCGTGGCGTCGCTCGAACGGGACCGGGCCCGGCTGCGCAAGGAGGCGAGCTGGCAGCGGGCGGTGCTCGACGACCTGCGCCGGGTGGACCCCGTCACGGAGCTGTGCACCCGGGAGGCCTTTCTCGACGAGGTGCAGCGGGCGATCGACCTGGCGCACCACACCTCGACGGCGGATGGGCCGGCCGTGGTGCGGTTCCAGCTACGCGGTGCCCTGCGCCTGCGGGACCGGCTCGGGTCGCAGGCATTCGACGAACTGGTCGTGCAACTCGGGCACCGGGTCGAGGGGGCGGTTCGGGACCAGGACGTGCCGGCCCGCCTCGCGGACGGGGAGCTGGCCGTCCTCGTCCGCGGTGTGGACACGGCCCCGGCCACGGCCCGGATCGTGCGGGCGATGGCGGGCTTCGGGCGGGAGCCCGTGGTGCTGGGGCCGGCGCGCACGGTGGCGGTGGCCGGGGGCCTGGGCTGGGCCGTGTTCGAGGAGGTGGGGTCTCCCCAGACGGCGGAGGCCCTGCTGCGCGCGGCGCTTCCGCGGTGGCCCGTGCGGGCGGCGGCGGCGTAGGCGGCACGGGGCGGGGCGGAAGCGCGGCGCACCGAGGGGCCCACGAACTCGCCCCCGGCCGCGGGCCCGCGCGGGCTGCTACGCTCGATCGCGATGGACCCGCGTCGCCGCCGCCCGCGTCACTGCCCGGGGTGCGGCGCGCCGGCCGGGGCGGCGGCGGGATCGGGGATCGTGCCCTGCGCGTACTGCGGCGCGCCGCTCGTGCCGCTCGGGGCGCCGGACCCGCGCGCGAGCGTGCGCTGTCCGGCCTGCGCCGCCGCCGTGGCGGAGGGGGCGTCCTTTTGCCCGACCTGCGGGGCCTCGATGGCCGTGGCGGTCGGCCCGCCGCCCGGCACCCCGCCGTGGACGTGCCCGGCGTGCGAGGGGGCTCCCCCCCTTTCCGGGTTCGCGCTGGCCCCCACGCGGGCGCGGCCCGCCGGGCTTGCGGTCCACGGCTGCCCCCGCTGTGGCGGGTGTTTCGTCCCACGGGCGACGATGGACGCCCTCGTACGCGAGGCGGCGGCGGCCGTCGTCCCGGAAGCGGTGCGCGACCGCGCCGTCCCGCGCTTCGAGGTCCGCGTCGGTGGGCGGCCGGTCCGGTATCGCCACTGTCCCGCGTGCGGCACGATCATGACGCGGCGCAACTTCGCCCGGATCTCCGGCATCGTGGTGGACGACTGCCCCACGTGCGGGACCTTCTTCGACGCGCGCGAGCTCGAGGACGTGCTGGCGTTCGTCCGCGCCGGGGGCCTGGTCGCGGCCGCCCGGCGCGTGCGGCCCGAACCCGCGCCGTCCCCCGCCCCGGTGATCCCCGGCGGCTCCGAGAACCTCTGGGACACCCCGGCGGCCGAGGCATCCTTTCTCGCGGCCGGGGTGCTGTCGGCCGTCGCGTTCGTGCGCTTCCTGGGGCGCTGGCTCGCCGACCGGTTCGAGCCGTCGGGCCGATGAGGCCCGCCGGGACAACGGCGCCCGCGCCGCGCGTTCGACCGCGGCGCTGCCACCGCGTCGTGGCGGGGCGCGTACGTAGCCCCCGGGGGGCGGAGCCGCTTTGCGGACTCGAACCGCAGACCTGCTGATTACGAATCAGCTGCTCTACCAACTGAGCTAAAGCGGCAGGCTGGGCGAGGGGATATAGGGGCCGGGGCGGCGGGCGTCAAGCGGAGCCGCGCCCCGCGCCGTCAGGGCATCCAGGCGAAGCCGCGGGCGCCGGGGGCGAGGCTCGGGGTCGCCTGGGACCGCGCGAGGAGCCGCGCGAGGACGCGGCCGCGGATCGCCTCGCGCGGGATGACCCCGAGGGCGCGCGAGTCGCAGCAGGCCCCCTCGACGCGGTTGTCCGCCAGCACCAGGTAGCCGTCGAGGGTGATCTGGGCGGGCCCGGCCTCCGCGGGCGGGAGGTCGAAGCCGGAAAAGGGGGTGGGCGGGCCCGGTTCGAGGAGGATCCGGTAGCGGCGCTCGCCCACGACCTCGTACGCGGAGGGCGCCGGGGGCCGGTCCACGGCGCCGCCGCCGGGGGCGGGCAGGCGCAAGGGAAGGGGATCGGCGGCCTTGCGCACGATGGGGGTGCCGTCGATGAGGATCCCGAGGGGCACGTCGGGAACGTGGAAGGTGACGGTCTGGCCGGGCAGGGCGAGGACGCGCCCCACGCGCAGGGCCTTCGGGCGGATCGTCGCGGCGATCCCGTCGCTTCGCGCCCGGACCTTCGACCAGTTGCGTTCGAGCTCCTCCGGGTCCACGACGGCGGTGTTGCGCATGGCGTACTTCGGGTCGGGCGGCTCGGCGCCGGGCTCGGGGGCGGCCGTGCCGGTGCCCGCGTCGGACGCCGGCGCCAGGGGGATCCGCAGCGCCGGCGGCTCGTACACCACCACATCGCCCTGACGCACCCCGACCGCGCCGCGCAGCACGAGGATCGGCTCGCCGTCCACGATGGTCGGCGCCATGCCGTTGCCGCGCACGGTCACCACGGTCGCCGCCGTCGCCCGCACGAGCAACAGGGCGACCCCCACCACCAGCACGGCACGGGCCAGGCGGGCCGAGAAGCTGCGGTCCGGGGGTGGTCTGCGGTCGGGGTCGTCACGTCGCGGCATCACGGGCGCCTTCGCGGGCCCGCCTCCACGCGGCGAGCACCGCTGGGCCATCTTGGACGACGACCTCGGGCGGCCCCAAGAAACAGGTGATCCCCGCGACGGCGGCGGCCCCCGCTTCCCGCAGGGCGGCGACCCGATCCGGGCGCAGGCCCCCGAGCGCCACGACGGGCACGCCCGTCTGCGCCTGCGCCGCGACGAAGGCGCGCAGGCCGGCGAGTCCCATGGGCCGCTTGCCCCGGCTGCTGCGCGGGGCGAAGACGGGGGCGACCAGGGCGTAGTCGAGGCGGGGGGGCAGCGGGCGCGCGGGCAGGTGGTAGGCGCCGCCGACGATCCCCCCAGGTGGGCCGAGCCCGCGGGCGGACCGGAGGTCGTCCGGCGTGGGGTCCCCCCGCAGGTGCACGCCGGCGAACGGGGCCCACGCGACCTGCGGGCGCACCGGGCCGGGCCCGATCGCCCGCAGCGCGCGGACGCCCCGGTCGGCCAGAGCCGCCACGAACCGCGCGTGCCGCCGCCGGAGAAACGGCTCAAGGGATCCTTCGTCTATGCGAAATAAAATCGTGATTTCAATATTTTGTCCATGATCATCAAGAACTTTGATGAACTTTTCCCACGGAACGTCCCCGCCCCTGCCGGTGACGACGAGGACCTCGAAGGGGGGGGCGTTCGCGGGCATGCCGTACGGGATCTTCGAGGCGCACGGCAGGGGGCGCAAGCGCTCCGTTTCGTCGCACCGGGTCCGGACGCGGGCCGAGCGGCCTCTTTCCGCGCCGGCGGAGCTGAAAGGCCGCGAGGGGGGGCGCTCAGCCCTCCAGCAGCCCCTGGGTGGGGGAGGAGGGGGAGGCGAGGAGTCTGCGCGGCATGCGCCCGGCGGTGTGGGCCAGGCGCCCGGCGACCACGGCGAGGCGCATGGCGGTGGCCATCTTGGCCGGGGCCTGGGCCTCGGCGATGGCGGTGTTCATGAGCACCGCGGTGCAGCCGAGTTCGAGGGCGATGGCGGCGTCGCTGGCGGTGCCCACCCCGGCGTCCACGATCACCGGCACCTGGCTCTGCTCGACGATGAGGCGGATCTTGTGCGGGTTCTGGATCCCCAGCCCCGACCCGATCGGAGCGGCCAGGGGCATCACCGCCGCGCACCCCATCTCCTCGAGCTTGCGGCAGACCACCGGGTCGTCGGAGCAATAGGGGAGCACCGTAAAGCCCTCGTCGAGCAACGTCCGGGCGGCGGCGAGGGTCTGCTCGTTGTCCGGCAGCAGCGTCTTCGAGTCCCCGATGACCTCGAGCTTGACGAGGTCCGCAAGGCCCAGTTCCCGCGCCAGACGGCACACTCGGATGGCCTCGTCGGCGGTGTAGCAGCCGGCCGTGTTGGGCAGCAGGGTGTAGCGGTCCCGGTCGATCCACGAAAGGACGTTCTCCGGGTTGTCGAGATCCACCCGCCGCAGGGCGACCGTGACGATCTCGGCGCCGCTGGCGTCCAGGGCCGCGATCGTGTCCTGCTTGGAGCGGTACTTGCCGGTGCCGACGATGAGCCTCGATCGCAGGGTACGCCCGGCGAGGGTCCACGGGTCGGCGGCCTGCAGGGCGGTGATGGGGTCGTCCGGCATGGGTGTCATCCTCCTCCGACGAAGGTCACGATCTCGACGCGGTCGCCGTCTTCGAGCCTCGTCGTCGCGTGCTCGGCCCGCGGGACGATCGACCGGTTGCGTTCGACGGCGACCTGGTCGGGCAAGAGCCCGAGCGAACCCACCAGGTCGGCGACCGTGGCCCCGTCGGGGACCGCGCGGGGCGTTCCGTTGACCACGATGTCGGGCACGGCGCGGTGGATACCACGCGACGGGGGGGGGCGGAAAAGTGCGCCCGATGCGCAGAGGATCGCGTGGCGGGACGGACGCAGTGTGTCCGAAAGCACACGATGCAGCCTGCAACAGGCCGCGGTTGGGGCGCGGATCACACCTCGATTCGAGGTGGGACCGCCAGGTTCTTCGTGTGGCGGACGTTGGCACGGAACGTGCTTTCATGTCGGAGCATGGAGCACACGAGCCGACGTCGTCCCACGATCCCCCTGGAGCGCATGCCGCTGTCGGAGGCGCTGGCATGCGTGGACCCCTTCGACGCGGCCGTCCCGGAGGACCTGGCGGTGCTGGCCGGGGCCGCATCGCGCACGGTACGCAAGGCGGGGGCGGTGGTGCTGCGGGAGGGGGAGACCCCCGACGGCGTGTGGGTGGTCCTCCGCGGTCGCGTGCACCTGGCGTCGAACCTCGAAGGCGGCCGGGAGCTCATCCTGTTCAGTCTGGGGCCGGGCGAGGTGTTCGGAGAGTCGTGCGCCTTCGACGATCGCCCCGCCACGCTGTCGGCCCAGGTGGCGGTCGAGGCGCATCTCGTGAAGGTGCCCGTGCCCGCCGTGCGCGCCTGGGTGGACCGCCGCCCGGAGATCCTCGGCCGCTTCGCGCGGATCGTCCACGACCGGCTGCGCGACGCCCAGTCCGTGGCCAGCGGCCTCGCCCTGTGCGACGTGGAGCAGCGCCTGCGCCGCACCCTGGCCCGGCTGGTGGCGCGCCAGGGCAAGCGGGCGATGACCAGCGAGGGCTGGGTCCTCGCGCCGGTGCCCACGCAGACGGAGCTGGCGCGCATGGTGGGGTCGTGCCGCGAGACGGTCTCCCGCACCCTGTCGTCCTTCGCCCGCGAGGGTTTGCTCCACGCGCGAGGCCGGCGCCTGCTCCTGTCCGACCGCTTCCTCGCCGAGGCGTGAACCGCCGGCATCGGGCCGGCGGGCTGCGACCTCGGGTCCGGTCCGAGACACCGGCGCGGACCTCGACCCCCGCGGCGCCGGCGGTGGAAGGTCCCGGGGGCCCGGTGCGTCGTCGGGCACGCCGTGCCCACGTGTGATAGGACCCCCGCCGTGCGCCCGCTCGCGGATCGGAAGCGCCCCGACGTCGTGATCGGCCCGCCCCGGGTGCGGCCCACCTGGGCGGAGGTGGACCCCGCGGCGCTCGCAGCGAACGTGCGCGTGGTCGCCGACCACGTGGGGGGCGCTCGCCGGATCCTCGCCGTGGTCAAGGCCGACGCCTACGGCCACGGCGCCGCCTATGCCGCGCGCGCCTTCGTGGACGCGGGGGTGTTCGGGCTGGCGGTCAGCCTCGTGGAGGAGGGGATCGAGCTGCGGGCCGCCGGGATCGCCGCGCCGGTGGTGGTCCTGGGGGGCGTGCCCGCGGGCGCCGAGGACGCCGTGGTGGCCACCGGGCTGCGGCCCGTGGTGTGGACGGCGGACCACGTCGAACGCCTGGCGGCGGCCGTGGCGCGGCACGGGGCCGGGCGCGTGCGCGTCCACGTCAAGCTCGACACGGGCATGGCCCGGCTCGGCGTCCGCCCCGAGGACCTCTCGGCGCTGCTCGACCGACTCCGGGCGGCCCGCGACGCCGTGGTGGTCGAGGGCCTGATGACGCATTTTGCCCGCGCGAGCGAGCCCGGCGGCGAGGCCGAGACGCGGCGGCAGCTTACGGCCCTGCTCGCGGCCGTGCCACGGGTGGTCGAAGCCCTCGGGGCCCCCGAGCCCCCGCTGCTCCACGCGGCCAACTCGGCGGCGCTGGCCCGCTTCCCCTGGACCCACCTCGATCTCGTCCGCCCGGGGATCGCCCTGTACGGCGCCTCCCCGAGCCGTTCGACGCGGCTTTCCGGGCTGCGGCCCGCGCTTTCGTTCCACTCGCGGGTGCTCGACGTGCGCGCGCTGCCGGCCGGGGCGCGTGTCGGCTACGGCGGCTGCGGCGTGCTGCGCCGCCCCTCCCGCCTCGGGGTCGTGCCCGTGGGGTACGCCGACGGGTTCCCGCGCGCCGCAGGTGGGGCGGCCTGCGTCCTCGTGCGCGGGCGCCGATGCCCGCTGGTGGGGGAGGTCTCCATGGACATCGCCATGGTGGATCTTACGGACGTTCCGGAGGCGGGGCCGGGCGACCTCGTCACGCTCCTCGGTCGCCAGGGGGACGCTCAGGTGGACGTGTTCGAGTTCGCGGACCGCTCGGGCCTTTTGCCCTACGAGGTCACCTGCGGGATCTCCAAGCGGGTCCCGCGGCGCGAGGCCGGCGGCGCGTAGCGGGCGGGGGCGGCGGGGGGCCCAGGGCGCGCCTGCACCCCAGGAAGCGGTCCTCCCGGACCTGCGACGAAGCACGGGCCCGCGGGCCCCGCGCGAGCCCTTCGGCGGTGGGCTCCCGCGGCGAGCGCGATGGGGGCGCCGGCCCGGCGGCCGGCCAGGGCGGGGCGCGGCGGCCTACGCCACGTGGCGCGAGACGAACTCGGCCAGCTTCGCCTTGCTGCCCGGGTTGCCGACCATCCGGTCCACGACCTCGCCGCCCTTGAAGAGCAGCAGGGTCGGGATCGAGCGCACCTGGTACTGCATGGCGGTCTGCTGGTTTTCGTCCACGTTGAGCTTCACGATGTCCAGCTTGCCGTCGAGCTCCTCCGCCAGCGCGTCCAGGTGCGGGGCGATGGCTCGGCAGGGGCCGCACCAGACCGCCCAGAAGTCCACGAGGACGGGGCGCTCGGCCTTCAGGACGTCGCTGTCGAAGGAATCGTCGGTCGTTTGCTTGATCTTGTCGGAGGCCATGGATCTGCTCCTTGGGCAGGGGCCGTGGACGGGCCGGTTGCAAGCATGGGGGGGCGGCTCGGGCGATGCAAGCCGTGGACGGGCCGGCCCATTCGGGCTAGCATCGGCCCGCCATGCCCCGGATCTTCGTCTCCCAGGGCCTCGTGGACGAGTGGCTCGGCGCCGGCCGCGTGCAGCTTCGCGGCGATCTGCTCGAGCTCGACGCCGCCGGGACCCCCATGTCGCTGTTCATCAACCCGGCGGTCTACTTCGATCGGATCGACGGCCAGGAGGTGGACGCCTACGACGTGCTCGGGGTCGTCAAGAGCGCCCAGGAGCTGGCCCAGATGGGGGCGGAGCACTACGAAACCTCCGTGGTGCTGGGTGACTACGCCTACACGGTCGTCCCGGGGTTCCTGGCCGTGCCGGTCGGCCCGGACGGCACCGAGCAGGTCCTCGACGGCCCGGCCTGGGGCCGGCTGGTGGCGGGGCTTTCCGCCCTCGCCCCCGGCCGCGTCTAGCCGCCGCCGTGCGCGCCGGGGCCGGCTCGGGCACACTGGAGAAGAACCCATGCAGGTGTTCGCCTTCGTCGCCGCCGCCCTGGCCTACGGGGCGGCCGCCGTGCTGCTCGCGCTCGCGGCGGGGCCGCAGGACCCGAAGACCCGCTGGGGCCGCCTGGTGCTCGCGGCGGGCGTGGCCCTGCACCTTTGGGTCATCGGCAGCCGCTGCGTCGCCGGGGCCGACCCGCTGTCGTCCGTCTACCTGTCGGCGGATCTGGTCGGCGGGCTGGTCGCGCTCGGGTACCTGGGGATCTCCACCCGCGGCCGCCTGCTGGGGTTCGGGCCGCTGGCCGCCTCGGTGGCCCTGGCGGCGCTGTCCCTCGGGACGATCTTCGGGCAGGGGGGGACGGCGCGCCTGCCCGCGCCGGCGGGGCTCGCCCGGGCGCACGTGCTGTTCGCCACCCTCGGGGCGGCCGGGTTCGCCCTGGCCGCCCTGGTGGCCGCGGCCTACCTGGCGCTCGAGCACCGCCTGCGGACCAAGCGGTTTCGCCCGGGCGGGTCGGCCACGTCCCTGGCGGGTCTCGAGCGCATGCACGTGCGACTGCTGCTGCTGGTGACCCCGGTGTTCACCCTGTCCATCGTCACCGGCGTGTTGTGGGTCACCGATGCCGCCCGCCGCACTGGCCGCGCGCCGTCGGACCTGCTCGCCCACCGGCGCTTCGAGCTCGCCCTGGCCGCCGGGGCCTGGATCGCCGCCCTGCTCGTGCTCGTCGCCCGCGGCACCTTCGGCGTCCGGGGCCGTCGCGCGGCGCACCTGACGCTCGCCGCCTTCGCGGCGGTGGTGGCCGTCCTTGCATCCTACGGGCTTCGATCGTAGCCACCCCACGGGCCGCGCCATGCCGATCTTCGCAGCCGGGATCAACCATCACGAGGCGGCCGTGGACGTGCGCGAGCGCTTCGCCGTGGCCCCGCAGACGGTCCCCGAGCGGCTGCGCACCCTCCTGGCCGCCGGGCCCGTGCGCGAGGGGATGCTGCTTTCCACCTGCAACCGCGTCGAGTTCTACGGCGTGGCCGACGATCCCGCCCGGGCCGCCGAGGGGGTCCTGCGCGCGCTCGGGCGCAGCGTGGGCCTGGCCGAGGCGGAGGTGGCCGCGGTGACCTTCGTGCGCCTGGGCGAGGCGGCCGTGCGGCACGTGTTCCGCGTGGCCTCGAGCCTCGACTCCCTGGTGGTCGGGGAGACCCAGGTGACCGGGCAGATCAAGGAGGCGTGGGAGACGGCCCGGCAGGCCGGCGCGGCCGGCGTGGTGCTCGACCGGTGCCTGTCCATGGCGCTGCAGACGGCCAAGCGGGTGCGCACGCAGACGGGGATCGGGCGGGGGGCCGTGAGCGTGTCGAGCGTGGCGGTGGATCTGGCCCGCTCGATCTTCGGGGACCTCGGCGGGCGCGGGGTGCTGCTGCTCGGGGCGGGGACCATGGCCGAACAGGCGGCGGTGGCCCTGCGCTCGGCGGGGGTGGGCGAGATCGTGGTGGTCAACCGCTCGCCCGACCGGGCCGCCGCGCTGGCCGACCGGGTGCGGGCCCGCGTCGCCCCGTGGGACCGGCGCCTGCACGAGCTGGGCCGCGCCGACGTGGTGATCACCAGCACCGGCGCGCGCGAGCCGATCCTCGGCCCGAAGGACCTCCGCCGCGTGCTGCGCGGGCGGCGGTACGAGCCGCTGTTCCTCATCGACATCGCCGTGCCCCGCGACGTGGATCCGCAGGTGGGCCGGCTCGATCAGGTCTACCTCTACAACATCGACGACCTGCAGGGCATCGTGCACGACAACCAGCGCACCCGCATGGCGGAGGTGGAGGCCGCCGAGCGCATCGTGGACGAGCAGGTGGCCGCGTTCGTCGCCTGGGCGCGGCAGCGGGCCGTCGGTCCGGTCCTCGCGGCGCTGTCCCGGCGCCTGCGCGAGGTGGCCGACGCCGAGGTGGCGCGGGCGCTGCGGCGCGCGAAGGTGGCGGACGGCCCGGCGCGGGCGGCGGTCGAGCAGGTGGGCCACGCCATCGTCTCGAAGATCCTCCACGTCCCGCTGTCGCGCCTGCGCGAGGCGGCGGCCGGGGGCGATCCGGAGGCCGCGGCGCTGGTGGACGCGGCGGTCCGCCTGTTCGACCTGCCGGTGGCGACCGAGGCAGCCGGCGGCGAGGCGGCGTCCCCCGCGGCCGAGGAGGTTCCGGACACCCCGTGAGCGCCGGGGGCCTGCGGATCGGCACGCGCGGGTCGGCCCTGGCCCTGTGGCAGGCCCGGCACGTGGCCGCGGCGCTGCGGGCGGCCCACCCGGACCTGCCCGTCGAGATCGTCGAGATCGTGACCACCGGGGACCGCGACCGCGCGCGGCCGCTTTCGGCCCTCGGCGGCAAGGGCGTGTTCGTGCGGGAGATCGAGCGGGCGCTGCTGGCCGGGGCGGTGGATCTGGCCGTGCACTCCCTCAAGGACCTGCCGGGCGAGCTGCCCGCCGGGCTGTGCCTCCTGGGCACGGTGGCGCGCGCGCCGGTGGAGGACGTGCTGGTCCTGCGGCCGCCCCTGGCCGGCCTGGCGCCGGGCGACCTGCCGGCGGGCACGACGGTGGGGACGGGGAGCCTGCGCCGCGCGGCGCTGCTTCGCCGGCACGCGCCGCAGGTGGAGGTCCGGCCGATCCGCGGCAACGTGCCGACGCGCCTTTCCAAGGTCGAGGCCGGGGACGTCGATGGCGTGATCCTGGCGCGGGCGGGGCTCGTGCGCCTGGGGATCCTGCCCCCGCACGCGCGGATCCTGCCGGCCTCGTCGTTCCTCCCCTCGCCGGGCCAGGGGTTGCTCGGCCTCGAGGCGCGGGCCGACGACGCCCGCGTGCACGCGCTCGTGGCCGCGATCGCGGACGCCGAGGCGACCTGCGCCCACGACCTCGAACGCGCGTTCGTGCACCGCCTGGGCGCGGACTGCCACGTGCCGGTCGCGGCGCTGGCGACCGTCGAGGGCCCCCGCCTTCGCGCCCGGGCGAACGTGCTCGCGCCCGACGCCGGCGCGGTGGCCGAGGCGACCTGGTCCGGGCCGGTCGGGGCCGCGGCGGAAGGTGGCCGGATCCTGGCCGAGCGCGTGCTCGCGGCGGGCGGGGCGGCGATCCTGGCGTCGCTGGCCGGCTAGGAGGGCGATTGCGCGGCTCCGTGGCCGTCGCCCGCGGCGCCGTCTCCGGTCGCGGGCCCGTGGCCGCCCGGGGCTGCGAGGTCGGCCCGCCCCACGCACCGGCGCCGGCGCGCCGGGACGACGGCGAGGGTGACCAGGGCGAGGTAGAGGACCGTCTTGCCGTGGGGCGCCCGGGCGTAGACGGTGGCGGGGGCCGGGCGGTCGAAGACGGCGGCGTCGGCCAGCAGGGTGTCCGGCGGCTGGGGCCCCTCGGTCGCCGGGTCGGTCACGCGCGTGCGTGCGAGGATCCGCCCGCCCGGGTCGATGTGCGCGGACACGCCCGTGGTCACCGCCCGGACCATCGCCCGGCGGTGCTCGACGGTGCGGAACACGGCCAGCGCCAGGTGTTGGCGCGGCTCGGCGCCCCCGCCGAACCACGCGTCGTTCGTGAGGTTGACGAACAGGTCGATGTCCAGGGCGGCCACCTGCCGGGCGTAGTCTTCGAGCACGTCCTCGTAGCAGATGAGGGGGCCGAGCCGCAGGCCGCCGGCGCGCAGGACCGTCGGCCCCTCGCCGCGGTGCAGGTGGGAGGCCGTGGGGAAGATCGACTGGAACCACGCCGGATCCACCAGCGGGACGTATTCCCCGAACAGCAGGCGGTAGACCTTGTCGTAGCGGTCGCCGAACGTGCCGTCCGGGCGCAGGACCCGGGCGGTGTTCCACGGGTAGGGGTCGCCCTCCGCCTCGTCCACGTAGCCGACCACGAGCGGCCCGGCGAAGCCGCGCCGGACCCGGTAGGGGTGGGACGGCGGCAGGTCGCCGCCGCGCGCGCGCCCCAGCCACGGCCCGAAGGGGTAGGCCGTCTCGCCCCACACCAGGAGCTCGGCGCCGCGCCGTTCGAGATCGGCGGAGGCCGCCTGGTGCTTGCGCAGGATCGTCTCGGCGCCGCCGGGGGCGAGCACGTCCTCGATGGCCATGTTCCCCTGCACGAGCCCGAACCGGACCCGCCGCGCTTCGGCCAGGGCCTGGTCGAGATCCGCGAGGCGCACCTGCCCGTACGAAGGCACGGCGGCCGCGATCCCGGCCGCGATCGCGACCCACGCGGCGGCGGCCCGCCGCGCACCCCGTCGCAGGGCCGCCAGGAGATCGTAGACCGCGCACTGCAGGGCCACGAGGGCGAAGGTCACGAGGGTCACGCCGCCCAGGTCGGCGAGCTGGATCCAGGCGGGGTGCTCGGCCCAGGCGATCGCCAGGTTCATGGGGAAGATCGTCGGCAGCGCCACCTCGCACAGGGCATAGGGCGCCGCGAAGGCCAGCAGCATGGGGCGGCCGGTCCTTCGGCGCACGAAGGCGGCGAAGGCCGCGGGCAACGAGAACTGCAGGGCGAAGACCCCGGCGAACAGCAGCAGGACGAGGGGGGCGAGCGCCCCGGGGACGCCCGCGTAGCGGGTCAGCAAGGTTTCGATCCACGAAAACCCCAGGCCGACGGCGACCATGCCGCACAGGTGCCCGTATGCGAACGCGGCCCGCACGCGGGCGCCGTCGAGGGCCCAAAGCAGCGGAAGCAGCATCCCGAAGGACACGGCGAACAGGCCGCCGCCGAGGGCTCCGGGGGCGGCGAGCACCGCCAGCAGCCCCGCCAGGGCGGCCGCGGCGGGTCGCGCCAGACGAGGACCGACCCGCCTCACGGGCCGTCGTCCCCGCCGCGGCTCGGCAGGGGCCGGTGGGTGATGAACAGCTCCTCGAGCTGCGCCGGATCCACCGGGGTGGGGCAGCCGGTCATGAGATCGTGGCCGCGCTGGGTCTTGGGGAAGGCGATGACGTCGCGCAGGCTCGTCGCGCCCGCCAGGAGCATGGCGATGCGGTCGAGCCCCAGGGCGATCCCGCCGTGGGGCGGGGGGCCGTACTGGAAGGCTTCGAGCAGGAAGCCGAACTTGCGCGCCTTCTCCTCCTCGGACAGGCCCAGCACCTCGAACACCTTCGCCTGTACGTCGGCACGGTGGATCCGGATGCTGCCGCCGCCGATCTCGTTGCCGTTGAGCACGAGGTCGTAGGCCTGCGCCCGCACCCGGGCCGGATCCTCGTCGAGCAGCGGCACGTGCTCGGGCAGCGGGGAGGTGAACGGGTGGTGGGACGAGACGAACGCGCCGTCGGATGCGCGCTCGAACAGGGGAAACTCGGTGATCCACACCGGCTTCCACGTCGGCGCCCCTTCGAGGAGACCCAGCAGGTCCCGCAGATGCAGCCGCAGGCTCGAAAGGGCGGCGTGCACGGTCTCGAAGTCGTCCGCGACGAACAGCAACAGCCCCCCGGGCACGGCTCCCGTCGCGCGCACCAGCTCGGCGGCGACGCCCTCGCGCAGGTTCTTGGCGAACGGGGCCTTGAGGGACCCGCCTTCCTCGACGCGGGCCCAGGCCAGCCCCTTGGCGCCGCCGTGCTCACGCCGCCGCACGAAGTCGGTCAACTTGTCGAGCTGGGTGCGCGAGAGCCTCGCGGCCCGATCGGGCGGCAGGCACAGCCCCTTGACGAGCGGCGCGCCCTCGAACACCCGGAACCCGCACGCGCGGGTCACGGACGTGACGTCCACCAGCTCCAGCCCGAAGCGCAGGTCCGGTTTGTCCGAGCCGAACCGATCCATCGCCTCCTGCCAGGTCATGCGCGGGATCGGGCCCGCCAGGCGGTGTCCGGCGAGCCGTTCGAGCACCGCGCAAAGGAGCTGCTCGATGGGCTCGAACACCCGGTCCGGCGTGGCGAACGACATCTCGACGTCGATCTGGGTAAACTCCGGCTGCCGGTCGTTGCGCAGGTCTTCGTCGCGAAAGCAGCGCGTGATCTGGAAGTAGCGGTCGAACCCGGCCACCATGAAGAGCTGCTTGTAGATCTGCGGCGACTCGGCCAGGGCATAGAACGTACCGGGGTTCAAGCGGCTGGGGACGAGGAAGTTGCGCGCGCCGCCCGGGGTGTACTTGACGAGGTAGGGCGTCTCCAACTCCCAAAAGCCGTGCTCGGTCAGCACCTGGCGGGTGATCTGGGCAAGCTCCGACCGTAGCCGGAAGTTGCGCTGCATGGAGGGGCGGCGCAGGTCGAGGTAGCGGTAGCGCAGCCGGTGGTCCTCGTGGACGTCGAGCCGGTCGTCGTCGGACAGCACGAACGGCGGCGTCTTCGACTCCGAGAAGACCTCCAGCGTGTGGGCCTCGACCTCGATGGCGCCCGTGGGCAGGTTCGGGTTCTCGTTGTCGCCGCGCGAGACCACGGTCCCCTGGACCCCGATGCAGAACTCGCTGCGCAAGCGGTCGGCGGCCTCGTGGGCGGCGCCGTCGATGTCCGGGCCGAAGACCACCTGCACGAGGCCGGTGCGGTCGCGTAGATCCACGAAGATACGCCCGCCGTGGTCGCGCCGGCGGTGGACCCAGCCGAACAAGGTGACCTCGGCGCCCTCGTGGTCGCGCCGCAGCGCGCCGCAGGGGTGGGAGCGTCCGGTGGCGAGGAGACGGCTCATGGGCGCGGAGGGTAGCAGTCACCCCGTGCCTCGGCGGTGTCGCCGCCGTGGCGCCCGGCGGACACCGTCCCGTTGCACGCGGAGTTTTTCCTGCCCGGGGCCGGGAAACGTCGCCGTCCCCGGATCCCCGGCCCGGCGAGCCGAACGGCTGCTTTGCCGTGGTGTGGCGGACCGTGTGCTACACCGTCTCGGTGATGCCCCCCTTACCCGCCGTCGATCCCACGGCCCCGTTCGACCCCGTCGCGATCGCGCGGCAGACCGGTGCGTTCGAGGGACGGGCGGCGGAGGCGATCCTGGCCTGGGTGATGGACGCCCTCGGGCACCTGCGGGTGGGGTGTACCTCGGCGTTCGGTCCGGAAGGGTGCGTCCTCGCCGACCTCGTGCGGCGCAGGTGGCCGGACACGCCGATCTACACCATCGATACGGGCCTGCTGTTCGAGGCGTCGGTGGAGGTCCGCCGGGCGCACGCGGCCCGCGGCGCGAGGGTCGTCGTGGTCGAGCCCCTGGTGGACCTTCGCACCCAGGCGGGCACGCACGGCCCGGCGCTGTGGGACCGGGATCCGGACGCCTGCTGCGCGCTGCGCAAGGTGGCGCCCATGCGCCGGATCCTCGACCGGCTCGACGTGTGGATCACCGCGATCCGCCGCGACCAGGCGCCCACCCGCGCGAACACGCCGGTGCTGTCGGTGGCCCGGCGGGCGGACGGCTCTGCGGTCCTCAAGGTGGCTCCGTTCGTGCGGTGGACGCGCAAGGACACCTGGCGCTACCTGCTCGACCACCAGGTCCCCTACAACCGCCTGCTGGACGAGGGCTACGACAGCATCGGGTGCCGTCCCTGCACGGTGCCGTCGGCCGGTGCGGGCGGGGAGCGTGCCGGCCGGTGGCGGGGGCGTGCAAAGACCGAGTGTGGCATTCACAATCTCTAGTGGAGCCGCACCGTGGGCCTTCGTTTCCTGCACGCTTCCGACATCCACCTGCTCGACCTGACCGGGGTCGGGCCCCTGCGCTACCTCAACAAGCGGGCGACCGGCGGGCTGAACCTCTTGCTCGGCCGGCGCAGGCGCCACGACGAGGATCGGTTCGACGCCCTGGTGGAGGCGGCGCGCCGGCTCGACGTGGACCGGCTGGTCGTGACCGGCGATCTTACGAACCTTGCGCTCGAGTCCGAGTTCGAGCACGTGGCGCGGCGCCTTGCCGGGCTCGACCTGCCGGTGACGGTGATCCCGGGCAACCACGACACCTACACCCGGGGCTCTGCACGCACCCGGCGGTTCGAGCGCTACCTGGGCCGCTTCATGCAGGGCGAGCGCCTGGGGGACCACCCGTACCCGTTCGTGCAGTCCTTCGGCGACGTGGCCCTCGTGGGGGTGTCGAGCGCCGTGCCCACGCGCCCGCTGTGGGCGACCGGACGCGTGGGTGCGCAGCAGCTCGAACGGCTCGCGGCGGTCCTGCGCGCGCTGCGGGGCGAGGGCAAGCTACGCATCGTGCTCATCCACCACCCGGTGATCGAGGGGGTGGCGCGGGCGCGGCACGAGCTGGTGGATCTCGCCGCCTTCGGACGGGTCGTCGCCGCCGAGGGCGCGGAGCTCGTGCTGCACGGGCACGAGCACAAGGTGGTGCGCGGTGCCATCGCGGGGCCCGAAGGACCGGTGCCCGTCCACGGGATCTCGAGCGGCACCGCCGTGGCCGACGCCCATCCCTATGCGGCCGCCTTCACGGTCTACGAGGCCGAGGCCGCCGGGGTGCGTTCCGAGCTCCACCTGTGGAACGACACCGACTTCGCCGCGGCGCCTTCCGACGCGCCGGTTCTCGCGGGGGCGGCCCCCTGATACCATCGGGCCCCGTGTACGGATTTCCCTATCGTTCGGTTCGGCCCCTCGGGACGGGCGCGGTCGGCGACGTCCACCTGTGCGTCGATCTGGCCCGGCGGCGCCTGGTCGTCGTCAAGTGGCTGCGTGCCGAGGTCCGCCCGGAGTCGGACGTGGCCCGCCGGTTCCGCCGCGAGGCCGAGCGCATGGCGAAAAAGCCCCTGCCGGGCGTGATCCGGGTGGAGGACTACGGGATCGACGATCTGGGGCGCACCTGGATGGCCATGGAGTTCGTGGACGGGGCGTCCCCCCAGGCCGTGGTGGCGCCGGGCGACGGGTGGGCCTGCCACCGGCTGCTGCGGGGGCTGGCCGGCTCCATCGACGACATGCACGGCCTGGGCGTGGTCCACCGCGACCTCAAGCCCGAGAACATCCTGCTGCGCAACGACCCGCCGGACGGGTCGGGGGGGTGGCAGCCGGTGCTCATCGACCTGGGGGTGGCCAAGTGGCTCGAACTCGACGAGGCCACGCGCACGGGGTCGGTGTTCGGCACGCCGTACTACATGAGCCCGGAGCAGTTCCGGGACAGCAAGCACGTCGGCCCCGCGACGGACCGCTACGCCCTGGCGATCGTGGTCTACGAGTTGCTGGCCGGGCGCTTGCCGTTCCAGGGGCGCAGCCTCCCGGAGCTTCTGCACCAGCACCTCGAGCAGCCGCCCCCTCCGCTTGCGTTGCCGGCGCCGGACGGCGGCACGCGCCGCGCGCCGAACCTGGACGCCTTCATGGGCCGTGCGCTGGCGAAGGCGCCGCACGCCCGCTACGGCAGCTCCAAGGAGATGGCCGAGGCCTTCGAGCAGGCCGCGCGGGCCGACGGCGTGTTCGTGGTGCCCGAGGTCCCGCCGCCGTTGTTTCGGCCGCCGGACCCGCCAGGGGTGCGCCTCGAACCCGAGGGCGGCCCGGCCCGGGTCTTCGACCTGCGGGAGGGGCCCGTGGTGCTCGGCCGGCACGAGCAGTGCCAGGTACCCCTGGACTCCCCGCGCCTTTCGCGCCTGCACGCGGCGGTCTTCTCGCAGGGGGGGCGCGCG
>JALSIN010000210.1 GCA_026989935.1 Polyangiaceae bacterium | reverse complement strand
CCGTCGCCCCGGTGCCTGCGGTCCCCGTCGCCCCCGTCCCGGCCGTCCCCGTCGCCCCCGTCGCCCCCGTCGCCCCCGTCGCACTGGTGCCCGTCGCATCCGTCGTCGCCGTCGTCCCCTGCGTCCCCGTGGTCGCCGTCGTCCCCGTCCCCGTCCCCGTCGAGGCGGTCGTCCCGCGCGTGGTGGAGGCAACCGACGTACCGGACGTATCGCCCGTCGCCGTGCCCGTGGTCGCACCGCCGCCCCCGTCCCCACCGCTGCAGGCCGCCGCGACGAGCGCCCCAAACGCCAGACAGGAGGAGCGCAGTCTTGCCGTCATCGTTCGACGACGATACCACCTTCCTCCCGCCGTCTTGCTCCAGGTACGAAGCGGCGCCGTGCCGCGGACGAGGTCGCCCGCCGCACGGCGCCCCCCGCGCCCGGCTACTGGCAGAAGCCGCCTTCGAGCCCCTGGCTCGGCACGCACGTGCCGCTCGCGCACTGCGAACCGTCCTTGCACGCCGAGTCGGGCGACCCGTCGCTGCAAAGGCCCGGAGCCGCGTCACCGGCCAGCCGCACGCAGGTCCAGTCGGCGGGGCAGTTGGCGTCCGTCTCGCACATGCCGAGCAGGCACACCGCGTCCTTGTTCGGAAGGCGCGGGTCCAGGGTGACCGGGTCCACGTTGCACAAGGCTCCGGCGTGTCCCACCGGGCACGTATCCGCGAACTCGCACGCCTGCAACGAGTAGCACGCACCCACACCGTCGCCGTCCGGATCGAGGCAACGTTCGTACTCCAGGCAGCCGTCGTCGTAGGGGGTGAAGACGTCGCAGCTCGTGGTCGGGGCCGTGCTGCAGAACCCGAGGACGCACACCTGGCTTTCGGCGCAGTCTCCGTCGTTCTCACACACGAACGCGTTGTCGTAGACGCAAAGCCCCAACGACTCGCGGCAATGCTGGTCGGGTGGGCACGACCCGTCCTCCCCCTGGGAGCACTCGAGGGCGCACAGCCCGTTGAAGCAGCGCTCGCCCTCCGGGCACGGTTCGGTGTCCGAGCAGGCGACCGGATCCCCGGTTTCGACCTTGCCTCCGGTTTCGTCGCCCGTCGTCCCCGTATCCGTTCCCTCCGTGTCACCGCCCTCCGTGTCACCGCCGAGCGAGATGTCGCAGGCGGGCGCAAAGAGCATCAACGTACAGGAAAGGATGAACGGGGACGGGCGGATCGTACGGTGGAACATCATGGACTCCTTCGAGTGGGTTGGGTTACGGCGACTCGGCGGCCGCCTCGTTCCGTGCGTGCCCACTGCGGTCCGTTTCCGTTGCGGGCGAAGGATCTTTTTCGGCCCCGACCCGACAGTCCGCGCGCACGGCCGGTTGATGGATCGAGTTCGGATGGCTCCGGAGGAAACGGCGCGCGAGCCGACGCCCCTGCGCGGTGCGGCCCAGGCGGCACAGCGCCCGCGCGTGGAGGGCCGTGCGCTCCTCGACGAAGTGCCCCTGCGGGAACCTGCGCCCGTGGGCCTCGGCCAGACGGAGCGCCTCGTCCGCGCGGCCGTCCCGCAGCGCCACGGAGATCCGCCGCACGAGCGCCAGCTCCTCCGCCAGGGTCGCCTCGGACGACGGCGGCGCAGACGACCTCCGTGCGGCCGGGGCACGCCGGACCCGCCGGGACGACGACGGCGACCGGACTCCGAGATCACCTCGCGTCGGAGCGGGCGGCGCGGACGGCTCGTAGGCCGGCGCCACCTCCGGCGCGGTGGGCATCGGCGCAGATGCACCAGACGCCGGCGCGTCCACGACCGCCGCGACCGGGAACGGATCCGTCGCGGGGGCCGTTGCGCCGGACCGCAGGGCCCACGCGCCCGCCGTCGCGCCCACGAGCACGATCGTCGCGAGGACCTTGGCGCCCGCGCCGGCGCCCCCGGCCGCGGTGGACGCCGCGCCCGCGGAGCCCGCCGCCACGCCCGGGTCGGTCGCGGGCGGCGGCGGGGCGGCCGCGGGGTCGGAACCTGCCGGCCCCGGGTCGAGCGGCGGCGGCGGCGGGCCGTGGGACAGGCGATGGACGATGGCCTGCCAGGTCCGTTCCTCGGCGCCCGGCGGCGGCGCCACGGCACGTTGCTCCTGGTCCACGAGGGCTGCCAGTGGGGTACGCTCCGGATCCTTCATCGGGACTCCTTCGGGGCCGTGATCGCGGCCGCCAGCCGTTCGAGGTCTCGCCGCGCCGCGCGCAGCCGCGTGTAGACCGTGTTGACGTTCAGCCCGAGCCCTGCGGCGACCTCGGGTGCCGTCATGCCTTCGAGCTCCATGAGGATGTAGACCTCGCGCAGGGGTTCGGAGAGCTCGAACAGCAACCGGTGCAGCGTGATCCGGGCCTCGCACCGCTCGTGGGGGCGCTCCACCTCGGCCGCCCCCGCCTCGGCGGCGGCCGCCTCCCGCCGGCGCCGGCGGCCGTTCGTCCGCCACCGCGCACGGGACACGCGCACGGCGATCCCGAACAACCACGTCCGCAGGGTCGAGCGCCCCTCGAAGTCGTCCAGGCGACGGGCGACGACCAGGAAGACGTCCTGGCACGCATCGTCCACGGCGTCCTCTGGCACCCCCAGCCGGCGGAGGCTGCGCCAGACGAAGGCGAAGTGTTCGCGGTAGATCGCCGCGAGCCGCGCCGAGGGGTCGGCGACGGTCGGCGGCCGGGTGGGTGTGGGGGCGGGGGAGGACGGCACGGTGCGCCTCAGTGGGTGTCCACCACCGCGAAGATCCGTTGCGTGCCCCCCGGAAGACCCCCGGCGCATGGACCGGCGCCGCCCGCCGCCCGTCCGGCGGGCCCGGCAGGACCCGCTGGGCGCCCGGGCGCTCGTGGCCGCCGCAGGCGTCCGCCCGCCGCGCATCCGGCCCGCCCCCCGCGACGCGCTGGCCCCCCCGATGCTCGTGGCCGCCGCAGGCGTCCGCCCGCCGCGCATCCGGCCCGCCCCCCGCGACGCGCTGGCCCCCCCGATGCTCGTGGCCGCCGCAGGCGTCCGCCCGCCGCGCATCCGGCCCGCCCCCCGGGAC
>JALSIN010000209.1 GCA_026989935.1 Polyangiaceae bacterium | reverse complement strand
GCCGCCGCACCTCGCGATCCAGGTCCTGGTCGAGTTGCATGTTGCGGCGGAGGATCTCCTTGAGGATCCGGCGCAAGGTCGGGTCGTCCGCGTAGACCTCTTCCACGAAGGCCGAGCGCATGAACAGCTCGATGAGCTGCGTCGCGATCCAGTTGACCGACTCGTCGCCGAGCCCGAAGTCCTGATCGTCCGCGATCTGTCGCTTGATCTTGTAGAGGTCCGAGTACGACAGGCCCCGCCGCTCCAGGATGTCCTTGGCCTGCTCCGTGATCTCCCGCTCCTTTCGCAGGTACTCGCGCAGGATCGACTCGACGTCCTTCATGAACTCGTCGCGGTCGGCGAGTTCGATGTGACCCTCGGACGACAGGCGGTCCGCGATGGCCGCGGAGATATGCGGGATCTTGGCGGCGTAAAGGCGCATGTTCTGGGGGGAGCATAGGCCAAAGGGGGCTTTGCCGTCCATACTCGCCCCATGTGCGATCGAAGTCCGTCCCCGGGCCGCCCGCGCGGTCGCCTCGAGGTGGTCGCGGCCGTCGTTTGGGTCGATCCCGGCCGCCTGGTCGTGCAACGAAGGCCCCCGACCGCGGCGTTCGGCCCGGGAGCCTACGAGTTCGTCGGGGGCAAGGTCGAGGCGGGGGAGCCCCTGCGAGCCGCCTTGCGGCGCGAGCTTGCGGAGGAGTGGGGAGGAGCGGCCCGGGCCATCGTGCTCGGCCCGCCCCTCGCCCCCACCACCTTCGAGTACGAGGACGGGCCCCGCGTGCGCCTGCACCTGTTCCACGCCCGCGTCGCCGGACTGGACGATCCGTCGTCGATCGTGCACCTGGCGGACGGGGCCCTGGCCGGCCACCTCGCGTGTGTGCGCCGTTCGGCGCTCGCGCCCGAGCGCTTCCTGGCGGCCGATCGCCGCGTGGTCGCCGCCTTGCGGGACGGGACGATCCGATGGCCTTTCGGGCGTGTGGCACCGCCGGCGTAGGACGGCTCGTCCCTACCGGCCGCGCCAGGTCCGCCGCCGGCCCAGGTCCACGTGGACGAAGCGGGTCACTGGATAAAAGCCCACGCCCCCATCGTGGGTCGCACGCAGGTGGCGGTAGACGGCCCGGATGTCGGCGCCCACGGGACGAAAGTCGATGGCATTGGCCCGGGTGTGCTGGCTACGCCGGGCGACCTCCCGCCCCTTCTTGCGCAACCAGAGATTGTACTTGTCGGAGCGATAGCCGCTGATCACCAGCACCTTGCGGGTGTCGAAGGTGCGCGCCGTGGCCCGCACGACGTCCAGCAGGCGCGCCGGGATCGGGCGGACCGTCCGCGTGAAGTGGCAGCGCAGGAAGTCGTCGAGCAGGGCGCCGGAAACCCCTTCCAGGGCCACGATTTCGTCCGTCCAGGCGTGGCGCGCGAACAGCGGGCGCACGGCGCGTTGGCCGGCGCGTGCCGGGGGACGGGGCGACGGCCCCACCCGCAGCTTGTCGAGGCGATAGGCCGACTTCTTGTCCGTCGCCGCGAGCGGGGCCGGACCGGCGGGCGGGGCCGGACCGGCGGCCAGCGCGAAGGCGACGGCGAGCGCGGGGCCCATCGATCTCGATGATAGCACACGAGCAGGGACGACGCCCGCGGCGTCACGGGTTCGAGCGCAGCACGCGGACCGTCTGACCGGTCGCACGGGCGGCGGCCACGTCCGCCAGACCGTCGCCGTCAAGGTCCGCGGCGACCACCCCCGCCATGGGCCCCTCCACGTCCAACGAGTCGAAGGGCTCGTAGGCCAGCGGCCCCGTGCGGCGAAGGAGGGAGACGATCCCCCCTTCGAGGGCCGCGACGAGGTCCTCGACCCCATCCCCGTCGAGGTCTCCGGTGGCCAGCGCACGCACGGGCGCGTCGAGCGGAACCGTCACCGGGAGGCCGAAGGTCCCCGGGCCCGTCGCCCGCAGGACCGTCACGGAGGAAGCGCCCGCCAGTCCCACGGCCAGATCGGGCGCGCCGTCGCCGTCGGCGTCATGGGCGGTGATGGCCACGGGGGCGGCCCCCAGGTCCAGGACCAGATCCGGGGATGCGCCGAACTGCGCCGGGCCGGCGGCGACCCAGAGGCCGAGCCCGCCGCCATTCGGATCCGCGGCCAACAGGTCCGCGAGCCCGTCGCCCGTCGCGTCCAGGGCGGCCACCGGTCGCGGGTCCGCGTCCAGCGAGGCCTGGAAAAACGCGTTCACCGGCTGGAAACTCATGCCCCCCTCGGCAAGGTAGAAGGTCACGAAGTACTCGACCGGCTGGCCCTTCGACCGGACGGCCAGGATGTCGCGGCGGCCATCGGGGGACGCGTCGGCCGTCACGAGATGAAGCACCTCCCCGTCGTCGAGCATCGCGGGCGCGTCGAAGATCCCCTGGCCGTCGCCGGGGGCCACGAAGACGCCGGCAGCGCCGCCGGCCACCAGATCCGGGATGCCGTCCACCGTCACGTCGGCGATCGCGACGGCCGTGGCGGGTGTGCCGAGGAGCACCTCCTGCGTCGTCACCGGATCTTCGGCGATCTCCACCAGCACCACCCGGTCCAGGGTCGGGGTCGCGACGGCCAGGGTCGCGTCTCCGTCTCCGTCGAGGTCTCCCGCGCCGAAGCCTGTCGGGGGACCGGGCAGGGGCACCTCGACGAGGACGTGGCACCGCTCTCCCGGGACGGGAAAGCCGTCGCCGCAAGCCGCGGGGGTGGGCCGGCAGTCGCTGTCGCAGCCGTCGGCGTCGTCGAGGTTGCCGTCGTCGCAGGTCTCACCGGGTTCGACGACACCGTTGCCGCACGTGGCCCCGTCCCCCTCGCCGGTCTCCGAGCCCGCGGTGCTTCCACCACGGGTCGAGCCGGAATCGGAGTCTGTCGGAGCCTCGCCCATCGAGCCTGCCCCCCCCGTCGTCTCCGACCCGGCGCCGCCACCGTCCACGCGGTTCGGGTTCTCCACGAGACAGGCGCCCAGCGCGACGATGAGGGGACAGGCCCAGACGAGACGACGAAACGCAACCGAGGGGCGCGGGGGCGGGGATGGGGCCTGAGACATGGGGGTCTGCTCTCCTTCGAAGGTCGGCCGGCCGGCCGACATTGTGCACGCGGTCCTACGGTGACCGGTCCGACGCCCCCGCGAAGGCGGCGCGTACCTTCGCGGCGGCCACCTCGTCGCCCGCGGCCGTCAGGGCCTCGGCCATCCCGCGCGTGGGGTCGAGCGCCGAAAGGAGAAGATCTCCCGCGAAGGGGTGGCCCGGGGCGGGTGATTCGATCGGCAGAAGCGGGCGCGCGTCGGCGCGGGCCAGGCGTGCCCGCGCGCGGGCCATCGCGGCAAGGTGGTCCGACGCCCGGCGCGGAAGCGGAGGTGGGCGGTCGCCCCGCCCGGAGAACCCCGCCACCCGGTACACGGTGCCGTGGGGCACGAGCACGAGGTCCCGCGCGACCGGGACCGACAGGCGGTGCGTGACGAACACGGGCACCGCGCCACCCGTCGCCCGGTCGAGGGCCGCCACGAAGCGCACCGGCCGATCCGCGTCGGGCAGCCCCGGGAAGCGGGCCCGCAGCGCCACACGGTACCAGGGGTGGGCCAGCAGCCTCGCGTCGAGGTATGCCACCGTGGGGGCGTCCCCCAGGACGGCCTGGGCGTACAGGATCGGGAAGGTGCGGTGGTCGTCGAGGCCGACGAGGACCGCGCCCGGCAGCCCGGGTCGCGGGGCCGGGCGCGCGCCGGCCTCGGCCGAGGCGAGGGCCGCGCGCGCGTACGCCTCGGTGACGCGCTCGGTGGCGGGGACGCCGTGGGCGAACCCACGCAAGGCGACGACCGCGAGCGCAAGCCCCACCAGGCCCGGGGCGAGCCGCCGCATGGGGGCGCTCGAACGGCGGGCGAGGCGGTGCGCGACCCCGTGCAGGGCCGCCGAGACGAAGGGCACCAGCAGGACCAGAGGCAGCAAGTCGAAGCGCTCCAGGATCCAGGCCGCGAAGGGGCTGCGGGGGTCGAGGTTGCCGAGGGCGGGGAAGACGACGAGGGCCCCGGCCAGGGCGAGGAGCCAGCCGGCGGCCGTGACCTTCGGGGCGAGGGGGGGACGCGGCCGTACGACGGCCCACACGGCGGCGCCGGCGATCGCCGCGCCGGCGAGGGGCCAGGGGGCGAGGCCCCCCGTAAACGCGCCTGCCACGCTCCCGAGCGCCCGGCCCCACAGCCGCGCGGCCGGCACGTCGAGGCCCGAAAGTCCGAGCTGGAACGTGCCGAAGTCGCGCCGCAGCACATGCGCCACCAGGCGATGAAGGTCCATCGCGCCGCCCCAGCGAAAGGCCCCCCCGCGGCCGAACAGCAGCGTCAGGTAGGCGGCCAGGCCCGCCAGGGCGCCCGCCAGGGCCCGCCCGTAGGCACCGGCGCGCGTGCGTAGGGGAGCACCGCGCAGGTGCCGTTCGAGCCCTCCGGCAGCAAGGGGCACCAGGAACACCGCCGTCTGGTGGTGCGCGCCCGCAAGGCCCAGGGCGAGACCACGGCGAAACGGTCGCGGCGGCTCCGGCGCGAGGGCGTCGGACACGACCACGGCAAAAAGCAGCACCGAAAGGCCCCAGACCTCCGCGTCCGGCACGTGCCCGAGGGCCGGCGGCGAAAGGGCCGCGAGGCCGACGGCCAGCCACCCGGCCAGCCCGTGGCCCGCCCGGGCGAGACGCCGGCCGAGCAGGGCGAAGCCCAGAGCCCCCGCGACGGCGCAGGGCAGGGCGGCCGCCAGCGCTGGGGGCAGCGACAGGACCTCGAGGCCCCGGGCCAGCGGGCCGAGGGCACGCATCAGCGGGTAGCCCGGGGGGTGCGGCATCCCCCCGCGCAACATCACGGTGGCAAACTCCCCCCCGTCTCCCGGCTGGACCGTGCGGGCGGCCGCCGCGGCGTACACAGCAGCGAGCCCCGCGAACGCCACGAGCCAACCGCGCGCGCTCGTCTGTGCAGGGAAGTTCCCCCCGCCGTCGTGCCCACCGTCGGTTTCGATCGTCATGGTCCTCGGGCCGACCCACCCCCGGTGTGGGGGTGAACCATTCGCGGTGAGCAGGCTGCCCCAAATGCGTCACCGCGCACGTGCCGAGCAGGGTAAGACGAAGCGCATGCATCGAGCGCGCGGATGTTGCATGGCTCACGGCGGTCGGGTCTTTTCATTTACGGAGGCGATGATAGCGTGCGAACGTGCCCCCGAACCATCGAAATCAGGATGACATCCGCCGCCGGATCCTGGACACGACGTTGACGCTCGGCACGGAACACGGCGCCGAGGGCATCACCATGCGCGGCATCGCCTCGCGCCTCGGGATCAGTACGACGGCCCTCTATCAACACTTCGACAGCAAGGCCTCGATCCTGCGGGAGATCCGGCGCGCCGGCCTGTCGAAGCTGGCCGATCGCCTGCGCGATGCGGCCGTGAGCGCCGAGGAACCCGCCGCTCGGATCCACGCCATGGCCCGCGCCTACGTTACGTTCGCGCGGGAGCAGCCGTGGCTGTACACCGTGCTCGGGGACGAGGACGCCCCCGAGTGGAAGGACCTCCTGGAGGAGGAGGCCCGGGCGTTCCTCGAACCCCTGGAGGTCGTGCGCGGCGCTCTACGCGAGGGCGTTCGAGCGGGTGTGTTCCGCAAGGACCTCGATCCAACCCAGGCGGCCTATGAAATGTGGGCCGTGGTCCATGGCGTGGCCTCGTTGCTGCGTACGGGCCGGATCAGTGAAAAACATCCGACGGTGCCCGTATCCGACACGAACCAATTCGTGGAAACTTACCTTCGCCACGCCCTGCAAGGGATCATCGGGTGAGGACGTCGTCGAGGGCCACCAGGACGGCCCCCCCGGGGGCACGGACGAACGATCGCGGCCCGAGCCGGGTACGGATCGGATCGGCCACGCGCGGCGGCAGGTCCGCCAGGGCGGGGATCGTTTGCAACGGCGCTTCGCCGCCGGCGTTTGCGAGCACCGCGGAGCCGGGAGGCCACGGGGCGAGCCCGAACGCGCGACCGTTTCGATCCAGGATCGGTTGAAACCACGGGACCTCGGCCTGGGCCAGGGCGTCGAGGTCGTCCTGTGTCCAGGAGGGCGCGGCCTCGACCCAGAGGACCCGTTGCGGGTGCCCCGCCCCACGGGCGGCCGCCGCCACTTCAGCCCGCCGGGACGCAACCGGGCGTGCCGGAACGTGCCGCGGCTGCGCGAAGACGCGGGCGAGGTCGGCCGCCGGCGGTCGGCGGTCCGGCTCGTCGGCCAGGGCCGTCGCCAGGACCTCGGCGAGCTCCGGATCCCACGACAAGGCGTCCACGTCGGGCCGATCGTACGCACCGAGCCACAGGGAGACGAAGGCGCGGGCGAGGCCGTAGACGTCGGCGGCCGCCGTCCACGGGGCGCCGGAACGCACCTCCGGGGCCGAAAGGGCGAGCGCCTCCTCGAGCCCCGCCGTGCGCGTGCCGGCGAGCGCGAGCAGGTGGTGCACGCCGAAGGGGGGCAAACGGGGCCGCCCGGCCGCGTCGGAGGTCCACAGGCTGGGGAAGACCCCGCCGCTTGCGAGCCCGGCCGCGTGCCCGGCGGCGAGCCCGTCGGCCAGGAAGGCGAAGTGGGCGCAGAGGACTGCCGCGGAGACGGAGGCGGCCCCACCGCCGCCGAGCCCCGCAGGGGGGGCGTGGGGCAGCACCAGCAGTCCCGCGCGCACGTCCTCGAAGCGAACCGGGGTGACGGCCGGATGGGCGAGCGCCTGGCCCGCGCGAGCATCTCGCAGGGCGGCGGCGACGAACTCTGCTGCGCGAAGGTCCCCCGCCGCGGCCTCCCCCAGCAGCCAGTGGACCTCCACCTCCTCCAGGGTGAAGCGGTCGAGGGCGCGGAAGGCGACTCCACAAAACCGGGCCTTCATCGGGGCGAGGACGCGGAAGCGGGGAGGGGCGCGGGGCAGGTCGAGGGAGGCCGTGGCAGGGGCAACCAGGCGGGCGGCGGTCGCGTAGCCGAGGACCGCAAGGCCCGCCGCGAGTTGGGCGCGTAGCTCGTCGTCCTGGCATCCGGCGCGCATGGCCCGCTGTGCCGCGCGGACGGCCCCCTCGACGTCCCCGAGGTTCCAGCGCGCCCGCGCGGCGAGGGCGAGGGCAACGGGATCGTCCCGCGAGAGCAACGGCCCGAGCGCTCCGAGGGCCTCGGCGTCGAGGCCGGCCTCCAGCGCGCGGCGGGCGGCGGCCGTGGGATCGCCGGCGTCGATCATCGCCGCGACCTCCGCCCGGGGGTCGCCAGCCACCGCAGACAGCCGAGCCACCTCGGCCGCGCGGCCGGCCCGCCGCAGGACGTGGATCACGGGTTGCAGGCGCTCGGGGGGCAGGGCGGCCGCCGCGTCGATCGCCCGCCCGAGCAGGGACGGGTCGTCCGCCGCAAGGGCCGCCTCCACGGCGGCCAGCGGGTCGTCCGCGGCCAGGTAGGCATCCACCGCCGCCGAAAAGTCCCACAGGCTCTCGTAGACCCGGCCGGCGAGGTCCGGGCGGCCGCGGGCGCGGAGGGCCTCGGCCACCTCGGCGTGGCGACCCGCCCGAAGCGCCGCGCGCTCCGCCTCGGACAGGTCCGGATGCTCGGACAGGCGGACCATCAGTCGGCGAGGGCCTCGTCGGGCGACTGGACGGACAAGGGCGGCGGTCCGTCCCCGGGCGGTTCGGGGAGGGCGACCGGCTCGACGAGGCCCACCGGCAGCCACGGGTAGCGGTCGAGGGCCGCCAGGCTGGCGGGGCCGCGCGGCAGGGCGAGCAGGCCGAGGCCCGCCAGGGCCCGATGGGGGCGGGCGAAGGCCTGCTCGACGTGCCGGCCGGGGTCGGGACAGGCGGGCGCGAGTTTCTCCGGCAGCGCCTCGGGCGGCCCCACGCGCCCGTGCAGGTACAGCGCCGCCAGCGCCGTGCACACCGCGGCCCGGGCCTCGCGCGCCGCCAGGGCCGCCGCGTCCTTGCGCCCGGCGTGCACCAGCAGGGCGAGGCTCTGGGCGAGCGGCTGGACGGCCTCGGCGGCCCGGCCCGTCACCAGGGCGACGGTGGGGTGCTCCGCCGCCTGGCGCGCCCGGCGGGCCGCCGCGACGTAGCCGTCGCGCACGATCCGGTAGGCCGCCTCGGCGTCGCCCAGGCGCCGCGGCATCCGCAGGACCCAGGCGTCGCAATCCACGCGGGCGCCTTCGAGCTGGCCGAACCGGCGCACCACCGGGTCCAGGGCTGCGGTGAGTTCGATGCATCGCGCCCGCGTGACCGGGCGCCGGGGACCGCGCGGCGGCGGCGGCAGGTCGAGGGCCGAAAGATGCGCCAGCACGGCCTCGAGGCGCGGCAGCAGGGCCGCCAGGGGGAGCGAGAGCGCCTCGTGGAAGGCCAGGTGCGCCTCCAGATCCTCGGGCGTCCAGCGCTCGTCGAGCCGGACGAGGCGCGCCGCGGACCCGCGGGGCAGCAGGGTGCGGTCGCCGAAGGGGCGCGCGGGGTCTTCGGGCGCGGGCAGGCGCCGGTCGAGGGCCTGGGCGTGGCCCGAGAGGGCCGCCACCGCGCGACCCACCGTCTCCCGCCCGAGGAGGCCTTCGAGTCGCCCGAGGTCCGCGACGAGGCGGCGCAGGTCCGCGGCAGCGGCGCGACCGGCCGGGATCGAGGTGCCCCCGAGGTCCTCGAAGGCCCCTTCGAGGGCGGCCGGCAGGGCCGCGAGGGCACCCCTCGCCGCCTCCACCTCGCCGCGCGACGCCTCCCAGGCGACCTCGGCCAGGAAGCGCTCCAGCTCGAGGACGATGGCGTCGGGTGCGCGGCGCGTCGGGCGCCGGCGCCGCAATCGGTCCGAGAACGCCGACAGACCGAAGCGCGCCACCCGCAGCAGGACGGCGTCCTTCGGGTCGAGAACCTCTTCGGACAGGTCCGCCAGGTTGCGGAACACCCGATCCCGCGCGTCAAGCAGCGCCTCCGCCTCGCCCGGCGCCCAGGGAGGCGGGCGCAGGGCCAGCGCCCCCTTGCGGGCGCCGGCCACCGGGTCGGCCCGCGCCAGGACGCCGTCCACCTCGGGCAAGGTCTCGTGCAGCAGGGCCTGCATGCGGGCCGCGGGCGGCGGCAGGGGCGGCGGTGCCACGCCGGCATCGGGGGCTGCCTCGCGGCGCTCGCCGCACCCGCTGGCCGCGAGCAACGACACGAGGAGCGGCACGTGGGCGCGAAGGAGCACGGCCGGCATGATAGCCCCTGCCGCGGCGCCTTCCGGGAAAGGGGCCCCCGGCGGCGGGCGGGCGGGCCCGGCGCGGGCCCGCGGCACCCGCGACGGGGCGCGCGGCGACGGCACGGGAGGCTTCGGAACGGACGGTGGGACGTGCACCGCCCGGGGGCTCGTTCGCGGCGAGGGGCCCCGCGGCCATGGACGAAGGGACGGCGCCGGCGCCTCAACCCGAGCGGTCCACCCCGCCGGCGGGCGGGCCCGGAACCGACGCCTCGAGGACGAAGGCGACGGCCTCGCGGTGGTGCGCCAGGCGTACCCCCGCGAAGGTCGTACGCAAGCAGGCCTCGAACGCCGCCGGAGCCCGCCGGGGTCGGGTCAGTGCCACGGCCTGCAGCACCCCACCGTCGAAGCGCAGCCACCCGCGGACCGCGGGCGGGGGCGCACGCATCTCGGCGAGCTCGGGCAGACACGCCGCCGCGGCCTGGGCCGCACCCGCTACCCCGGCCGCGTCGTCCGGGCGCAGGGGGTAGGGGGGGCGGACCGAGACGCGACCCGTGCCGAACCGGGCCCGCAGCGCCAGCAGGCCGGCCGACCGCGGATCGGGGGGCCAGGCGGCGGCCTCCGGCAGGAAGACGACGCTCGCGAAGGGAGGTGGGTCCTCCGGGGCGCCCCGTTTCGTGAGGGCGAACAGCACCTCGGCCAGGAGCGCCGGCGCGGCGCCCGGTTCGAGCACGAGCCCCACCCCGCGCTCACGCGGAAAGGCCGCCTTCGCCCTCGCCACCAGACGCGCCAGCGCCGTCGGGTCCTCGGCCGGGGCCGAAAGACGCCAGCCGTCGAAGCCCAGGGTCGGGCCCGTCCCCCCCAGGGCGATCCGCAGGCGAAGACGCTCCGCGAACCCCGCGAGCCGACCGGCCCCCGGCCCCGCCACCGCGACCGGGAGGGCCGGGACGTACGCCGACCGCGGCCCGGCGGGCCGCACCGCCAGCTCGATCCGTTCGGCCCCGGCCGCGACGAGCCATGCCAGGGCCACCTCGAAGGCCGGGGCGGGGGTCGCCGCCGGGGCGACCAGCAGCACGCCGCCACGCCCGTCGGCGTCCATGGCGGCCTCGAGGGCCCGCACGACCTCGGCCGCATCCAAGCCGCCCCCGCCGGGAAAGGTCGCCTCGCGCGCGGACCCCGGCTCCACCGTGACCACGCCGTCCCCGAGCAGGAGGACCGGAGCGAGGGACTCGGGCGGGACGTACCCCCGTCCCACCTTGGGCGCGCTCGCCACCACGACCTCGGCCAGGGGGGCTCGAGGCGCCGGCAGACGGGCGGCGGCCGTCCGCACCACCTGCGCCCCCGCCCGCTGCAGGGTTCGCCACCGGTCAGCCCAAACCCGAGTCTTTTCCAGGGGTTTCGTCGCGTGTCGGAGGATCTGCCCGAAGACCTCCGCGGCGGGATAGGCGGCCCGGGGTGGCAGGTCGAGCAGGGGGGAGGGATCCCGGCCCCCGGCCAGGAGCGCGAAGGCGGCGATCTCGTAGCGGCGCGGAGCGGGGGCCGCCGCGGCCGCTTGCAGGCAGCCTCGGGCGAAGTCGAACAGGCGCAGGCGGGCGTTGTCCGCGGCCGCCGGGTGCCCCAGCTCCACCACGGTACGGTAGGCCCCGACCCGGGCGAGCAGGTCCTCGGCCGTCGAGGGGGCGTACGCATCGGCCGCCAGCAGGGCGAGGGCATCGGCGGCGAACCGGCGGGCGGGCGCATCGTCGGGCAAGGTGGCGTCGGCGGTCTCGGCCAGGCGATAGGCGCGGGCGAGCAGGCGCTCGGTGGCCTCGGCGGTCGCCAGGGGCCCGCGCGAGGGGGTGAGCGGTCCCACGTACGCAGCCAGCAGGCGCCGCGCGTGCGGGTCGTCGAAGAAACGGGCGGCGTCGAAGGCGTCGAGGGCCACGTCGAGCTGCTCGGCCGCCTCCACCGCGTCGCCCGGCTCCCGGCGAAGCGCCGCCGGCGCCACCTGCGACAAGGGGCGCTCCCCCAGCCGGAGGGTCCCGGCCGCCGGAGCCTGGGACGGGCGCGACGCCCCGGGCCGGCAACCGCCGGCCGCGAGCACGGAAAGGCCCGCAGCGGCGAAGACCGTGTACGTCGATCGCCCCGGCATGGTCCGGGGCAAGGGTAGCGCCTTCGCGCGGCTGATAGCATGGCCCGCACATGGGCCCTCGCACGGCAGCGCCGGGCACCGCGCGCACGGCGGTCCGATCCCGGGCGCGGTGGGGCGGCTTGGGCGGCGTGGTCCTCCTCATCGTGGCCCTCGCGCCGTGCCGCGCCTCGGCGGGGGACGTGACGATCCGAAGTCGGACCTATGGAGAGGGGTACGTGGTGCTCGTCCCGGGGTCGGAGGGTCGGCTGCTGCGCCGGCGGCGGCTGGCCCAGATCCTGTCGCTGGGCGTCTTCGACCTGCTCCCGCCCGACCCGGCGGCCGACCCCGCCCGGCGCGGGCGCCTGGGCTTTCGCGCGACGGTCCGGATCCGCCACGACTTCGGCGACTTTCAGCGGCGGGCGGCGGGTCGGGCCGCGACGCTGGTGCGGGCCGAGGACGGCCGGGCGGTGGATCTGCTCGGCGCCGCCCTCGAAGGACGGCGCCTGTTCGGGGCGCTCGACCTTCGGATCGGGCGGCAGATCGACCAGTACGGCCTCGACTTCTTCGCCTTCGACGGCGGCTTCGTGCGGGTGCGCACGCCGGTGCCCGTGGCCTTCGAGGCCCTCGGCGGCCTGGCCGTGCGCGCCACGGACCTGCTCGGCTACCCGGAGATGTCCGTGGACGGGGTCCCGCCCACCGAGGTCTCCACCGGGCCGCGGTTCGTGGCCGGCGGGGGCGTGTTGGTGGACGGCCCGAGCTGGATCTTCGGCCGCGTCGGGTACCGGCAGGTCTTCGAGCGCTCCGCACCCGCCGCACCGGGGGAGCCGCCCCGGCGGCGCGTCGCCGAGGAGATCCTCTCCGCCCAGGTCCGGCTGCGCCTGGCGAAGGGGATCGTGTCGCCCTACGGCGCCGTGCGCTACGACGTGGCCGGGGCCCGCGTGTCGGACCTCTCCCTGGGCACCGACCTGGCCTTCGGCGGCGGGCGCCACCTGCTGCGAGTGCAGTACCTGCGGACCCACCCGGTCTTCGACCTCGACTCGGTGTTCAACGTGTTCTTCACGACCCCGTTTTCGGACGTGCGCCTCGGCTACCAGGTGAACCTGGGCCGCACGGCCCTCCACGCGCGCTGGCAGGTACGCCGGATGCTGGCCGACCGGACGGCCTCGGGTGCCGAGCCGCCGGCGCGGGCGCTCGGGGGGACGGGGGTGCAGGCGGGTGTTTCCCACCGCCGTCGGCGCTTCGCGCTGCGGGCCGACGCCTTCGCCCGGGGCGGTCCCGAGGGGCGTCTTGGCGGGGCGAGCGTCGAGGCCCGCACCTTCGTGTTCCATCAGCGCCTGGCCCTCGACACCCGGGCCTACTACACGTACGTGGACGGGGTCGGTTCGACGGCCGGCGGCGGGCACCTGTGGGCCGTCCAGATCGGCACGGACACCCGACTGTACTCGGGGATCCACCTGCACCTGCTGGTGGAGGAGGCCGGTTCTCCGACGATGCGCTCGTCCTTTCGTGTCTTCGGCGCCCTGTCGCTGGACTGGCAGATCCGAGGGGGGACCCGATGAGCCGGTGGCGGTGGCTGCAAGCGGCGGTGCTGTCGGGGGCGGCGGCCCTGGGGCTCGCGGCGGGCACTACCCGGGCCGGGCCGCGGCGGGGCCCCGCGGCCGAGCACCGCCCCGAGGTACAGCGGGCCGAGGGGCGCTCGGACCGGACCGACGGTCACGTGCCCGCCACGCTCGGTGGGGCGTACGGCCCGCGCGCCGCCGGCTCTCCGGTCTACCCGCGCCAGACGATCCCCCTGCGGATGAACCACGACCGCCACGTCTTCGAGCTGGGGCTGCCCTGCGTGCGCTGCCATACCGCCGCCCCGCAAAGCCGCACCGCCACCGACGACCTGTTCCCCGCGTCGGCCACCTGCGACGGGTGCCACGGGTCCGACCACCGGTCGGCGACGGGGCCGTCCGGGGGCCCCCCGTGCCGGACGTGCCACGTGGGGGCGGGGGCTCGCTCGATCCAACGGGTCGTGCGGGCGCCGCCGGCCCTGCTGCACTTCGACCACCGCGCCCACCTGGCCCGGGGCGCCACCTGCGACACCTGCCACGGCACGATGCGGGGGGTCCGCCTGGCGACGGTGCTGCAGCTCCCGCGGGAGGCCTCGTGCCTGACCTGCCACGACGGGATGACCGCGCCTTCAACCTGCGACACCTGCCACCCGACCCGGGCGGACGGGCGGCTGGTGGTACGAGCGCGGGACGATCGGCGCCTGCCGGCGCTCGTCCCCCGGGCCCGCTCGCCCTGGGGCATGGCGCACGACCTGTCGTTCGTGCGGGACCATGCGGCGATCGCCAAGGCGAAGCCAGCGGCCTGCCGCACCTGCCACGACGACGACTTCTGCCGTGACTGCCACGCGGGGGTCGTGCGCCCCATGCGGATCCACGCCCCCAGCTATCTGACCGGGCACGCCACGGACGCCGCGGCGAAGGTCCAGGACTGCGCGAGCTGCCACGCGAGCCAGACCTTCTGCCTCGGATGCCACGAGCGGGTCGGGTTCGGCGACCGGGCGACGGGCCCCTTCGGCGTCGGGGGGCGCGGGCGGGTGCACCCGGCCTCGGGCTGGACCGGCCCCCCCGGGGCCCCCGGGACCCACGCCTTCGAGGCCCAGCGCAACCTCGCCGCCTGCGCCTCGTGCCACAGCGCGGACACCTGCCTGGCCTGCCACGCCACCTCGGGTGCGGCCAACCCCGGGCTCGACGCGAACCCGCACGGGCCGGGATTCGCCGGGTCGAGCCGCTGCGTCGCCCTCGAGTCGAGGAGCCGACGCACCTGCCTGCGCTGCCACGCCCCCGGGGACCCGGCCCTCGCCTGCGGCCCGTCCGTCCCGTGACGCGACCGGCGCGGGGTCACCCGGCCGGGGTGGGGGGCGGGTCCGGGACGAAGACCGTAAACAGCTCCACCTCCGTCATCGCCAGGACCCGGTGGTCGCGGTCCGGCCGGATCGTGACGGGGGCGGCCGGCAGCAGCTCGACGCGGTCGGTGCCCTCGTCCGTGGTGACCTCCAGCACCGCCCGCCCGCCGGTGAGCATCAGCACCATGTCCTTGCGGTTGCGCGTGGACACGGGCACGTGCTTGCCCGCCCGCAGCCGCAGGACCGTCGCGACGTAGTGATCCGAGCGGGCCCACACGAAGGCGCCGCCGAAGGACTTGGCGGCGAAGGGCGGGCCGAAGTCGGGGTCGGCGGGGCCGTCCGCCCCGGGGGCGGGGGGGGCGCCGGCGGCGGGGGCGTTGATCGTACGATCGGGATCGGACATGGCGCAGCGAAGGGACCCGGAGGGAACGCTTCCTTGGCAGGGCGTGCAAGCGGGTGGCGTCAACCGAGCCCGGCGGGTTTCTTGGCCGTGGGCTTCTTGGGCGCGGGTTTCTTGGCTGCGGGTTTCTTCTTGGCGGGCGCCTCACTGCCCCCCGAGCTTGCGGTTTTCGCGCTCGACTTCGGCGCCCCGGCCTTCTTCGATCCACCCGTGGGTTTCTTGGATTGCTTCGCCTTTTCCGGTTTCTCGGACGCTTCAGTCTCCTCGGCGGTCTGCGAGGGCGGGGCCTCCACGTACTCGTCCTCCTCCCCCGCATCCGCCGCCTCCAGGGCCTTCTCGGCCGCCTTGCGGCTTTCGAGGGCCAGGCGCACGCGCCGCGAGGCGTCGTGGTCCCACTGGTCCACGTTGCCATCGCCGTTGACGTCGTAGCCGATGCGGTCGAGCCGCCCCTGGGCGTAGTAGGCGAACATGTCGGGCCGCCCGTCGCCGTCCCGGTCCACCTCCATGCGAACGAGCCGACCGGCGTCGAAATGACGCCACACGTCCACGTATCCGTCGAAGTTGGTGTCGAGTTCGGCCAGGGCCAGCTTCCCGTCGCGGTCGTAGAAGCGCCCCTGGTCGATGCGTCCGTCGTGGTCCTGGTCGAACTGCTCGCGCTCGAGGTGGCCGTCTTCGCGGTAGTAGTAGAAGGCGTCGAGCTTGCCGTCGAAATCGAGGTCGGCCTGCTTGCACAACAGGCCGCCCTCCGCCGCACTGATCGTCACGAAGTCGGCCTTGGCGTCGTGGTTGAGATCGAACTGGTCCACGTGGCGGCCCTCGGTGGAGCAACGCCGCCGGTCCACGAGCAAGGTCTTCATCATGCGTCCCTCGGAGGCCTCGGGCCCGAGGGCCGACGGCGGCTCGGCGATGGCCGAGGCGGATCCCTCCGGGCCCTTGGCGCCCTTGGCGCCCTTCTTCTTCTCGCCCGCGCACCCCCCGGAAAGGAGCAGGAGGCTGGCGAGGCCCACCGGAATCACATGGCGAGGCTTGCGCACCTCGCTACTGTACGGCCCGGCACGCCCTGCGGCAACCCGCCGCCCGCTGTGCTACCCATCGGCCCCGAACCTCCGTGCCCGACTCCGATCCCAAGCTCCCCGTCGAACAGGCGCGTACGCGAAGCTTTTGCATCATCGCCCACATCGATCACGGCAAGAGCACGCTCGCCGACCGCCTGATGGAAGCGACCGGGCTGTTGGGGGAGCGGGACAAGCGCGATCAGTACCTGGACCGGATGGACCTGGAGCGCGAACGCGGGATCACGATCAAGGCGCAGTCGGTGTCGATGCCCTATGCGGCCCGCGACGGCACGATCTACCGGCTCAACCTCATCGACACGCCGGGGCACGTGGACTTCAGCTACGAGGTCTCGCGCAGCCTCGCGGCCTGCGAAGGGGCTCTGCTCGTGGTGGACGCCACCCAGGGCGTCGAGGCGCAGACAGTGGCGAACGTGTACCTGGCGCTCGAAGCGAACCTCGAGATCATCCCGGTGATCAACAAGATCGACCTGCCGAGCGCCGACCCGGACCGCGTGCGCGAGGAGATCGAGGAGGTGCTCGGGATCGACGCCCTCGAAGCGATCGAGGTCAGCGCCAAGACGGGGCAGGGGGTGGACGCCCTGCTCGAGGCCGTCGTGGATCGGATCCCGCCGCCGTCCGGGGACCGCGACGCCCCGCTGCGCGCCCTCATCGTGGACAGCTGGTGGGACGCTTACCGCGGCGTCATCTCGCAGGTGCGGGTGATGCAGGGGGCCCTGCGACCGGGGCAGACCGTGCGCTTCTTCGCCACGGGGCGCACCTACGAGGTGCAACAGGTGGGCGTCTTCGCCCCCGAGGCCGTGCCGCTTTCCGAGCTCGCCGCGGGCGACGTGGGGTTCCTGGTCTGCGGGGTCAAGGCGCTCGCCGACTCCAAGGTGGGCGACACCATCGTTCTGGCCGACGACACCGGCGCCGAACCCCTGCCGGGCTTCGTGGACATCCAGCCCATGGTGTTCGCGGGGGTGTTCCCGACCGACTCGAAGGACTACCCGGCCCTGCGCGACGCCCTCGAGAAGCTGTCCCTCAACGACGCGAGCCTGCGCTTCGAACCGGAGACCTCCGAGGCCCTGGGCTTCGGGTTCCGTCTGGGCTTCTTGGGTCTTCTGCACATGGAGATCGTGCAGGAGCGGCTCGAACGCGAGTACGACCTCGACCTCATCACCACGGCGCCGAGCGTCGAGTACCGCGTGACCACGAACGACGGGACGGTCGTTGCCGTGGACAACCCGGCGAAGATGCCCGAGTTGGGCTCGTACACGAAGATCGAAGAGCCCATCATCACGGCGCGGATCCAGCTTCCCGAAGGCTACCTCGGGCCGATCCTGGAGCTTTGCGAGAAGCGCCGGGGGGTGCAAAAGGACCTGCGCTACTTGACGGCACAGCGGGTGCAACTCGTGTATGAACTGCCGCTGGCCGAGGTGGTCTTCGGGTTCTACGACCAGCTCAAGAGCCTCTCGCGCGGCTATGCCAGCATGGACTACGAGGCGGCGGGCTACCGGGCGGCGGACCTGGTGCGGGTGGACCTGCTCGTCAACGGCGAGAAGGTGGACGCGCTGTCCATGATCACCCACCGGGACACCGCGTTTTACCGCGGCCGTGACCTGTGCTCGAAGATGAAGGAACTCGTGCCGCGGCAGCAGTTCGAGGTGGCGATCCAGGCGGCCATCGGGCGCCGCGTCATCGCCCGAACGACCGTCAAGGCCCTGCGCAAGGACGTGACCGCCAAGTGCTACGGCGGCGACATTTCCCGCAAGCGCAAGCTCATCGAGAAGCAAAAGAAGGGGAAACGGCGCCTGAAAGCGGTGGGGAACGTGGAGATCCCGCAAAGCGCCTTCCACGCGGTGCTCAAGCTCGACGGAACATGAGCGACGATCCGAAAGACACCCCCGCGGGGCAGCCGAGGCGAAAACCGAGGCACGTGCGCGCCGCCGCGCGACTCCTGCAGAAGGAGGCCCGGCGGATCCTCCGCAAGCACCGCGACCGTCTCGACGAAGGGCCCCGGCAGGCGATCGAGGCGTCGGTGGCCGGCATCGACGACGCGACCGCCCGCGGAGACCTCGCGGCGCTGGAGGCGGAGGCCGAGCGCCTCGACGAGTTGCTGGAGACCCACGCCGCCTTCGCGCGCAAGAGCGCCCTGCGCGAGACCATCGAGAACGTGTCGATGGCGGTCGTCGTCGCCCTGGGCCTGCGGGCCTGCGTGTACGAGCCGTTCCAGATCCCCAGCGGCAGCATGATGCCGACGCTCGTGCCGGGAGACCACATCTTCGTCAACAAGTTCGTCTACGGCATCCAGATCCCCTTCACGAACATGGTCCTGGGGGCCGACCACCGGCCGGTGGAGCGCGGCGACGTGGTCGTGTTCCGCTATCCGCTCGACGAGTCGGACGACTACATCAAGCGGGTCATCGGTCTGCCCGGAGACGTGGTCGAGATCCGGGGGCGCACGATCTACGTCCGGCGCAAGGGAGCGGAGGAATTCGAGCCCATCGAGCAACAGCCCCTCGACGAACGCTGCCGCGACGAATCGGGGACGAAGGTGGTCCCGGGATGCAAGCTCTTCCGCGAGCGCTACGGGGAGCACGTCTACACCGTCCGCTACGTGCGCCCCGAGCTGGCCCCGCTCGGTGAGTTCCAGCGCTTCGAGGTGCCGGAAGGGCACCTGTTCGTGATGGGCGACAACCGCAACCAGTCGGAGGACTCGCGCGCGTGGATGGTCAAGGTGGAGGCCGTCGCGGCGGACCGGGTCCTGACCGTCGAGGACCTGCGGGCACGGACCGAGGAGGCGCTGTTCACACTGCGCCGATCGACGGGGGAGGGGGGGGCGGACGATCCCGACGTGGACGTGGTGGTGTACGAGGCCGACCACCGCTCGTCGAAGCAGGACGTCACCATCGAGGTCCTGCGCGATCCCGTGCTGCCCCTCGAAGCCGTGTTCGGCCTCGTGCCCGGCGCCCGCACCTTCGACGGCGCGTCCGAGTTGCTTTCGGCGGTGGGGGCGAAGACACCGGTTCCGCCGCCGCTGGAGGCATTCGAGCGCTTCGCCCTGGGGCGTGACGAAAACGGGGCGCGGGTGCTCGCGGCGGTGCATCGCCCGACCCGGACGGCGTTCGTATTGACGTGCGGCAGCGAAGCCTGCCCGACCGGCCGCCGCCTCGTCGAGCGGGCGTCCGAGGTCGCCGCCGCCTATCTGCACGACCCGGCCGCCCCCGTCACGACGCTGCTGTGGGACGACGGGTCCATCCGGTACCGGACCCAGGTATCCACCGCCCGCGACGAGGCCGTCTACGCCGTGCGCGGGGCCCTGGCCGGGGCGGACGATACCGAGGTGTTCCTGCTGCGCAACCCCCCGTACGGCATGGAGCGGGCCCTCGGGATGCTCTTTGCGGCCTTCGGCGCCCGGCGCGGGGAGATCCCACACGATCCGGCCCTGCCGGTGCCGGGCGGGCTCTCCTGGTCCTTCGAACGGGACGATCGGCGGGTCTGGATCGGCGTGGATCTGGCCCGGCGCCTGGCCGCGTCGTTCGCCTGCGGCCCGACGACCTGCCCGGACCGCGCCCGCTACGAGGCCCGGGTCCGCTCCCTCGTGGCGGACCTGGCCGATGCCGGCACCGATCCCCGAAGGTTCCGTGCCCTGGCCGG
>JALSIN010000208.1 GCA_026989935.1 Polyangiaceae bacterium | reverse complement strand
GGCTCGCGCCCGCGCGAGTTGGTGTTCGCCCGACGCCGGGAAACGCTCCGCGTCCCACGCGAAGTAGGACTCCTCCACCGCGTCCTTGCAGAAGCGGGCCGCAAGCTCCAGCGCAACGATCTCCACGCCCACCACCAGCCCCTCGGCCTCGTCCGGCGACAGCGGCGGCGCCTCGGCCAGATACCCGGCGAGGGCCGCCTCGAACCGCGCAAGGTCGAACCCGGCCTCGGCGGCGTCCTCGGCGGCCGGGTTGCACCACGAGCGCAGGGCGTCCCCCAGCTCGTAGGCGAGCACCTGGCGACCGCAGGTGTCGAGGTCCACCCAGGCGAGCGGCCGCGGCGGGTCGTCCTCGCCCGGGACGAACAGGAGGTTCGCGATCTTCGGGTCGCCGTGCACCACCCGGCGCGGGTGCCCCGACACGTCCGGCAACCGATCCGCGGCGCGCTCGATGGCGTCGGCCAGGGGGGCCGCCGCCTCGTACAGCCGGTGGCCGCGCGCACCGTCCACGGCCGCCCGCATGGCGGCGGCATGCCGCGGCGGGTCGTGGGCGATCCGGCGCGAACGAAAGGTGTGGTCGAGGTCGGCCAGGTCCGCGTGGAACCGGCCGAGCGCGGCCCCGGCCGACCGCGCCACGCCCGGGTCCGCCACGCGCGTGACGCTGCACCCGGCCAGGTGGGTCAGGACCCGCACGGGCGCGCCGGCGACCTCGGTCCACAGGCGCCCGCCCCCCGTGCGCACGAGCCGAAACGTGGGGCGTTCCCGCCGGGCCAGGTGCGCCGTGACGGCCTCGATGTCCTCGTGGACGATCGGGTCGAAGACCGGGTGCACGCGCTGCACCACGTACCGGCCGCCCGGCGCCTCGACCTCGAACGTGGCGTGGACGAGGCCGCCGGACAGCCGGCGCCACCGGCCGCCGGCGAGCGCCGGGTAGGCCGCCTCGACCGCCGGGCGCAGGTCCGAGGCCGCGGCAGGGGCGGGGCGCGCCACGACCGGATCATGGACGAGGGGCCTCGGGCCTCGCAAGCCGAGGTCCAGGTCCCCGCGCCCGCGCCCGCGGGCCGAACCCGAACCGAACCCGCGCGAGCCCCAACGCGCCGGCGAGGCGCCCGGCCACAGGACGCCCCGAGTCCAACGGGACGCCGGGTGCGGCCCCGGCGACGAACGGCAATCGCCCCGGCCGACGTGCCGGCCTCGACCCGCCATGGGCGGACGGACCGCCGGCCCGGCGACGGACGGGAGCGATCCCGACGCCCGCCCGGCGCTCATCGCCTCCGGTGGACCCGGGGGGCGGGGCCCTCTTTCAGCGGCGTTCGGGCCCCTCCGTGGGATCGACGATCGGCCCACCGCCGCCCCCATCCGACAGGCGGCGGGCGAGGTGGCGGTGGGCGTCGTACGGCGGCCCCGTGAAGTCCCCGCGCACGAACGCCTCGCGCACGGGCGCCGCGAACCGGGCCTTGAGCCGCACCACCCGGGCGATGGCAGGCTCGACCAGGGCGTCGGGCAAGCGCTCAAGGGCTGCGAGCAGCTCCGTGCGCAGGGTGGGGCTGCGGCAGGCGAGCAACACGTCCACGCCGGCCGAAAGGGCCCCCCGCGCCATGGCCTCGGGGGCGAACCGACCGGCCACGGCGCCCATCTCCAGGTCGTCCGTGACCACGACCCCGTCGTACCCGATCTCGTGGCGCAAGATCCCGAGGACCTCGGGGGAAAAGGTGGCCGGCCGCTTCGGATCGACCGCCTCGAACACCACGTGGGCCGTCATCACCGTCGCCACGCCCGCCTGCGCGGCCGCCCGAAACGGCACGAGCTCCACCGCGTCGAGGCGCGCCCGGTCGTGCCGAAGCACCGGCAGGTCGCGGTGGGAGTCGAGCTCGGTGTCGCCGTGGCCCGGAAAGTGCTTGGCGCACGCGGCCACCTGCTCGGCCTGCATCGCTTCCACGAACGCCGACGCGCAGGCGCCGACCCGGGCCGGGTCACGCCCGAAGCTGCGGTCCCCGATCACGGGGTTGGCCGGGTTCGTATCCACGTCGCACACCGGCGCGAAGTCCCAGCCGATCCCCGCCTCGCGGCACTCGACGGCCAGCGCACGGCCCACCGCCGCCGCGCCCGAAGGGCCCTCGGCGCGCGCCACCTGGCGCATGGGCGGCCATTCGGTCCAGGGCGCCCGCAGCCGCTGCACGCGCCCCCCCTCCTGGTCCACGGCCACGAGCGCCGGCGCATCCTCGGGGCTCGCTCGGTGGATCTCGGCCACGAGCCGGCGAAGCTGCACCGGGTCCTCGACGTTGCGCCGAAAGAGCACCACACCGCCGACGCGCCCGCTCGCAAGCAGCTCGCGCAGGTCGGGCGGCAGGCGCGTACCGTCGAAGCCGACGAACAAGAGCTGCCCCGGTTGCCACGCACACGCCATGGCGCGGGCGGCACCGTACCACGCGATCGTCGGCGCCGGCCACGTTCGGGTGGCCGCTCCGGCCGCGGCCGTGCCCACCCTCGCCTCGACGTCGCCCGCGCCCGACCACACGACGGGCTCGCCCCCCACGGTCCATGGGGCGATCGGCTCGTTTCGCCGCCGGCGCCGCGCCCTTGCGCGGTTGACGGGCTTTGGGCGGGACTGCTAGCTTGCGGCGCCTTTCATGAGGCACCCCGCCCCCACGTTCGTGCCGTTTTGCGCGGCCCTCCTCGTCCTCGCGGCCGCTCCGTCGGCGTCGGCGCAGCCGGGCATGGGGCCCACGGGCCCGGGCAGCGGGGGGCCGGGGCCGGCCGGACCGGGCGGCCGCACCTCGAAGAAGAAGGAAGGACCGGCCGAGGAGGCCCCCAAGGACGACGCGGCCCTGCGCCCCATCGAGCCGGTCCCCGCCGAGCCGGAGCACCGCCGGCAACTGCAGATCTTCGAGGTCCACGGCTACCTGCGCATGCGCGGGGACTACTTCCACCGGCTCGACCTGGGGCTCGCCGACACGCGCCCGGGCAGCCCCGATTACACGAGCGACGGGTTCTTCCGGCCGCCGGCCGAAACCGACGAGGTGGACACCACGG
>JALSIN010000207.1 GCA_026989935.1 Polyangiaceae bacterium | reverse complement strand
GGGCGACCCGGTTCCGGGCGAGGAGGTCACGCTCGCCGGGGGCTACCGCTTCCTGCGGCCGCGCATCGTCCAGGAGGCTGACCTCACGCGGCTCGTGCGCAAGCTGCTGCGCGAGCTCAAGCGCCAGGTCATCGAGAACGTGAGCATCACCGTCTCGGTCGACTACGACGACACCACCGCCCTTGGCCTGAACGTCGTCGCCATCTCCAAGCTCCCCTCGCTGGTGCTGTCGGGACCGCGCGTCTCCGAGAACCGCTTCTTCTCGACCAACGAGCCCCACGAGGACGTGGTCCCCGGACCGGCCGGCCCCGAGCTCATGCGCCGGCGGCCGCCCTACACCGTGGACCTGTCGTTCACGCTCACGGCGGCCTCGGACCGCATCGTCGAGCTGCTCAACCTCATGGCCGCGGTCGCGACCTTCCTGAACCGCAACCGCTGGGTCGAGCTGCCCCGCGATCCGGGCGACCCCGACGCCGGCGTCGTGCGCTGGGAGATGGACCCCGAGGGCGAGTTCCAGACCCGGCTCGACGGGCCCAACGACGTGCGCGTCTTCACCTGCGGCTTCGTCATCCGCGGCTTCGACATCGACGAGGGGCTGCCCATGAACATCGGCCACGAGGTGGCCGATGTCCAGCTATCAGCCGTCAGCATTCAGCCATCAGCGAGGAGGAACGATGCGTGACTTCAAGAGCCTGAAGGTCTGGGAGAAGGCACACCGTCTGACCCTGGACGTCTACCGAGCGACGGAGAACTTCCCGCGAGAGGAGCGGTTTGGGCTGACCGGGCAGCTCCGGCGGGCAGCCGCTTCCATTGCCACCAACATCGCCGAGGGGTGTGGCCGTGACAGCGACGCCGAGCTGGGTCGGTTCGTCGCCATGGCCGCGGGCTCGACGAGCGAGACCGAGTACCACCTGCTCCTCGCTCGCGACCTCGGCTACCTGAACCCGGAAACCCACGCGCAGCTCGAAGCCCAGACCTCCGAGGTGCGCAAGATGCTCGCGGCATTCCTCCGGCGGCTGAAGGCTGACCGCTGAGGGCTGACCGCTTTGCGAACGGAGTGAGCAATGCAGCTTCTCTCTTCCAAGGTCGTCGTCGTCGAGGAGGAGCCCCGGGTCCGGGGCATCCCGGCGCTGCCGACCTCCGTCGCCGGCATGGTCGGCATCACCGAGCGCGGGCCCATCGACCAGGCGGTGCTCGTGACCTCCTTCGAGGAGCTCCAGGACCGCTTCGGCGGCTTCACCCCGAACTCCGACCTGGCGCTCGCCGCCATGGGCTTCTTCGAGAACGGCGGCAGCCAGCTCTGGGTCGTGCGCACGGTCCACCACACCGACGTGGCCGACCCCGCGACCGCCACCGCGATCCGCTCCTTCGGCTTCCTGACGACCCCTGGCGCGCCGACCCCGGCGCTCGTGGTCGGGGCCGCGGCCGAGCCCTTCCACCTCCAGGACGGCGACCGCATCGTCCTCTCGGTCGGCGGCGGGCCCGACGAGCAGGCCACCTTCAACGGCTCGGCGGCCCAGGTCGCCGCGGGCGGCCCGGGGCCCTTCGCCCTGGCCGACGGTCAGACGCTCACGCTCCGCTTCGACGGCGGGCCCGAGCAGGTGGTCGTCTTCGCAGCCGCGTCCTTCGGGGACGTCGGCGCCGCCACCGCCGACGAGCTCGCAGCCACCATCAACGCCCAGATCGACGGCGGCAAGGCCCTCGTCGTGGCCGGCGTGCTGACCCTGGAGAGCGACACCGAGGGGACCTCGAGCCAGGTCGAGGTCACCGGCGGCACCGCCAACGCGGCCCTCGGCTTCCCGCCGGGCGCCATCTCCGGCGCGGGCAACGTCGCCGACCTCGCCGCGGTCACCGTGGCCGAGGTCAAGGCCATCCTCGAGGCCGCCGTGCCGGCCGTGACCGTGGACGCGGGCCCGGGCGGCGTGGTCGAGATCCGCACCGTGGCCACGGGCGCGGGCGCGAGCGTGCAGGTGCAGCCCGCCACCGCGGCGGCCTTCGGCCTCGACAACGACGCGCACGCCGGCAGCGACTCGGGCGCGGCCAACGCCATCCGCGTCGAGGGCAAGGACCCGGGCGCCTTCGCCGACCAGGTGCAGGCCGAGGTCAGCGCCGCCACCTCGGGCGAGGCCACCGCCTTCGACCTCGCCATCATCGAGGACGGCGTCTACCGCGAGGCCTTCCCGAACCTCTCGATGGACCCGAGCCACGAGCGCTACGTCGAGCGCATCGTCAACGACGAGCGCCTTGGCTCGAACCTGGTGCGGGTCACCGACCAGCTCCTGCCCGGGCAGCCCGTGCCCGCGCCGCAGACCGTGCAGCTCGCCGGCGGCAACGACGGGCTCGCCGGCCTCGACGACAACGACTTCGTCGGCAGCGAGCCGGGCAAGACGGGCCTGTACGCCTTCGACCAGGTGCAGGACCTCTCGCTCCTGCTCGTGCCGGGGCGCGCCACCTCGGCGGTCCACAACGCCATGGTCAGCTACTGCGAGGTCGATCGCGACGGCACCGTCTTCGCCATCCTCGACCCGCCGGCCAACCAGAGCGCCACGGGCATCGTGACCTACGTGCAGACCACGGCGGCGCTGCTGAACCTCACCGAGTACGCCGCCATCTACTGGCCGCGGGTGAAGGTCCTCAACCCGGCCAAGAGCGTGTTCGGGCCGGCGGACAAGATCGTGGTGCCGCCCTCGGGCATCATCGCTGGCGTCTTCGCCCGCACCGACTCGGCCCGGCCGGGCGGCGTCTACGACCCGCCCGCGGGCATCGACAAGGGCCGGATGTTCGGCGTGCTCGGCTTCGAGACCGACGAGGTGCTCGAGGAGGCCAAGCGCGACCTGGTCTATCCCAAGCGCATCAACCCGCTCACCACGGGCCCCGGCCTGCCGCGCTACATCGACGGCTCGCGGACGCTCAAGGGCGGCGGCAACTTCCCCTACGTCGCCGAACGGCGCGGGGTGATCTTCATCGAGCGCAGCCTCAAGCAGGGCCTGCAGTTCGCCCGGCACAAGAACAACACCGAGGGCCTGCGCGCCCAG
>JALSIN010000206.1 GCA_026989935.1 Polyangiaceae bacterium | reverse complement strand
GACAGCCGCAACAGTTCGCGGTAGACCTCGATGGCGCGGGGCCGATCGTGGAGGCGGTCGGCGTACACACTCGCGAGCTGCTCCAGTTTCCCGACGGACTCCGCGGCGTCTTCGACGTTCGCCAGCTGGCGGCGCAGTATCTCGGCCAGGCCCACCCAGCGGCCTTCCCGCTCGTACAGGCGGGCCAGGGCATCGAGAGCCTCCGGCACATCCCCGTGGTGGGCGAGCACGTCGTTCCAGGCCGCGATGGCCTCGGCCCGGTCTCCCAGCCGCGCCTGGGCCAGCCGCGCCAGCTCGAGCCGACGCGTACGGGCCTCGGCGTCCGGCAGCCGATCGAGGTCCTCGCGCAACAGGGCAATGAGGGCGCGCCAGTCCTTGCGGGCCTCATAGATCCGGGCCAGCGCCTCGCGGGCGGCTTGATCGTCGGGCGCAAGGGCCAAGATGCGACGCATGGGCTCGATGGCCCGTTGCGGGTTGTGCAACTCCTCGGTCCACAGCCGTGCGATTTCCCGTAGCAACCGCAAGGTGCGTTCTTGGTCCCCGTCCTGCTCCGCCGCGGCCAGGCGGCGTTCGTACACCGCGAGCAAGTCGTTCCACCGCTTTTGCGCGGCATAGGTCCGGGCCAGTGCCTCGAGGGTCGCTTCGTCCTGCGGGTCGAACTCCAGCACCCGCTGCAGCGTGGACAGGGCCATCGCCTCCATGCCGAGTCGGTCGCGGTACAGGGCGGCCACCTCCAGCAGCAGGTCGCGACGAGCTGCAGGATCCTCGGTCCGCTCGGCCCGGTCCTTGAGCAGTTCGACCAGGGCGCTCCACTTTTCCTGCTGCCGGTACAGGCGATCGAGAGCCGCGTACGCTTCTTGCGGGGCGCCGTCCTCCCGCAGCACCGCACGCCACACCTCGATGGCCCGCTCCGGGTTCTGCAGCGGCCCCTCGCTCAACTCGGCGATCTCCCGCGCCAGTGCGATGCGGGTGGCCCGGTCCTCGGTCTTGCGGCGGGCCTGCACGAGCACCTGCAAAAGCTGAGGAAGGTGCGCGTCGTCCCCGAACAGCGCCCGATAGAAACCCAGGACGTGGGGGTCGGCCGGCCGGGACCGGCGGAGCCTGCGGAAGATCGGTTCGGCCGCCTTGAGGTCGTCGGCCGCCGACGCGAGCACGCGTCCCGCGAGCGACAGGGTGTCGTCGCCCGAACCATCCCGCGGCACCCGACTCGCCAAGGCCTTGGCGGCGTCCGCCAGGGGCGCCGCCTTCGGGCCGTGGTCACGAAGCAACGCCGCGAACAACGTGGCGGCCGCATCCGGATCACCGGGCGCCTGCCAGGCCGCCTTGCGGGCAGACTCCACGTCCACGTCGCCGGCGGCTTGGACGAGCGCGTTTCGATTCACTTCGGAGGGATCGTCGAGATAGGTTGTGAGCGCGGAGCGAACGTCGGCCATGTCACCTCGGGGTCGAAGGCCACCGCCCGGGAGGGGGGCGGCGCGGCGGGGTTCCAAGGGTACGGCCAGACCCCCCGTGGATTCAACGTGGTCGGCGAGCCCGCGCGCGGGATCGTCCGGGAGGCGGCGCCATGCCGCGAGCGACGTCCGCCGCCGGGGCCGCCGACCTCCGTGGATCATGCCGCGGGTACGGTAGGGGATCGAAATCAGGTGCGCGGATCGTGCGGGCCGAGCCGCGCGAGCACGACCGCCGCGGCCGCCGCCACGTTCAACGAGCCGATGGATCCTCGCCGCGGGATCGTGACGAGCATGTCGCAGTGCGCCCGCGACAAGCGGCGCAGGCCCGCGTGCTCGCTGCCGAACACCAGGACCCGCCGGCCCGGCAGCGCGGGATCCGCTGCGACGTCTTCGAGCGGCTGGCCGCCCTCCACGACCGTGCCGTAGATCCAGTAACCTGCATCACGGCAGGTACGAAGCGCGCGTGCGAGGTTCGTGACACGGGCCAGCGGCAGTCGCTCGCTCGCGCCGGCCGACGCACGCACCGCGGCCGGCGTCATCGGCGCGCTGCGGTCCTTGGTGGTCACCACCGCCGCGGCGCCGAAGAACTCCGCGGTGCGCAGCAGAGCGCCCAGGTTTCCAGCGTCCTGCACGCCGTCGAGGAACAGGAGGACCCGCGGGTCCGTCCCGCCTTCGTCCAGGACGTCCGCGAGGTCCGCCGTGGGGACCGGCTCGGCCTCGGCCAGCACCCCGCGGTGGCGCTTGGGATCCATACGGTGGTCGAGGTCGGCCCGGGGTACGAGGTGAATCCGGCCGGCCGGCACCCCCTGCCCTTCGAGCCACGCCACGAACCGCGCGCTCTTCGGGCCGCTCGCGATCCAGATCCTGCGCACCCGCCTTGGGGCGGCGGAGACCAGTTCCCGGACGGCCCGCTCGCCGGGGACGAGGTGGACGGCCGGGACCGGCCCACGTCGCGGTCGCGATCGCCCAGGCACGGGGGGCTCTTACTCCACGCGGCGCAAAGGTCAACTCGCGCCACCACCGGCCCTCCCGACGCGGACCACCGTCGCGCGCCCCGCCCCCTCGGCCGGCGGGTGACCGGCGGCGCGGCGCAGGGCGCGGAAGACGGCCCGCGCCAGCGGCGGCGGCGGGCGCCCCTCGCGGCGCGAGAAGGCGGCGTCGAAAGGTCGGTCGGCGGGGGTGGGCACGACGGGCGGGGCGGCGAGGGCCCCTTGCAGGGAACGTGGCGCATCGTCGGTCAGGCCGTCCCCGAGCAGGAGGATCCGCGCGCCGTTCTCGACGACGCCACGCCGGCGAAGCTGCCGCAAGAGGTTGTCGGCTCGGGTCGCGTGGTCGAGCAGCAGCAGCGCGTCCGAGGCCCGCACGCGCCCCACCGCCTCCGCGACCGGCCGAAACGACGTGGTCGCCGGGTCGTAGCGATGCACGGCGAGGCTCCCCGAGCCCTCTTGCACGGCACGGCGGGCGGCCGACAACGCCCGGTCCCCGAACGCCCCCGCGGGCGCGAGGATCACCAGGCGCCGCCGTTTCGCCCGACCCACGAGCGCCGCGACGCGCGCGTCCAGGGACGGGACGACGTAGGTGACCCGGGGCGTCGCCGAGGGTGTCCCCCACGGGACGAACAGCGGAACCTCGGCCCGCGCGGCCGCCGCGCGCACGCGCGCGGGGTCGATGGGGCCCACGAGGGCCCGGGCCCCGAGGGCCTCGGCGCGGGCGACGGCGGCGGTCGGATCGGCGGGGTCCACCCACACCACCCGAAGCGGCCCGAGGACCTCCACCGCCGCCCCCGTGGCCGCGAGCAGGGTCTCGAAGATCCCCGCATAGCGCCCCCCGCGCGGGAGGAGGGCGCCGACGACGAAGGGGACGGGGGCGCACCCCGGGGCCTTCGGGGATCCACCGTCACCGGCCAGGGCGGCGAGGCAGGCGCCCGCGGGCCCCTCCCCGCCGGCCGCGACCCCGCCGCGCGCCGCCGGCGGCACGCGCGCCATCGCCTGCCGCGCCCGGTCCAGCAGGTAGGCACGGTCGGCCGGCCCCGCCCCCGCGAACGCCGCCGCCACGAAGCCCTCCGCGGCCTCGAGGTCCCGGCCCAGCGACTCGTACGCGCCCGCCCCCAGCGCAAGGAGCGTCGCCGGGCGCCGGCCGGGTTCGACGGCCGCCACGAAGGCCAGGACGTCGTCGGCGCGCGCGCGCGCCTCGGCGGCCCGGGCCCCCACCTCGGCCAGACGAAGGCGGACCTCGAGGGGGGCCTCGCGGGTGTCGATCCCCGCCCGTGCCTGCGCCATGGCCTCGTCGAATCGCCCGCGATCGAGCGCCCGTCGCGCGAGGACCAGGCGCGCCTGCGCCGCCTCCGGGCCAGCGTCGGTGCGGGCGAGGACGGTTCGGGCGCGGGCCGGGTCGAAGGGGGAGTTCGGCTCGGCGTCCGGCGTCCGGGCCGGGGGCGCGGTGGGACCGTGCGCCGTCGAAGGGCGGCACGCGCCCACGAGCAAGCCCGCGAGCACGAAGACGCGCTGGATCCCGAGGCGTCCGTCCACGGCGCGCCGGAGCGTACCAGCCTCCCCGGCCTCGGGCGCCGCGGGCCCGCAGGGGCCCGCGAAACTCGCCCGAACCGCACCGGCGCGGCCGGGGGCGCGCCCATCCGGCGCCCGGACCGGGCATCCTCGGGGGGCTTCGAGGCCCGTGGCTGGCTCCAGGTGCGGATGGAACGCGGAGCCGGCGACGGGAGGCGACGGTTCACCGCCCCCCCTGCTCGCCGGGCGGCCCGGAGCCGGTCGGGGACGCTCGGATCCGGGGGATCGACCCGGCCTCCGCCCGCTCGTTCCCGGTCGTGGGTCCGCTCCCCCGGGGCATCCTCGGCCCGGTCCGCGGCCCCTGCCCCACGGCCCCCGCGCGTGGTATAGGACCGTCATGCAGCGAAGTGGCGGCGAACCCGATCCCGGCTGGGGCGAAGCCAGCCGCTACGCGGCCCATCTCGATCGCGGCTGGGACCAGTTCGACCGGGGCGCCCTCGACGCGGCGCGGCGGTCGGCCGAGGAGGCCCACCGCGTGCGACCGGACGACCCGGACGCCCCCTATCTGCTCGGCCAGGTGGCCGCGGCCCAGGGGCGCCTGCGCGAGGCGCTGGTCTGGTACGAGCGCGCCGCCGAGGCGGACGCCTCGTTCCCGGCACCGCTGGTGGCGGCGGCCCTCGTGAGCCTGTACGATCTCGGCGACCACGCCCAGGCCCTCGACTACGCCGAGCGTGCCCTCGCCCTGGAGACCCTCGGCGTCATCGATGCCCTCGAGATGCACCTGGTGGCCGCCGATGCGGAGCGCCGCGGTGGAGCGGCGATGCGGGCCATCGCCCGCCTGTCGGAGATGCCCGAGGCCGAGACCCTGGAGGCCGCTTGCCGTCTGCTGGCCCTTCACCGGGAACAACCCGACGTGCCGCCGCCGGCGCCCGACTCGATCGCCGACCCGGCCGTGGCGGACGCGACGGGCATGCTGTTCTTCGATGCGGACGGGGAGCCTCTCGACGAGGAGGAGCACGAGGGCGTGTGCCAGCGCCTTTTGGACCTCGGGATCCGCCTCGGGCGCCTGTGGCAGGGCCTCGATCGCCCGGACGCGGCGGCCCACGTCGCGCGCCTGTTGGTCCACGGCTTTCCGGACCTGGCCGACGCCTGGTACGCCCTGGCCGAGGCCCACATGGTCGGCGGCGAGCCCCAGACGGCCGTCCGCGCCGCCCTGCGCTCGGCCCTGCTCGAACAGGACGAGCCGATCCCGGACTTCGTCCCCGACGCGGACGCCCTGCGCGGGGAGGTCGTCGAACTCCTCGGGGCGGCCCCCCACCCGGCCCTGCGCGAACTCGTCGGACGGGCCGTGCCCGTGTTCGTACACGTGGCGGACCGGGTCCCGCCGGAACTTCTGCTCGACGGGGTGGATCCGCGCACCCCGGTCCTGGCCCTCGGCCCCCGCGGCCCACAGCAGGGGCAGGTCATCATGGGGATCGCGATCTACCGCCGGGGCCTGGCGTTCCACGCCGGCTACCCGGAGGGCCTCGGCGACGTGCTGCGCGAGCTGCTGTACGACGAGGTGGCCCTCGCCCTGGCCCTGCCCGAAGAAGAGCGCAAGGCCCTCCTCGCCGCCGGCACCCCCTCCGGGGACGGCGACGACGACCCCGACACGGGCGACGGCCGCACCTTCGACGCGTAGAGCGTGGGCGCGCCGTCCGCTACGGCGCGGCCGCCGGTTCGCGTGCGAGCCGGGCACGCACCTGATCGCGCTCCAGGCGGGCGACGTTCGTGAGCATGGACCGCAGGCGATCCCTGCGTTCCTTCGCACGTGCATGGGCTTTTTCGAAGGCCGCATCGCCCTTCATGCCCAGGGCCGCGGCGCGCTCATAGGCGGCCAGGGCCTTCTCCTGCATCTCCAGGCAGGCGGCCACCTGGCCCGACGAGAGAACCTGCGCCCCGATGCCCGCGTCGAAGGTGAGCTTGCACGGGCCGCGTTCGGCCTCCCCCTCGATGGCGAGGGCCTCCATGTAGGCGTCGTGCCGCGTGGGGCCGGTCGAGCACGCCACGAGCAGCAGCGCGGCCCCCAGGCCACACCGGGCCTGGGATCGGGATGGCAGATGCATGGGGATCCAATCGTAGCAAGTCGGCCGCACCTGCGCCCGCTCACTCATCGAGCAGGCGCAGATCGTGCGCCCGGGCCCGCCGCGCTCCGGCCGCGTCCCCTGCCCGTTCCAGCAGCCACGCCAGGCGTTCCCACGTCCGGTCCGAGGCGGGGTCGAGGCGCACGGCCCGGCGTGCCCAAACGACGGCCTCGTCGAAGCCCCTCGTCCCCGGCGGCGCACGCCCCAGGTACAGCGCCAGGTTGGCGAGGGCCCGCGGGTTCTCCGGGGCGAGCGCCACCGCCTGCCGGGCCGCCCGAGCTGCGCGATCGGTGTCGCCCATCCGGTCGAACACCGCCGCCAGCACCGTGTAGGCGTGGGCGTGGGCCGGATCCACTCGATCGAGCACGAACAGCGCCGCCTGGGCGACCTGCCCGAGCAACGGCGCCGGCGCCCGCGCAAGCCCCCCACGCGCCTCGATCCAGGCCACGAGTCGGCGGGTGGATGATCGTGCAAAACGCCTGCGATCTTCATAGGTTTCAAGTAAGGGTGCAAGCTCTTTCCAGGCCTCTTTCACGTCCGCCGCGGGCCCCGCGGGCGCGGACCCGACGGGCGGCTCGAAGATCACGGGGATCCGCCCCGACCAGGCGGCCGGGACCGGAGCGCCCTCGAACAGGCCGGTGCCGAGGTCCTCGAAGGCGACCGGGCCCGGGTGGGCGGCGGCCGCGGCCCGGGCCCGGGCCACGTCATCGGGGGCGGCCCGGGCGGCGGCGTACAGGCGCCTCACGCGGGGATCGGCGGCCGCGGCTCCCTCGGGCGGGCGGTACAGGTGCTGGGCCGGGAAGGTCACGAGGTCCGCGCGCAGGTCGGCGGCCACCTTCGCGTGGCGCAGGGCGGCCGCGAGGTCGTCGCTTTGGGTCAAGAGCAGGCCCCCGGACGGAACCTGGTCGGCCGCGGCCAGGGCCCATGCCTGGGCGGCGAAGGAACCCGTCACCCGCGCCTCCTTTGCGTGGCGCAGCGCCGGGGGGAGCACGACCATCGCGAGCACCAGGGGCAACACCGCCCAGCGCGCTCGGCCGAGGCGGCCCGTGAAGCGGGCCAGCGCCAACCCCGCGACGATGGCCAAGAGCGGCGCGAGCACCACGCCCGTCTGGCGATCCGTCTCCCCCATCGGGTTCACCCCCACGGCATAGAACGTGTGGACGGCCCCCAGCCACGACGCCTGCCGCGCCGTGACGCGCGCGCGGGGCCACCGGGCGGAAAACGACAGGGACAGGGCCCCCACCAGGGCGACCACGAGGCCGACGGGGCCGACGTCGTCTGCCAGACGCGACGAGAACGCCACGGCCGCCCGCCACCAGGCCCGCGGATCGTCCGGCAGGATCCGGTCCGCGAAACTCTCCCGGATCGTCCGGGCGGAGAGGTGATCGAGCAACCCGCCGAGGTCGCCACAGGCCCCCCAGGTCGCAAACGGGGCCCGCCGGGCGGCGAGGGTGAGAGCGAGGGCCGCCAGCAGCCCGGCGCCGGCGGCCACCAGCAGGTACCCGGCCAGGGGATCCCGGCGGCGGGCGGCCCGGGCCAGACGCAGGGCGAACAGCGGAAAGAAGGCCAGGCGCAGGTCGCCGAATCCCAGGGCCGCCACGGCGGCGGCGAAGGCGGCCTGCAGGGCACGGCGTCCGGCCAGGCCGCGGCCCCAGCGGGGGGCGAGCGCCCACAGGACGTAGACGGCGAGCAGCGTGCCATAGGCGTAGATCTCCGCCACCCGGGCGGCCCGCACGAACGTGGGGTTCGCCAGCGGCCACAGGGCGAGCACGAACGCCACCGGGGCCGGCACCCGGTGGCGCCGCAACAGGTCCGCGACGAGGCCCAGGGCCGCGGCCGCGCAGGCCGCCGAGGCCAGGGCGACGCGAAAGCCGAGCGAGCCCAGCGGCAGCGCCGCGAAAAGCCGGCCCGTGTGGGCGAACCCCGGCGCCCCCGGGGGGTGCGGGACGCCCAGTTCCACCGCCGCCGCCGTCAGTTCGCCGGCGTCCAGCCACCAGGGCACGGGGGACACGCCCGGCAACAGCAGGACGAAGGCGGCGAGCGCCACGAGGTAGCCGACGCGCACGGCCCCATGGTACCGGAGCGCGCCGCCCGCTCGCCCCTCTACCCGCCGGCTCGGGGGGCGGCTACGGTTCGCCCGCCCGATGTCCCTCGCGATCCAGCACGACCACGCCCCCCTGCCGGCCGGTACCGCACTGGCCATCGGGGCGTTCGACGGGATCCACCTGGGCCACCGAGCACTGCTTTCACGGGCCGGGCAACTCGCACCCGCGGTGGGGGTCCTGACCTTCGACCCGCACCCGGCACGGGTCCTCGCCCCCGACCGCGCACCCGCGCGCCTTACGACGGAGGGCCAGCGCCAACGCTTGCTCGGGCACCTGGGAGTGTCCCGCCTGGTGTTGTTGCCGTTTACGCGGGCGCTCGCCGAGACCCCCGCCGAGGTCTTCGTGCGCACCACCCTCGTCGAGGGGCTGCGTCCGGCCGCGGTGGTCGTGGGAGCCTCCTTTCGTTTCGGCCGCGGGCGCGCCGGCACCCCCGACGACCTCGCCCGCCTTTGCCGCCCGGTGGGGATCGAGGTCTCGGTCCTCGACGAGGTGCCCGCGCCACCGGCCTGCGCGGGCGGTCCGCTCAGCAGCACCGAGATCCGACGGCGCCTGCGCGCGGGGGACGTGGCGGGTGCCGCCTGCCTGCTCGGACGCCCGCACGCCGTCGAGGGCGTGGTGGTGCGCGGTGCCGGCCGCGGCCGGGCGCTGGGCTTCCCCACGGCGAACGTCGCCCGGGTGGAGAACGCGCTGCCGGCGCCCGGGATCTATGCCGGCGCCCTGCGCGTGCGCGACCGGGGGGCCGACGCGCCGCTGTGGGTCGCCGCGATCAGCCTCGGGCGCAACCCGACCTTCGAGGGCCCCGGGGCCCCCCTGGTGCTCGAGGTCCACGCGCTCGACGCCGACGTGGACCTGTACGGCGCACCGGTGGAGGTGGCCTTCGTCCAGCGGTTGCGGGACGAGCAGGCGTTCCCCTCGGCCGATGCCCTGGTGCGCCAGATCCGCGACGACGTGGCCCGCACCCGGGCCTGCGTGGACGTGGCCGCCCTCGCGGAGGTGTGGCCGCCGTGACGGACGATCCACTGGCGACCCCGACCCTCGCTCGCCTGTACCTGGAGCAGGGGCACTTCGACCGCGCCCGGGCGATCCTTCGAGCGGCCCTGGCGCGCAATCCGTACGACGGGGTCGCCCGCGTGCTGGTCGCCCGCCTCGCCCCGATCCCTGCCGCCGGGCTTCGGGCCGCCGGGGACCGGGCGCACCTGGAGGTGCGGTGGCACCGAGTCGAGCGGCCGCACACGGCGTTCGTCACGGTCCGGTGGTACGACGCCCGGGGCGCGGAGCTCGGCGGGCAGCAGTTCGCGTGCGAGACGGCCGCCGGCTCGCGGCGCCTTCCCTGGCCCGGGCAGGCCCGTGCGGCAGCCTGTAGCATCCGGCGCTGCGATGCGACCCCGGCGTGCCCCGTGCCCATCGCCGTCGCCCCGGCGGTGGCGCGCCCGCCCGCACCGACCGGCAGGTGAAGCACCGCGGGGGCTCTGGTACCGTCGCGCGCGGCGCCCTCGAACGGGCGACGGCCCCCATGAAGTTCTTCGGCGCATACACGGCCCTCGTCACCCCGTGGACCGGTGGCCGGCTCGACGAGGCGGCCCTGGCCGCCCACGTCGAGGCCCAGATCGCGGGCGGGATCGACGGGCTCGTCCCGTGCGGCACGACGGGCGAGTCCCCCACGCTGTCCCACGCCGAGCACGTCCAGGTGGTGGAGAAGGTGGTGTCGGTCTGCCGGGGCCGCGTGCCCGTGCTGGCCGGGGCCGGCTCGAACAGCACCCGCGAGGCCATCGATCTCGCGCGGGCGTGCAAGGCGGCCGGCGCCGACGGCACCTTGCAGATCACCCCATACTACAACAAGCCGACCCAGGCCGGCCTCGTGGCCCACTTTACGGCCATCGCCGACGCGGTGGACCTGCCGGTCGTGCTCTACAACGTGCCGGGCCGCACGGGGGTGGACCTCTTGCCCGAGACGGTCGAGGTGCTCGCCCGGCACGAGCGCATCGTCGGGATCAAGGAGGCGACGGGCGACATGCGCCGGGTGTTCGATCTCCGGCGGCGCTGCGGCGGTGACTTCGCGATCTTGAGCGGCGACGATCCGACGGTGCTCCCCCTCCTCGCCGCCGGCGGCGACGGGGTGATCTCGGTGACGAGCAACCTGCTGCCGGGTCTTTTCGCCGACCTGTGCGCCGCGGCCCGCGGCGGCGACCTGGCCCGCGCCCGGGCCCTGCACGCACGGCACCTGCCCCTGTCCGAGGCCCTGTTCGCCACCACGAACCCGATCCCCGTCAAGGCCGCCCTGGCGATGCTTGGCCGGATCGCCGACGAACTGCGCCTGCCGCTCGTCCCGCTTCCACCCGACGATCCCCTGCGCGCGCGCCTGCGGGCCTGCCTGGTGGAGGCGGGCGTGCTGGCCCCCTCTCCTTGAGACCCCCGCCTCGAACGATTCATCATGTCGGATCCGCTCGTCCCCATCGTCATCGTCGGCGCCCGTGGCCGCATGGGCACCACCCTCATCCGCAGCGTCCTCGAAAGCGAGGATCTGGCCCTCGTCGGCGCCGTGGACCGCACCGGCGCGCCCGGAATCGGCCAGGACGCCGGGGTCCTCGTGGGCCTGCCCCCGGTGGACGTCGAGGTGACGGACCACATCAAGGCGCGGGGCGGCACCGTGGTGGTGGATTTCTCCCTGCCCACCTCGACGGAGCGCACGGTGGAGCGCTGCGTCGCGCTGGGCCTGCCGCTCGTCCTCGGGACCACGGGGCTTTCCAACCGGACCCGCGAGGCCATCGAGGCGGCGGCCGCGAAGATCCCCGTGGTGTACGCCGCCAACTACAGCATGGGCGTGACCCTGCTGACCCGCCTGGCCGCCCTGGCGGCCCGCGCCCTGGGCCCCGGCTGGGACGCCGAGATCGTCGAGCTGCACCACCGCTTCAAGCGCGACGCCCCGTCGGGCACGGCCCTGCGGATCGCGCGGGCCGTGGCGGACGCCACCGGGCGTGGCGAGGACTGCATCGTCACCGACCGCACCGGCCGCACCACACCCCGCGGCGACCGGGAGATCGGCGTGGCCGCCCTGCGCGGCGGCGCCTCCGTGGGCGAGCACACCGTGATGCTCCTGCACCCCGACGAACGCATCGAGCTGTCCCACCGCGCCTACGACCGCTCGATCTTCGCCCGCGGGGCCCTGCGGGCCGCCCGCTGGATCGTTGGGCGCCCGCCCGGCCTGTACGACATGTCCGACGTCCTCGGCCTGTCCACCCTGGCATAGCGGTGCGGCCCGGCCGCACGCACACCCGGGAAACGGCGCCGTGCCGTGTCCGCTGCTAGACTGTTGGCCCTCTGCGCGTGCGCGTACCAGACCCTGTCGCCACCCCATCGCCGGTGTCGCCGCCCCGGCCGGGGTCGCGGGCCTCGAAGGTCCGCCGCCTGCCCTCCGGTCTGGGTTGGAGGCACCCGATCTGAGGTTTCCGCCGTGGCCCGCCGCCATCGCAACGCACGCGGACGGATCCTCGAGGCCACCTGGCGGCGCCTCGAAGCGGGGGACCCCGCCCGCCTAGAGGACGTGGCAGCGGACGCCGGCGTGAGCCGACAGGCGATCTACCTGCATTTCGGCTCGCGCGGCGGCCTGTTGTTGGCCCTCGTCACCCACATCGACGAACGCCTCGGGATCGCCGGGCGCCTGGCAAGGGCGCGGGCGCTGGGGGACCCGGTCGTCCGCCTCGAAGCCACCGTCGCGGCGATGGTGCGCTACGAGCGGGAGATCCATCCCGTGGCCATGGCGTTGACCCGCCTGGCGGCCACGGACCCCGAGATCCAGACCGCCCTCGAGGATCGCATGGCGCGCCGGCGACGTACCCTCGCCCGGGTGGTCGCCGACGTCGCCGAACAGGGGCGCCTGCGCTGCGGTTGGAGCCCCGGCGCCGTCACGGACGCCCTGTGGGAGTTGAGCGCCCCCTCCACCTATGAGCATCTCGTGGTCGAGCGCGGCTGGCCCCTCGAACGCTTCGAGGCGTGGGTCGTGTGGGCCGCGCGCTCCCTGGTGACGTGACCCGCCGGCCGGCGGGGCCTTCGCGCTGGCAGCCCACACGGCTGCGTTTGGGGTTGACATTATATAAACACACGACGTAATCTCGGGGCATGGCCAAGAAGCTCCGCCGACGCCTCGGGTTCGCTCTGTTGGGCGCCCTGGTCACCGTCGCAGCGGCCGCGGCTTGGGTCTGGACCGCGGCGCGGGCCCGTCTCGGACGCGTCTACGACACGCACGCCATCGACATCCCGGTCCCCTACCCGGCCGCCGACACCGGGGGCGCGGACCTCGCCGGAGCCATCGAGCGTGGCCGGCACCTGGTCCACGCCCGGTACGCATGCACCGAGTGTCACGGGGAGGACTTCGGTGGGGGGACGATGATCGACGACCCGATGATGGGGACGGTGCTCGGCCCGAACCTCACGACGGGCCGCGGGACCCGCACGCGCGACTACACGATGCGGGACTGGGACCGGATCGTGCGTCACGGCGTCAAGCCGGACGGAACGGCCGCGATCATGCCGTCGGAGGACTTCGCGCGCATGTCCGACGAAGAGCTCAGCGACATCGTCGCCTACATCCGCGCACAACCCCCGGTCCACCGCGAGGTCCCACCGCCCGCCTTCGGGCCCGTCGGGTTGGTCCTCGTGGCGACGGGACGCATGCCGCTTTCGGCCGAGACGCTCGCGACGCAGACGCAGCATCCCGCACGACCGCCCCGGACGGAGCCCACGGTGGCCTTCGGGGATCACCTGGCCCAACCCTGCCGCGGTTGTCATCGAAGCGACATGCGCGGCGGCCCGATCGCGGCCGGCCCCCCCGACTGGCCGCCGGCGGCGAACCTTACGCCCCACGCCGAGGGGCTCGCCGGCTGGTCCTACGAGGACTTCGTCCGCGTGATGCGCACCGGCACGCGACCGGACGGGCGCAAGGTGCGGCCGCCGATGACGCAGGTCCTGTCCTCCACGGCGCAGATGAGCGATCTCGAGATCCGGGCGCTTTGGACCTACCTCGCCTCGATCGCGCCGCAGCCGACCGGCCGATGACCCGGCCCCGGGGGGGGCGACGAAGCCGGCCCGTCGTCACAGGGGCAGGCCGAGTGCCCGCGCGCTGCGAGCCAGGTCCTCGCGGTGGTCGGGGTGTGCGATCGACAACAGCGCCCGGACGCGCTCGCGGATCGACCGGCCATGGAGATCGACCGCACCGTACTCCGTGACCACGTGGTGGACGTCGCCGCGCGTCGTGACGACACCGGCCCCCGGACGCAGCGACGCCACGATGCGCGAGACCCGTCCTCCCTTGGCGGTGGATGGCAGGGCGATGATGGCGCGCCCGTCCCGAGCACGGGCCGCCCCGCGGATGAAATCCACCTGGCCCCCGATCCCCGAGTAGATCCGGGCTCCGATGGAGTCTGCGCACACCTGCCCGGTCAGGTCCACCTCGAGGGCACTGTTGACGGCCACCATGCGGTCGTTGCGGGCGATGACGAACGGATCGTTGACGTACTCCGTCGGACGGAACTCGAACAGCGGGTTGTCGTCCACGAAGTCGTACAGGGCCCGCGACCCCATGCAAAAGCTCGTCACCGACTTGCCCGGGTGCAGGGTCTTGCGGGCGTTCGTGACCACCCCCGCCTCCACCAGCCGCCGTAGACCATCCGAGAACATCTCGGTGTGCAACCCGAGGTCGCGGTGCCCCTCAAGGGCTTCGAGCACGGCGTCGGGGATCGAGCCGATCCCGAGTTGCAAGGTGGCGCCGTCGTCCACGAGCTGCGCCACGTGCCGGGCGATGGCCCGGGTGACCGCGTCGTGCCCGCCGCCCGCGAGTTCGGGCAGCGGCTCGTCCACTTCGACGATGGCGTCGAGGCGTGAGACGTGGATGAAGCTGTCGCCGAGGGTGCGGGGCATGGCCGGGTTGACCTGCGCCACCACGACCCGCGCCGCCTCCGCGGCGGCCTTGTTGACGCTCGTATCGACCCCGAAGGAGCAAAAGCCGTGCTCGTCCGGCGGCGAGAGGTGCAAGAACGCCACGTCCACGCGGTACGCCCCGCTGCGAAACAGGGCCGGCACCTCGGACAGGAAGATCGGCACGTGATCCGCACGTCCCTCGTGGACGGCCCGGCGGACGTTCGGCCCGGTGAAGAAGGCGCGGTGCCGGAACGCACCGGCGCAGTCGGGCGCCACGTACGGCGCCTCGCCCAGGTGCAGGATGTGGGCGATCTCCACGCCGGAAAGTGTCTCGGCACGGGCCGCGAGCGCCGCCACGAGCCGCTGCGGGACCGCACACCCGGAATGGAGCACGACGTGATCGCCCGAGCGGACGCACTCGACCGCCTCCGGCGGCGTCGAAAGGCGCTCGCGGTACAGGGCGGCGAAGTTCACGTGGGGTCCCCCCACCATCCCGGCGGAGCCACCGGGGGCGTGCCGGCCCGTCGCCACCAGCCCGGCGTTCCGCCGGGCGGCAGAGCGCGCCCAGGACGGGCCTCGTCGGGCACCGTCGGGGTATCGCCGGCCGCGAACAGCTCCGGGCACGCCCCGGCGGCGGCCTCGACCCCCAGCTCGGCCACCAGACGCAGGTATGGCAGGGCCACGTGCGAAAGGGCCCGCGTGGCGGTGCGCGCCACGGACGAAGGGAGGTTCGGCACGGCCACGTGGACGATCCCGTCCACCGTGTACGCCGGGTCGGACAGGCGGGTCGGGCGCGACGTCTCGGCGGCCCCTCCCTCCGTGATCGACAGGTCCACGAGCACCGCCCCCGCCTTCATGGTCTGCAGGCCGGCCCGCGGCAGGATCCGCGGCGCGCACCCCGAGCCGTCGGACACCGCCAGCACCACCAGGTTCGCCGCCCCCAGGGCGCGCTCGAGCGCAAAGCCGTGCGCGTAGGCCGTCTTCACCCCGCCCCCGAGGAGGAAGTGGGCCTCCCGCAGGCGGGTCGAGTCCACGTCCAGCAGCGTCACGTCCGCCCCCAGGCCCGCGGCGGTCCGGGCCGCGGCCCAGCCGGCCACGCCCGCCCCGACCACCACCACCCGGCCCGCCGCCACCGTGGACGCGCCACCGAGGAGGATCCCGCGGCCGCCCGCGGGCGAGGCGAGCTGCACGGCGCCCAGGTGGACGGCCACGTTCCCGGCGATCTCGCTCATCGCCGCGAGGATCGGGGCGGGCCCTCCGGGCGTCCGGATCCGTTCGTAGGCGAGGGGCGTCACCGGCAGCGCCCGAAGGCGGTCGCGGATCGCCGGCGGCGCCGCCGCGAGGTGCAAGAAGCCCGCCAGAACCTGGCCCGACTGCAGCAGCTCGACCTCCGCCTCGGTCGGCGGCAGCACCTTGGCCACCATCTGCGACCGGCCGTAGACCTCCGCGTGGTCGTGCACGATGGTGGCGCCGGCGGCGTCGTAGTCCCGGTCCCGGAACCGGGCCCCCTCGCCCGCCCCCGCCTCCACGTAGACCCGGTGCCCATCCTCGACGAGCACGCGCACCGCGGGCGGCGACAGGGCGACGCGATATTCCTCGCTTCGCAGTTCCCTGGGGATACCGATGTCCATGGCGTTCCGTCGCGCCTGCCATAGCCGAACCGGGCCCCCTTGACCACCCGCCGGACCGGACGCTTCCCGTGGCGACCATCCGGCTGGATTCGCCGGCTCGTGGATCGCGCTGCCGGAAGGAGGCCGCAGACCCAGGGATCCACGGGGGCGGTTTCTGCGACGATCCCCCGCGGTGCCCGACCCCGCCCCATCTTCCGGCGACGACGAGACCCTCGACCGCACCCTCGCCGGCCGCACCCTCACGAACGCCCTGGGCGCCGTGGCGAAGGGGCTCTACCCCCTGTACGTCCTCCTGGCCACCCGCCTGTTCGGCGCCGATGCGGCGGGGCTGCTGCTGCTCGCGATCACCTTCGTCCGCTTCACCTCGGGGCTCGTGGGGGCCGGCTACAAGTCGGGGGTCGTGCTCTATGGCGGCCGCTACCTGGGCCGCGACGACGAGCGCTTCCTGGACGCCGTGGCGAACGGGCTGTGGGCCGTGGCGCTCGTCTCCGCGCTGGTGCTCGGCGCGCTGGGCGCAGCCGGCTCCGCCGCCGTCGCCCTCTACAACGAGTCCTACGCCCGGGCGGGCTTCGCCGACGTGTTGTTCGTGGCCGCCTGCGCCCTGCCGCTGCTCGGCGCCGCGGAGATCGCCGTCGCCGCCCTCGGCGCCGGGATGCGGATGCGGTACGACGCGCTGGTGATGGGGCTGGCCCGCCCGGCCCTGCTCGTCCTGGCGACCGTCGTGGCCTGGTTCGTGGCGCCGACGCCGATGGGGCTCGCCGCCGCCTTCGCGGTCGCCCACGCCGGGGTGTTCCTGCTCGCCGGCTGGGCCTTCGCCCGCCACCACCGTCTCGGGGCCCTGCTGCGCCACCTCCTGCGCCCGCGCTTCGACGCCGCGCTGGCCCGCTACGCCGCGCCCCAGTCCCTCAACATGACGTTCAACTACTTCATGGCGGACATCGACATGATCATGCTGGGGGCCTTCGGCCTCGGGCAGGCCGACCTCGCCCGCTACGGGATCGGCGCCCAGATCGTCCGCAACATCCGGCAGGTCAAGCTGGCCGTCGGCGGCGCGTACGCCCCCGTGGCCGCGCGCCTGTTCCACGACGGCCGGCTCGCACGCCTGGCCGACGTCACCGGGATGCTCTCCCGTTGGGCCCTGTCCGTCGCGCTTCCGATTGCCCTGTGGGTCCTCGCCCTGCGCGCGGAGCTGCTGGCGTTGTTCCACCCGTCCTTCGCGGACGCGGAGGGCGCATCCTTCATGGTCCTGCTCGTGGCCCTGCCGCTTCTGAGCTGCGGCCTCGGGCTCGCCGGCAACCTGGTGACCATGGCGGGCAAGAGCCACCTGAACCTCCTAAACGCCCTGCTGGCGGGCGCCGTGAACGTCCTGCTCAACCTGGCGTGGATCCCACGATACGGCCTCCTGGGGGCGGCGGCGGGCTCGCTGGGCGCGGGACTGCTCGTAAGCGGCGCGCAGGTCTTCGAGGCCCGGCGGCTGCTTCGGGTGCCGCTGTCCGTCCGGCCGCTGCGGGAGGCCGCCGGCGCGGGACTCGCCGCCGGCGCGGTGCTGGCCGGCGTCGAGCTGCTCGCCGCCCACCTTTCGCCGCCCCTCGCCCACGCCCTGGCGGGGGGCGCCTCGTTTCTCACCTACGCACTCGTGCTGCGCGCCCTGGGCGTCTCTGCACGGGATCTTGCCGCCTTCCGACGCGCGGAACTGGGCTGAGATCCGCCGCATCGCGTCCGCCGCTTCGTGTCCCCCCGTATGGATTGCAAACCATGCCGTTTGCGTCCCGGGTGCCTCCCACGATACCGGTGCACTGCTGCTCGTCCGTCAAAGCTGTGAAAAGGCGAATGTCGTCCATCTCGAAGTTGGGCGAGAAATCGGGGGAACTGGGGGGCAGGGTGCAGCACCATCCATCGGTCGGCATGTTCATGTGGACGATCACCGACCCCATGGGATTGTCCACGGTCGTCGCCCGCTTGCCATCGAGGAAGATCTCGATGGGCGCACCTTCCCCGTCGTACGGCGGGATCGAGTGGTGCCATGCATCGTCCCCGTCGGTGACAGCGGGCGAAGCGCACTGCGAAGAACCGTTCGTTCCGCTCGCGCAGGAAAAAACGGCGATCGGGATGCATCGAATGTCGTGTCATGGGCTCATTCTTCCTTTTCGCAGCTCGAGGTGGCGGTCGTTTTCCGGATCCGCCCCGGAAAGACCGAGAGATTGCCCCCGTTTTCGGGCTCCTTTGCCCTCAGCGAGCCGGGAAATCCGGTCCCCGGCCTCGAAACCGCCCTGCCTTGAATCGCGACCGGGGGCCCTCGTGGCCGGTCTCGACGGTTCGGCTCCCTGTAGCGGTCGGGCTTGCCTCCAGGGGCCGACCGGTGGTATGCATCGCGCCGCGCCGCGGGAGTAACTCAGTTGGTAGAGTGTCAGCTTCCCAAGCTGAATGTCGCGGGTTCGAGTCCCGTCTCCCGCTCCACCACGCCCCCTTCCCCGCCGCCGGGCGGCCCCGCCGCTTCGCCGTTCCGGCCCGCGAGACCGGAACGGGTGCTCTTCCGCCCCCCGGCTTGCTCCTGTAAGCTTCCGCCGTGCGCACGCGGTGCCCGCAAGAATCGTCGTTTCCTCGACCATCCCGCGCCCGGGGGGCCATCGCGCTCGTACTGGCATCGGCACTGGCGACCGCGCCGTTCGTTGCACGCGCGGCGCCTGCCGCGTCCCCCGCCGGCGGCGACGAAGCCAGCGAGGTCGAACGCGCCAGGGAACTCTTCTATCAGGGCAGCGCCCGTTACTCTGCGGCGGACTACACGGCCGCGATCGACCGGTTCACGGAGGCGTTGGAGATCGTCACCCGGATCAACGCCGAGCCCAAGGTTCGCGGCGCCCTCCTGCTGAACCTGGCGAAGGCACACGTCCGCGCCTATGACGTGGACGAGGACGTGCGCCACCTGCGGGCCGCCCGCGAGATCCTGCGCCGCTTCCAGCGGGAAGCGGACGATTTGGCGTATGACCCGGAAAGCCGCGCCGAGGCCGAGAAGGACCTGGCCGCCGTCGAGGTCAAGCTCGAGCGTGTGGAGGCTGCCGCGGCGGCCCAGGCGGCGGATCCCTCCCCAGCGCCGGCCCCCGCCCCCGACGTCACCTCCTCCCGTACTCCATCGAAGCGCAGGATCGGCGGTTTCGTTCTCGTGGGACTCGGGGCGGCCGTCGCTGCCGCGAGCATCGGTCCGTTCGTCTACGCGGGGGCCGTGATCCCCAAGAACGTCGAGGCGGAGATCGAGAAGAAGATGCCCTCTCCCGACGATGAGCGGGACTTTCGAAAGAAAGAGGACAAGAAGGCCGCCTCCTGGTTCGCCGTGGGTGGCGTGATGATCGCTGCGGGGATCGGCCTCGTCGCCGGGGGCACGGTGCTTCTCATCAAGCCCGGCAAGAACGACACCGCTCGGCGGCTGCGGGTCACCCCTCTTGCGGGCCCGACGGGCGCGGGCTTCGAGTTGCGCGCGGCCTTTTGATCTCCCTGGGCTGCGGGCCGGTCACAGCGCGATGCAAAGTCCCAGGTCGTCGAGGCCCGGCGGCATGCCCGGTTCCTTCCACGTCAGGCATT
>JALSIN010000205.1 GCA_026989935.1 Polyangiaceae bacterium | reverse complement strand
CCGAGGGGGCTACGTGCTGGACGGTGTCCGATCCTGGGAGCCGCCCCCCTCCCCGCCACCAATGCCACGACGTCTCGTGATCGGCTCTTCGAGTACGGCGTCGAGCACGTCGTCCACCGTCTTGACGTACACGATGTCCATTTGCTCCCGGATCTCCTCGGGCACGTCCACCACGTCCTTCGCGTTGCGCTCGGGCAGCACGATGCGCTTGATCCCGGCCCGGTGCGCCGCCAGCATCTTCTCCTTGATCCCGCCGACGGGTAGCACGAGGCCGCGCAGCGTAATCTCGCCCGTCATGGCCACGTCGCTACGCACGCACACGCCCGCCAGCAGCGAGGTGATCGCCGACACCATCGCCACCCCCGCCGAGGGACCGTCCTTCGGGATCGCGCCCGCCGGCACGTGGACGTGGAGATCGGACTTGGCCAGATCCTCCGGGTCGATGCCGAAGTCGTCCAGGTGGCTCTTGACATAGCTCAGCGCCGCCTGGGCCGACTCCTTCATCACGTCCCCGAGCTGCCCCGTGAGCATCAGACCGCCCTTGCCGGGCATCTTCGTCGCCTCGACGAACATGATCTCGCCGCCCACCGGCGTCCACGCAAGGCCCGTGGCGACGCCCGGCTCGGCCGTCCGGTCGGCCATCTCCGGTAGATACTTCTGCGGCCCCAGGTACGACGGCACGTCCTCGGCGTCGATGCGGACGCCCCCCTCGACCTGGCCGTCCACCACCTTGACCGCCACCCCGCGCACGATGGCCGCGATCTCCCGCTCCAGGTTGCGCACCCCGGCCTCCCGCGTGTAGCTGTCGATGAGGGTCATGATCGCATCGTCCGTGAACTCGATCTCGATCCCGGCGTCCTCGAGCCCGTGCTCGCGGACCTGCTTGGGGATCAGGAAGCGCCGCGCGATGGCGAGCTTTTCCTGCCGCGTGTACCCCGGCAGCTCGATGATCTCGAGGCGGTCCTTGAGGGCCGGTGGGATCGGGTCGGCGTAGTTCGCCGTCGCGATGAACATCACGCGCGAAAGGTCGAACGGGACCTCCAGGTAGTGGTCCGAAAACGTGTGGTTCTGCTCGGGATCGAGCACCTCGAGCAGGGCCGAGGCCGGATCGCCCCGAAAGTCGTGGCCGAGCTTGTCGATCTCGTCCAGCACGATGACGGGGTTGTTCGTCCCCGCCTTGCGCAGCCCCTGGACGATGCGGCCCGGCAGCGCCCCGACGTAGGTGCGCCGGTGCCCGCGGATCTCCGCCTCGTCGCGCACGCCGCCCAGGGAGATTCGCACGAAGTTGCGCCCGATCGCACGCGCAATGGACTTGCCCAGGGAGGTCTTCCCCACCCCCGGCGGGCCGAGCAGGCACAAAATCGGCCCCTTCTTCGAGGCGTTGAGCTTGAGCACGGCCATGTACTCGAGGATCCGCTTCTTGACCTTGTCCAGGTCGTAGTGGTCCGCGTCGAGCACTTCACGCACATGGGCCAGATCGATCTGGTCCTCGGTGCTCTTCGACCACGGCAGTTCCACGAGCCACTCCAGGTAGGTGCGCGTGACCGTGTACTCGGCGCTCGACGGCTGCATGTGCCGCAGGCGATCGAGTTGCTTGAGGGCGACCTTCTCGACCTCCTCCGGCATCTTGGCCTGCTCGATCTTTTGTTGCAGTTCCTCGATGTCGCCGGACTCGTCGTCCATCTCGCCCAGCTCGCCCTTGATCGCCTTGAGCTGCTGGCGCAGGACGTACTCGCGCTGCGAGTGTCCCATCTCCTCTTGCACCTGACTGTTGATCCGCTCGCGGATCTTGAGGATCTCGAGCTGCCGCGCCAGAAGCGTCAGCACCTTGCGCATGCGCTCGAGGACGTCCGCCGTCTCGAGGACGTCTTGCTTCTCGCCCGGGTCGATGTCGAGGTTGCCCACCACGAGGTCGGCCACCTGCGAGTAGTCACTTACGCTGTCGAGCAGCGCGGCGGCCTCCTGCGGCAGCTCCGGCACCAGCGCGATGAGCTTCTTGGCCGTCTCCTTGATGTTCTGCACCAGCGCGACGGCCTCGACGTCGCGATCGGGATCGAGGTGGTCCTCGATGGGCGAGACCTTCGCCCGGATGAACGGCTCGAACGCCAGCCATGTGTCGATCCGGATACGCCCCACCCCCTGCAGGATGACGCTGTAGTTGTCCTTGGCGAGCTTGATGACCTTGAGGATCCGGGCAGAGCACCCCACCTCGTACAGGTCCTCCGCGCCCGGCTCCTGCACCTGGCGGTCCCGCTGCGTGACGACGCCCACGATGGGGCGTTCTTCCGCGATGGCCTGCTCGATGAGGCGCACCGAGCGCGGGCGCCCCACGTCGATGGGGATGATGGCGCCCGGAAACAGCACCGTATCGCGCAGCGCCAGGATCGAAAGCTCCTCGGGCAGCGTGACCTCGGCCCGCTCTTCGTGTGATTCGGTCGACATGGTAGGTGCTCGATTTTTTGCACCGTAACACCCGAAAGGGGGCTGTCAACCGCCGCCGCACCATGGGCCGTCCCCGGCGGGCACGGCGCGCCCGCGCCTGCTAGATTCGGCCCGTGCCCTCGATCGCTCTCGTCGTACGCGCCGGACCCGACGCCGGGAAGTCCGTCTCCGTGGCCGGCCCGCGGCTCGTCATCGGCCGCGGCGAGGGCTGCACGCTCCAGCTTTCGGACGCGGCGGTCTCACGCCGGCACCTCGTCCTCGACCCGGATCCTTCGGGCGGCCTCGTGGTGGCCGACGTACCGGGCGTCAACCCGGTGTGGGCCATCGCCGACGGCAACCGCGTGGGCCTTTCGGCCGGCGCCCGGATCGCCCCGGGCGAGAGCTTTACCCTGGGCAGCACCACGATCCAGGTGGTGGCGGGGCCCTCGGCGGCGCGCGGAACCCTCGAACTCGACGTGCGCACGGGCCCCACCCCCGGCGACGAGCTGGCCGCCCTCGCCGCCCTGGGCGAGCGCCTGGCCGCCTGTGGCTCGCTCCAGGCCGTCTTCCGGACGGCCACGGCCTGGGCCGTCGAGGCCCTGGGGTGCGACCGCGCCCTGGTCTTGAGCGCCGACGGCAGCGACGTGCTGGGCGCGGCGGCCGAGGGGCCCGCCCCGGATCTCGCGATCTCGCGCGCCATGCTGCGCCGTGTGCTGGCCGAGCAGCGCGCCTTCTTCGTGCGTGACGTCTCCGCCGAGCCCGACCTGGCGAACCGCCAGTCCATCGTGGCCCGCGGGATCCGCGGCGCCATGGCCGCGCCGGTGCGGGACCTCGTGTTCTACGCCGAATGGACCGGCCCCAAGGGCCCCGCCCTGCCGGAGGACCGGGCCCTGCTGCTCCTCGTGTGCGCGGCCCAACTCGTGGCCGCCCTGGGCACCAGCGCCACCGAGCGCTCCCAACTGCGGGCCGCCACCCGCGCCAAGGGCACCACCCCGGCCGCACGCATGGTGGGCACCTCGGCGGCGATGCAACGCCTGCAGGTGTTCCTCGAGCGCGTGGCCCAGCACCAGGCCACGGTCCTTTTGTTCGGCGAGAGCGGCACCGGCAAGGAACTGGCGGCGAACCTCGTCCACGCCCTCTCCCCCCGGGCGAACGGGCCGTTCGTGGCGATCAACTGCGCCGCAATTCCAGAGAACCTCCTGGAGAGCGAACTGTTCGGCCACGAGCGCGGGGCCTTCACCGGGGCCGTCGCCCAGCACGACGGCGTGTTCGCGCGCGCCCACGGCGGCACCCTGTTCCTCGACGAGATCGGGGAGATGAGCCTGTCCACCCAGGCGAGCATGCTGCGCGTGCTGGAGACGCGCCGGTTCTGCCGTGTGGGTGGGACCCAGGAGATCGAGGTGGACGTGCGCGTCGTGGCCGCCACCCACCGCGACCTGCGCAAGATGGTGGCCGAGGGGACCTTCCGAGAGGACCTGTTCTATCGCCTCAGCGTCATCCAGACGCGCCTGCCGCCGCTTCGAGAGCGCGTCGAGGACATCCCCGACCTGGTGCGCTACTTCGCCGAGCAACTCGGGGAGGCCATGGGGCGCCGGATCCTGTCCATCGCCCCCGAGGCCCTGGAGATCCTCCAGCGCTACCGCTGGCCCGGCAACATCCGCGAGCTGCGAAACGTCGTCGAGCGCGCCCTGGTGCTCGGCGACGGGCCCACCCTCGAAGCCGACGACCTGCCCCCCGAACTCGCCGCCGCGGCCCCCGCCGGCGCCCGCGCGACCGTGCAAGACCGTGCCCTGCTCGTGCGCCCCCTCGCCGAGATCGAGCGCGACGCGATCCTCGCCGCCCTCGAGGCCACGGGCGGCAACAAGGCCCGGGCGGCAGCGCTGCTGGGGATCGACCGAACCACCTTGTACCGCAAGCTCAAGGACATGGGATCGTAAACGGGCCTACGGCGCCGGGAACATGACGACGTCGTAGACCAGCTTGCCCTTCCCGTTCGCCTGGATGTTGTCCGCCCCCATGCAGGTGGCGGAATCCGTCGCCAGGCAGTAGTCGAACGTAAGGTGCAGCAGCCAGATCCGGTCCTCGAAGGCCGCGGGCACCGGCGGGCCGCCGATCGAAAGCTCGTGCTGCATCCCGATCATGCCGCCGTTGTTGTCGGTCAGCACGGTCACGGGGGAAAGATCGAGGGTGCTTTCGTCGAACGGCGAGGCCGCGATCCCGTACAGGTAGGCGTAGTAGCAACTGCTGCCCGCGCAGCCGCCCTCGACGCGGAAGACCGGGTCCTGCGCCGTCGCCCCGTAGGCGATGGGCTGGCCCGGGGCGAAGGTGCCGCGGCCGGGCACGAGCGGGGCGCTCACAAGGCCGTCGTGATCCACGTCCATCGTGTAGGAGCCCGGCTCGGGCGTGGCGTTCGTCACGCACTGGGGCACCCAGGCGACGGCCCCCTGCTGCTCGACCCGCGTCATCCACACGAAGGTGCCGTAGCGCGGGTCGGTCAAGGTGCCTTCGATGGCGCAGGTGTCCGCCGCCACACTCACTCCGGCCGGCGGCGCACCGTTGCCCGCGCCGCCGGGCGTCGAACACGTGACCGGGGCGCCCGTGCCCCCGGTCAGGTACGACAGCACGTCGTCGTCCGGGCCGAGACACGGTGCGGGCAGGCCCGAAAGGTCCACGGCGAGCCCCGGCCCCACCTCGAGGGTGCACGTGGCGCTGCCCATCGCCGGCGTGGCGCCACCGGTCTGGGCGGACACCTCCACGTCGAAGGAGCCCTCGGTCTGCGGCTTGCCCGTCACCGCACCGGTCACCGGGTTGATCACCAGGCCGGGCGGCAGCCCCGTGGCGGAGAAAGACGGCGAGCCCACCCCGCCGGACGCCAGGAACGTGTGCTCGTAGTCGGCACCGACGGCCCCCGGTGGGGGCATGTTGCAGTCCACGTCCAGCACCGGCGGTGCGCCCGTGGTCGAGCCGGACGACCCGCCGGCGGTGCCGAGCGTGGCGACGCCGGTCGAAGCCGTGGTGGTCGTGCCGGTGGTCGCGCCGGTGGTCGTGGCCGGGTAAGAGCCGGAAACCCCCGGCGCTCCGCCGTCGCCGCTGCAGCCGGCGAACAGCCACAGGCCCCCGGCCAGGAGCCTGCGTCGGCAGTACCGGCCGCCCCGTCCCTTCGCGGCGACCGCGTGATACGTCGATCCATGCGAGCAAGCCATGGTTCGTGATCATACCCCACGCGGGCAGCCGACCGGAGTGCTACCTTTCCCCACCATGGACGAACTGTCCCGTGCACGGCGCCGCGTGGCGCGAGCGCTGGCCCTGTGGTCCGCCGCCGGCCCTCTCGGTGCCTGCGGGGCCCCGGCCGGCGTCGCACCGCAGGCCGATGCGGCCGTCGGCGAGGCGACGAAGCGCGCAAACGCTCCCGCCCCGCCGCCGGCTCGCCCGAGCACGCCGCCGCCGGCGCCCGCCGAGCCCGCCTACGACCGAACGGCCCCGATCCCCGGGGACCCGCCCTGGGTGGACGGCTACAACCCCGAGGAGGCCACGTGTCCGTCGGGCAACTGGTGCGCCCCGCGGGCCGCCGTCGAGCCCCTGGTCGTCGGCCAGGAGGCGCCCGTCCTCGGGTGCCCGCCGCGCCTTGCCGGCACGGGGTTTCGCAACGTGCCGAAGCCCGACGCGCCGGTCTACCACGGGATCTCCCACGAGGGCGCGATGATGGCCGCCTTCAACGAGAACCGCACGCGCCTGTACCGCAAGCGCAAGAAGACCGAGGACCTGTGTTGCTACCACTGGTTCGAGTACTGCAGCGGCCGCCCGATCCTGGGGGCGGACGGACACCCGCGGCTGCCCACCCTGGCGACCGTGGACGCGAGGGCGGCGGATGAAGCGGCCCGGGCGGCGGGGCTCGCCTTCGCCGCCGACGCCCGAGCGGAGTGGGCGGCGGTGTGGGCGTTTCGGCGGGCGCTCGCGGAGATCGAGCCGTGGGACCCACCGGCGGCGCTGCGGGCGGCCCTGCGGCGCGCGGCCCGGGACGAGGTGGTCCACACGCGCCTGTGCCTCGGTCTCGCGCACCGGCTCGGGGTCCGCGCCCGCCTCGCGCTTCGCTCCGTGCCGGCCCCGCCGCGGGCGCTCGACGCCGTGGGCCTGGCGCTGGCGGTGTTCGACGAGGGGTGCGTGGCCGAGACGGTCGCGGCCCTCGTGGCGGCGAAGGCCGCGGCCGGCGCCGAGGATCCGGTGATCCGGAAGACCCTCGCCCGGATCGCCCGCGACGAAGCCGACCACGCCGCCGGCGCCCAGGCCACGTGCGCGTGGCTGGCCCGTACCGACGCCCGGGTGCGCCCGGCCCTGGCGGCTCGCCTTCGCCGCTGGCGCCGCCTCGCCCGGCGCCCGCCCGCCTCGCCGCCGAACGACCCGGCGGCCGTGCACCTGCCGCACCTCGGGCGGCTCGGCCCGCACGAACGCCACGCGGCCCTCGGCGCCGTCGTCTCCGACCTGCTCCCCGCCGTCCTCGGCGACCTGCCGCGGGCCTAGCCCGCCGCACGCCGGCGGCGCAGGCCAAGCGGCAGCCACAGCGCGACGAACCCCGCGCCCGCGGGCCCGCCCGCCCCGGTCCGGCAGGTGCAGGCGAACAGCGGTTCGCGGCCCCCCTCCTCCCAGCAGATCGTGCGCCGTTTCGTGAGCGCCCCGACGGTGGCCGAGACGGCGGCGCAGCGCTCGCGCCCCAGGATCCGATGGCGCGGTGCCACGGTGAAACGCGCCAGGCCGTCGTCGGTCGGGTCGTCGTCCTCCTCCGAGGGGGTGACGCCCGTCCCTTCGGCGGAAAAGGTCACCGGCGCCTCGACGAGCGCCGCGCCCGCGGCATCGCGTGCGATCGCCAGCGCATACAGCGTTCCCTCCGTGGCCCGATCGTTGTCCGGGACGTAGGCGAGCGAAAGGTCCAGGTCGGCCACATCGGAGAGCGGAACCGTCTCGACGACGGCGTTTCCCAGCGGTCGCGTCGTCTCGGTAAAATCGATCCGAGCCGCCGCCCCCTCGGGGAACCGGGCGCTGGCGCTCGACGACACCGGTACGAAGGACGGTGCGCCGGACCACGTTCCGCCGAAGTCCGGCTCCCCCGCCAGCACCGTCCAGCGGTACCTTCCGTGGCCGTACAGGACCGGCGCCCCGACCGGATCGCGCAGCAGCACCTGGAGCGACACCCGCGCGCCGGCCACGACGCGCAGCACGCTCCCGGGCGGGGCGGGAGGCGGGATCGCCTGTGCCGACGGTTCCTCCAGCGTCACGACGCGGGACTGCCAAAGATCGAGGATCCACCACCAGGCCGCGCGCGTGCTCGGCACCCACGTCACCGACACGTCCTCGGGGGCCACGCCATGCACCGTGGCGCTGTCGTCCGAAAAGCGGTCCCGGGCATCGCACGAGACCACGCGCACGTCGAGCGTCACTTCACCGGGAGGCACCACCAAGCCGCGCGCCTCCGTGTCGGGGTCGTAGAAGCGGTGCGCATCGGGAATCTCGAGCACGAAGCAGCCCGCCAGGTCCGGGGCCTCCTCGATGTTGCGACAGCCCTCCCCCGACCCCCGGGGACAGACCGAGTCCAGATCCAGGGAGATGAAGGACCCTTCGAGGAACCCGGGCTCCGGCCCGCGCTCCAGCGAGAAGTACGGCGCCGCCGGTACGCCCGCGGCCACCTCGAAGCGCCCCTCGTCCGTCGCGAAGGTCACGAAGGTGTCACAGGCGGTTGCGGGAAGCACCGCGAGGAGAAGGAGCCATCGAAGGGCGCGGGGCGGCCGGGGCGGGCGCGGGGCGGGCGCTGTCACATCTCGACAGTCGCACGACGGGTGCCGTGGGATCCAAGACCGTACGCGGTAGGGTTTGCACCACCTTGGCGGTCGCCCCACCGGACCCCGCCGTGCACGCGACGTGCTGCACGCGCAGGTCGCCGGTCACCCGGTGCCGGACGGCGGCGCGCAGGCGAACGGCCCGCCGGCGGCCGGTGGGGCCCCGCAGCGACACCACGGCGCCCGCCGCCTCGGGCGGAAAGGCCAGGCACTCCCCGGCGAGTACCCGGTGGCGGTGCGTGTCCCCCGCGCGGTCCGTGAAGACGACGCCGATCGAGACGGGCGCAGCAGCGCGCGGCACGCAAAGGCGCGGGCCGGCGGTCGCCGGGCACGGGCCCGGGGTCTCGAGGCGCACGCGGGTCCCGGCGGCGGGGACGCGGCAACCGGCCGATGGCCCCACGAGGGCCCCCCACCCGAGCCACAGGGCGGCGAGGACGCGCGGGTCGAGGGGCGGAGGGCGGCGGCGCATGGGTCAGGCGCGACGGGATCGGGCCGGGGGGCGGGACAGGCCGGCGCGCAGGTCGGCGACCGCCTCGGCGACGGCCTCGGCGCCGTCCTCGCCGGCGGCGAAGGCGGCCGCGGCGCGCTGGACCAGGTGGCTGCCCACCACGACGCCGTCGGCGATCGCCGCGACGGCCGCGGCGTCCTCGCGCCGGCGTACGCCGAAGCCCACGGCCACCGGTCGCGGCCCCGCCGCCCGCAGCACGGCCACCCGGTGCGCCAGGTCACCGTCGCGCCCACCCCCCGCGCCGGTCACGCCCGTGCGGGCGATCTGGTAGACGAACCCTCTGGCCCGCCGGGCGATCGCCCGGGCGCGCGCGTCGGGGGTGCGTGGGCCGCACAGCCCGACCCAGGCCAGGTCGGCCGCCGCCCGCGCGCCGAAGACGGCGGGGACGTCGAAGACCGACACGTCGAGGGCGAGCACGGCATCGATCCCCGCATCCGCCAGCCGCGGCGCCAGGGCCTCGCCGAGCCGCAGCAGCGGGTTGGCGTACGAGAACAGCACGCAGGGGACGGACGTGTGGGCCCGCAGGCGGGCCACCAGGTCGAGGACGCGGGGCAACGTGGCCCCCGCCGCCCGCGCGCGGGCCATCGCCGCCTGGATCGCCGGGCCGTCGGCCGTCGGGTCGGAAAACGGCACCCCGACCTCGAGCACGTCGGCGCCGGCCTCCGCCGCCGCCCGCAGCAGCGCGAGGCTGCGATCCGCGTCCGGGTCGAAGGCGGTGAGGTAGGCCACGAAGGTGGCGCGCCCCTCCTCCTCCGCCGCCGCGAAGGCCTGCTCCACGCGGGTCACGAACCGCCGCCCTCCCCTTCGCGGGCCATGACCTGGGGCATGTCCTTGTCCCCCCGACCCGACACGTTGAGCAGGACGATCCCGCCGGGGCCCACCACCCGCGCCACGTCCCGCAGCCGCGCGGCCGCATGGGCCGTCTCGAGGGCGAGCACGATCCCTTCGAGGGACGCCACCTCGTGCAGCGCCGCGAGGGCCTCGTCGTCGGTGGCGTGCAGGTACTCGGCTCGGCCCGTCGAGGCGAGGTAGGCGTGCTCGGGCCCCACCCCGGGATAGTCCAGTCCGGCCGAGATCGAATGGGCCTCCTGGATCTGGCCGTCGTCGTCCTGCAGCACCAGGCTGCGCATGCCGTGAAAGATCCCCACGCGCCCGCGGGCCATGGTGGCGGCGTGGCGCCCCCCGTCGAGCCCCGTGCCGGCCGCCTCGACCCCGTACAGGCGCACGGCCGGATCGTCGAGGAAGCCGGAGAAGATCCCCATGGCATTGCTCCCCCCGCCGACGCAGGCCACCACCGCGTCGGGCAGCCTGCCGGCCGTGGCGAGCACCTGGGCCCGCGCCTCGCGGCCGATGACCTCGTGCAGCGTGCGCACGATCCTCGGGTACGGGTCCGGGCCCATCACGCTGCCGAGGACGTAGTGGGTGTCGTCCACATTCGTCACCCAGTCGCGCAGGGCCTCGTTGATCGCGTCCTTGAGGGTGCCCGTGCCGCTTTCGACGGGCACGACCGTCGCCCCCAGCATCCGCATGCGAAAGACGTTGAGCCGCTGGCGTTCGACGTCCACCGCCCCCATGTAGACCGTGCACGAAAGCCCCAATCGGGCGCACACGGTGGCGGTGGCGACGCCGTGCTGCCCCGCGCCGGTCTCGGCGATGATCCGCCGCTTGCCCATGCGCCGGGCCAAAAGGGCCTGCCCCACGCAGTTGTTGATCTTGTGGGAGCCGGTGTGGGCCAGGTCCTCGCGTTTTAGCAAGACGGTGGCCCCGACGGCGTCCGAAAGGCGCGGGGCCGTCGAAAGGGGCGTGGGGCGACCCACGTAGGTTTCGAGCAGGTCGCGGTAGGCGGCCTGGAAGGCGGGATCGGCCCAGGCGTCGTCGAAGGCCTCGGCGAGGGCCTCCACCGCCGGGACGAGGGTCTCGGCCACGAACCGGCCGCCGAAGGGGCCCGTGCGAAAGGCCGCAGGCGGCGGGGTCGCGGGGCCGGTCACGGCTTCGTTCCTGCCACGTTCCGGTGGGATTTGCACGCGCGCACGAGCGCGGCCACGCGGCGCGGATCCTTGCGCCCGGGCGGCGCCCCCGGCGCTTCGGCGCCCGACGCCACGTCGAGGCCGGCGGGGCGCACGGCGGAAAGGGCCGCCGCGGCGTTGTCGGGCGTGATCCCGCCGGCGAGGAGCACCGGCACCGGGGCCACCCGCTCGACGAGGCGGCGGGCGGCGCGCCAGTCCGCGAGGACGCCCGCGCCCCCGTATCCGGCGACGCGGCTGTCGAACAGGATCCACGCGGGCGGCGGGTCTGGCAGGCCCTCGGCGAGCGGGTCGAGGCGGCCGCGCAGGACCCACACGTACGGGCCCTCGTCCGGCGCATAGGGCGGCAGGCGGTCCTGGTGGTACTGCACCAGGTCGAGGCCGAGCGCCCGCCGCGCCTCCTGCACGAGCCGGCGGGCGGGCTCGACGAACACCCCCACCCTTCGCGTTTCGCCCAGGTCGCCCGCCCGTTCCAGGAGGCGGGCGTGGTGGGCGACGCTGCGGCCCCGGGGGCTTTGCGGCCACAGGTTCAGGCCGACGGCGTCCACCCCGAGGGCCGCGCAGGCGCGCAGGTCGTCGGCGTGGACGATGCCGCAGATCTTGAGCAGCGCGCCCCGGGCCGCGGTCTCCATCACGGCCCGACCCGGCGCAGCGCCTCGAGTGCGGCCTGGGGGTCGTCGGCCCGCATCAGGGCCGTCCCGACGAGCACGGCGTCCACGCGGGCGCGCCGCAGGGCCCGCACGTCGTCGCGCCCGGCCACGCCGCTTTCGGCCACGTACACGAAGTCCGCCGGCACCCGCTCGCGCAGGCGCAGCGGCAGCTCGGGATCCACCTCGAAGGTCCGAAGGTCGCGGGCGTTGACCCCGACGATCCGGGCTCCGGCCGCCATGGCGCGGTCGATCTCGTGGGCGTCGTGGGCCTCGCACAGGGCCGCGATGCCGACCTCGGCCGCAAACTCGAGCAGGGTGCGCAGCTTCGGGGGGGGCAGGGCCGCCACGACGAGCAGCACCGCGTCGGCCCCCGCGGTGCGGGCCTCCAGGATCTGGCTGCGCTCGAGGATGAAGTCCTTGCGCAGGACCGGCAGGCTCACCGCGCTGCGCACCCGGCGGAGGTCTTCGAGGGTCCCGTCGAAGCGGCGGTCGGTCAGGACGCTGACGGCCGCGGCGCCGCCCATGGCGTAGGCCGTGGCCATACGCGCCGGGTCGGCGTCCGGGCGGATCGGGCCCGCCGACGGCGACGCCCGCTTGAACTCGGCGACCACGGCGATGTCCCGCGGGTCGCGCAGGGCGCCCTCGAAGTCCCGCGGCGGCGGCATGCGGGCGACCATCGCCTCCACCTCGCGCGGGCGGGGCAGCGGCGCGCGGCGGGCGAGCTCGGCGCGCTTGGACTCGAGGATCTTCCCGAGCAGCGTGCCCACGAGCGCGTCGTCGCGGTCCGTCATGACGCACCGTTCCTAGCACGACCGGGGGCGACGCGGTCAACGGTCGCATGGGAAGCGCCGGCCCCGGTCTCGGACTCGGAGAACGGGGACGAACGACGGGGACGTGGAACCTGCCTCGGGCGCGGCCCCGGACGCGGCCCCGCGGGCAGGCGACGGCGGGGGGTGCCCGGCGCCGTGGGCCTACGGACTTGGGGGCCGGTCCTGGCAGCAGCAGTGGGCGCGCCACTGCGGTTCCCAGCCCGCGTGGGGGCCGTCCGTCATGGGGGGCGGGGTCGGCGGCAGCCCGCCCATGACAAGGGCCTCGTCGATGGGCACGTCGCACCCCACGTCCTGGTACTGCGTAAGCTCCGGGTATTCGAACGTGCACGCCGTGCTCGGCGGCGGGTCGCACTCGAATTGGCCGCACGAAAAGCAATCGGCCGCACAGGGATCGCTCATGTCGGTGTACGCCGCCTCCCACAGGATCGTGGCCCCGAAGCCCCCCCCGGGACGCACTCGTCGGCTGTAGACGCACAGATCTGCGAGCAAGTAGAACTGCTGATGGAAGGCGAATCGCATCCTTGAATGCGGGGTTCGCAAACGCCGTCCAGACACTGCCCGGGTTCCAAACCGGACTGCGGGCTTCTCACTTTGCATTCCCACCCACACTTGCCGCAGTGCTCCGGGTCCGTCCGTGGGTCCACGCACCGGCCGTCGCACACGATCCTGGGGGGTGCGCATGCACCCCCGCCCTCCGACGCCGACCCGCCTCCCCCCCCCGAAGCGGCCCCGTCCCCCGACGCCGCCCTCGGCCCGCACCCCTCCCCCAAGAGCCCCACCGCCAGCAGCCCGGCCACCGTCTTCACGAAAAGACTCACGACAGCCATCTTCATGGCGTACCTCCCCCCCCGATCACGGTCGTAAAGTTCGTCGGGCAGTCGTCCCGCGGCGTCTGCGGGTCCTCCTGGCACGGCCAGAACTCCTCCAGCGCATCGAAGAAGTCGTCGTCGAACAGCGTCAACGGGCTTTCCTCCCCCCAGTTTCCCACCCACGCAAACGTGATGTCGTACGCCGTCACGTCCACCCGCGGCACGTCGAGCCCCTGGCCCCCGTCCGAAAACGACAGCGACCACGGCTCCGCCGGTCCATCCGCCGTCACCTGGGCCTGCCACACCCCCGTATGCAGGGCGAAGAACCCCAGCTTCTCGATCCCCGGGGCCTGGCAGACCGCCGCCGTCGCGTCCGTCACCGGCCGCGCCTGCCCCCAGTCCCCTGTGCCGCCCATGATGCGGAACGATGGTCGCCCCAACCCACGCCGGCCGTCAAGGGGCCGGGGCGGAAAAACCTGCGGCGGGACGTGAGTGGATGTGGGTATGTATCCCCCCTCCGACGAAACCGAGGCGCCGAAGCCGACTGCGAACGGCGTTCCTCCCCGTGCCGGCCCGCGGCGCGCCCGATGCCCCCACCTGGGACGCACCTCTGAACCGGCCCGTGGAACGGCGTGTAAAACGGGATACGGGGGGCGGGAACCGCGGACAGGGACGGGACGGGAGCACCCCGGGGGGCTCGGAGGAAGGCGGCTCGGGCATCGCGTGGCGCCCGTGGGGCGAGACGAGATGCCCACGCGACCTTCCCCATCGGCCCCCTACCATCGTCCCACCACCAGACCCGGCGGCCCCCTGGCCCCTGCGCTGGCCCGAGCCGCCGCCTCGGAACTGCTCAGCGTCCTGCGGACGTCACCGCGCGCCCTCGGCGACCTGGCCGACCGGGCGCGGTCCTGGAGCCGGTCATGGTCGCGGTCCCGGATCCGGTCAGAGGCCCAGGCACAGGCCGAGGTTGTCGAAGACCGGGGAAAGGTCGAAGCCGTCCTCGAACACCGGCTTGCAGGCCGTCCCCGCCGGGCAGTCGGGGGCCATGAGGTCGCACCAGGCCGTGCAGCAGGCGTCCGCGTCCGGGTCGTTGCAGGGCACGAGGCTCGACGGCACGCAGGTATACCCGTGGTAGCAATAGGCGCCGGCCTCGCACGTCACTCCCTGGGTGACGTCGGGGTAGCTCGCGTCGGGAAGACACCCCAACCCCCACTCCATCGGCGACACCGGAAACTCCCAAACCAACTCCGAGCCATAGAATCGAAGATGGCACGCCATCCCCGGCGGACCGCAGGCCACGTCGCCTTCTTCCCACGGAGGAAAGGGCCACGGCGTGCACCAGGGGCTACACACCATGGGAACGCCCCCGCTCAAGACCACGCACGAATGCTGCCGTGGACACGCGGGCGCGTCGGCGGTTCCCCGACACAGGCCGATGCAGGTGCCTTCGAGTGTCTCCGGGTCCACGTTCCAGCACATCGCCCGTTTCTCGCAGTCGTCGACCCCGGACGTGCCGCTTCCGACCGCTGTGCACGGCTTTCCCACCCCCTTGGGCGCGGGGGCAAGGGGTACGCACCGCGCGGCATCCCAAATCGGACCGCCGTCGCTCGACCACGGAGCACACTTTTGCCCCTCCGGGCAATCCTGGCACCAGGGGTCGCAGTCGCCGTACCGCTCGGGGTGACAGTTCCCCGGCAGGTCGGGGAAAGGGCCGGCGGTCTGGCTCCCCCCGCTCGTGGGGTCGCCGGCCGAGCCGCCGCCCGTACCGGTGGCCTCCGCCGGCACGGTCCGGCTCATGCACGTGCAGCCCGCGGCAAGGCTGAGCCCAAGCGCGGCCGCGAACCCAAGCCGCTTCACGGCATCACCTCCGCGCCGAAGGTGGCGAGCGACCAGGTGCCTCCCTGGCAGGGGGTGCAGGCCGGGTCGGCCGTGGGGACCGGCTGGGCCCACGACGCAAGCAGCGTCCCCGGCCGCGAGAAGCCCGCCGCCCGCACGTAGTGGCCCAGGCTCCCCGTGTGTGGGTCCTCGATGGTAGGGAACGGACCGGCAAGGGGCACCTCGGAAAAACCCACGTCGTCCGGCCCCCGCACCCGGGCCAGGTACCGCGTGGTGCAGGGGTCGCCGTCCTCCTGCCGGTAGAAGAACACCCCCACCCCCCCGGTGAACCCGTCCACCGCCACGGTACCCAGGAAGTCCCGGTGCGCCTGCCCCGGGCCGTGGCTGTCCACCCGCTCGACGAGGGCGTCGGCGCCCGACAGGCTCTCGTCCGTGACGTCCAGCACGGAAAGCCGCACGAAGGCCTCGTCCCCCGAGACCACGTCGTAGGCGGCGTAGAGCAGGCATCGGTCGTCCTCGGGGTCGTAGCGCGCAGCCAGGTGCACCCGGCGATTGATCTGGAGACAGGGGAAGAAGTCGCCGCAGTCAGGGGTGCCGGTGTTGCAGCGAGGGATCCCCCGTTTGCCGGCGCATGGGCCGTTGCTGGCTACCGGCAACGCGTCCAGCTTTTTTTCTCCGAACGGGAACCCGCCACTCGTGTCGATGAAAAGATAGATCGCTCGGTATTCATCGTTTGCAACTCGCGCCACGGCGGCAATCGCGTGATGGGTGCACGGATTGACCGCCACAGAAACGTGACCCGCCGCTGCCGGGAGGGGGGAAAACATCTCCACCGGCTCGGGCCAGGCCTCGGGGCACCCGGGGCCGCCCAGGTCTGCGGCTTCGCAGGGGGCGTAGCGGCGAAGGAGGGATCTCGGTGGACCCCCGGGGTTCGGAAAGGCCGGAAACGCCTGGTACGCAAGGTAGATTGCCGGGGCGCCCAGGTCGGGGACCAGGGAGGGACCGTCGGCCAATCCAGAAACCAGGATTCTCGGGGGCATGGTGGGTGGGCCCTGCTGTGCAAGCTGCGCGGGCGTGGTTCCCCAGGCAAGGAGCAGAGAGTTTCCTGACGGTCCCTGAAAGACGAAGTACTCCGTCCCCGTTCCTCCGTGGGTGGCGCTCCAGGGGTCGGTGGCTCCATCTCCCATGGGAGCATCCGGCGAGAGGTGGAGCGGTGTCGTCCAGTCGCCGGACGGCAGCCGCCAGTTGTAGTAGGCATCCACGGCACCTGCGTCCGCTGAAAACAGCAGGTAGGCCACCGCCGCGTCCGGCTCCCCGGGGGCCGCGTTGACGCTCACCTCGGGGACCGCTTCGGTGGCCCAGCTGCAGGCCGCCTGCGGGTCGCCGCCGCTGAGCCTGCGGATCACGGGCGAGCCGGACGGCAGGAGCCCACCGCACGTCCCCAGGACGCACGAAAGGCCCGGCCGGCAGGCGGTGTTGCAAGTGCCGCAGTGCGTGGCGTCGCTTGCCAGGTCCACGCAGTCGGAGCCGCACAGCGTACGGCCCGGCAGGCAGGCGCAGGAGTCCCCGTCGAAGGTGGCCCAGCCAGGGCCGTGCTCGACCTCGCAGGGGTCCTGGGGCGGCAGGTCGGCCGCGGCGGTGGTGGCCGTGACCGCCGTGGTACCAGTGGCCGTCGCCGTCGCCGTGCCGGTGGCGGTGCTCGTGCCGCCTCCGGTCCCGCCCCCCCCGCCGTTACAGCCCATCTGGCACAAGAAAAGCCCCCCCGTCAGAAGACACACTGCCGCCGCTGTGCCGCTGTGCCGCTGTGCCGCTGTGCCGCTGTGCCGCTGTGCCGCTCATGATACCAAACGATGGTCGCCCCAACCCACGCCGGCCGTCAAGGGGCCGGGGCGGAAAAACCTGCGGCGGGACGTGAGTGGATGTGGGTACGTGTGGAACATCCGTGGCTGCGCAGGGCCGCGCACCAAGCTCGCCGCGTCGTCAAGCCGCACCACTACGAGGCCCGGACCAGACATGCGGGCTGCCGTCGATGCAACCGATCGGTGGGGTTAGCCCGGTGGTCCCTCGGCGGCCTGGACCACGTTCTCCATCAGGCAGGCGATCGTCATGGGGCCGACCCCCCCCGGGACCGGGGTGATCCAGGCGGCGCGCTCGGCCGCCGCGGCAAACTCCACGTCTCCGGTCAGCCGGCCCTCCACACGGTTGATCCCCACGTCGAGGACCACCGCCCCCTCCCGGATCCACGCGCCGCGCACGAGACCCGGGCGTCCGGCCGCGGCGACGACGACGTCGGCCTCCCCGACGACCCGCGGAAGGTCCCGCGTGCGCGAGTGGGCGATCGTCACCGTGGCGTCCGCCTGCAGCAACAGATGCGCCATGGGCTTGCCGACGATGTTCGAGCGGCCGACCACCACGGCGCGCTTGCCGCAAAGATCGATCCCGGTGTGCGCGAGCAGGCGCATGCAGCCGGCCGGGGTGCACGGCACGAGGCGCGGATCGCCGATCACCAGGCGGCCGAGGTTCTCCGGGTGGAAGCCGTCCACGTCCTTGTCCGGGGGGATCGCCTCGAGGACCCGCCGCGCGTCGATCCCCGGCGGCAGGGGCAGCTGCACCAGGATCCCGTGGACGGCCGGGTCCCGCGCCAGGGCGTCCACCCGGGCCAACAGGTCCGACTCCGAGGTGGAGGCGGGCAGGCGCAGGTCACGCGTCTCGATCCCCACCTCGGCCGCCCGCCGGCCCTTGTTGCGCACGTAGATCGCGGAGGCGGGGTCGTCCCCCACGAGCACGACGGCCAGGCACGGCACCACGCCGCGCGCGCGCAGGCGCTCGGCCCGCACCCCGACCTCCGCGAGCACCTCGGCCGCGACCGCCCGGCCGTCGAGGATCCGCGCGCTCACCCGCTGGCAGCCTTCGAGCCGGCGTCCCCGGACGACGACGAGGAGGATTCGCCCTTCGCCCCCTTCGACCCGCCCTTTTCGGACGGTTTGCTCGACGCGTAGAGATCCTTGTACCAACCACCGCCGACCAGCTTGAACGTCGTGCCCGTGATTCGCTTGACGAGCTTGCCCCCGCAGGCGCTGCAGGTCTCCACGGGAGGATCGCTCACCTTCTGGAGGTGCTCCTCTTCGGCACCGCACTCGGTGCATCGGTAGCTGTAGATCGGCATGGGGTCTCCTCGCAAGGAACGTGGGGCGAAACCCGCGCCCCGTCAAGACCCGTCGCGAACCCGCGACCCCCGGGCCGCTACAGGAGAAACAGGGCCGCCGCCACGATCCCTCCGATCACCACCACGCCGATCGCCACGAAGAGCCCCACGTTCGGCCCCTTCTTGGCGAGGACCACCTCCTCCGGGCCCGCGAGGCTCTCGTCCTCGTCGTCCTCCGCCTCGGAAACCCCCAAAGCCGCCTCCGCGTCGGCCGCCGTCCGCCCCATTGCGGCCGAGCTGCGCTCGACGGCGACCTCCGCAGCCGGGGCCGCCACGCCCGGCTCGGCGACGGGCCGAGCGGGGGGAACCTCCCCCACGTGCTCGACGGCGTTGTCGGGCTTGGCGAAGTACATCGTGCTCGGATCCGCGGAGGGTTGCCCTGCCGGCGAGGCCCCGGGGAGTCCTCCCTGCGCGATGACGGTCTTGCCGCCCGTCGGAGGCGGTGGCTCGGCTGGCGTGGGGGCCGCCTCGCTCGTACGCTCCCCGGAGACCTGTGCCGGGCGGTCCCCGCTCCCTTGCGGGGGTTGCGAACCGTCCATGAAGACCGTCCACCCCTTCGTGTCCGAGGGGGCCTCCTTGGGCGTCGGTTGCGGCTCGGGAGCAGAAGCCGGCGCCTGCGACGCGGGCGAGGAGGGTTGCGCTCCCGGCTTCGACGCCCCGGTGACCGGGGCCTCCATGAACATGGTCCAGCCCCGGGTGCTCGGCTTGCCGCCCGTGGCCGCCGCGGCGGACCCCGCCCCGGCGGGACCTGCGGTGGCCGATGGCTGCGCAGGGCCGGACGCTGGCGCCGCGCCGGACGGCTGCGACGGAGCCTGCGAGGCGGCGGGCTGCGACGGAGCCTGCGAGGCGGCGGGCTGCGACGGAGCCTGCGAGGCGGCGGGCTGCGATGGCCCCGGTGCCGCCGGCTTGCCCGGCTCCATGAACATGGTCCAGCCCCGGGTGCTCGGCGCCTTGTCGGGCTGTGCGGTCCCCCCACCCGGAGATCGTTGCGCGGCGTCCGCCGAGGCGGACCCAGTCGCCGGTTGGGCGGGCGCCGCAGGCGTGGAAGGCTGCGGGGCGGGGGATGGCTCCGCCGGGGCCGTCCCGGCGTCCGCCGCGTCCATGAACATGGTCCAGCCCCGCGTGGTCGGCTTGTCTCCCCCCGCCGCCGGGGCGGCCGGTTGCGCGGGCTGAGCCGGTTGCGCGGGCTGAGCCGGTTGCGCGGGCTGGGTCGGCTGCGCGGGCTGGGCCGGGGCCGTCCCGGCGTCCGCCGCGTCCATGAACATGGTCCAGCCCCGCGTGCTCGGCTTGTCTCCCCCCGCCGCCGGGGCGGCCGGTTGCGCGGGCTGGGCCGGCTGCGCG
>JALSIN010000204.1 GCA_026989935.1 Polyangiaceae bacterium | reverse complement strand
CCTCTACGGTGCGATGCGGACGATCACGTGGGGGACCATCGTGCTCGCGCTCACGCTCGTGGCGTGCGGCGAAAACACCGGCCGGCCGGCGACCGGCGGCGGGTCCGGGACCGACACGGGCGCGGCGTCCACCGGCGGCACGACCGGGGCCGACGCCTTCGGCCCCGAGACCCGATACGTCCTGCGGATCGACGACACCCCGCCCCCGGACCTCGTGCTCGAGATGGACCGCGCGGAAGTGGCCGACCTTTTCCAGGACGCCGCCGCCACGATCCACCTGCTCGACCTGGACACCACCCCCCTGCTGACGAACCAGCTTGCGGCCATCGTTGGCTCCTGCGGGACGGACTGGCAAAACGACAAGCCCGACCCCGTCTACGACTGCACGCAAACCCCCCTGGGCGCCACGTACGAGGGGTGGGACGGCACCTGGAAGACCAGCCCCGAGTTTTCCCTGGTGCGGATCTTGACGATCACCCCGGCGAACGCGAACGTGCAGGGCACCTCCATCGCCGGCATGCAGGAAATGGCCGACTTCCTCGGGATCGGCGGCGGCTACAGCCAGATCCTCGCCGACGTCCTCGGGATCCCACGTACGGACCGGATCGTGGACACCCCAAGCCTCGTGCGGGCCCTGCAAGACTTCTTCCTCGCCTCCCATCCGAACGTGGACGACGGGACCAAGCTCCCGATCACCCTGGCCGACGCCCTGGCCGACATGGAGACCTTGACCGAGCGGCTCGGGCCTGCGGGCGACCACCCGGGGATCGTGGACCCGTCGTTTCCCGTCCACGGCGAGGTCTTCGGCCCCGACTTCCAGATGCGCGTGGTGGCCTCGTCGAACCTGCGCATCGTCGAGGGCATCGATCTTTCCGCCGGCAAGGACTACCTGACGGTGCTGGCGGACGTGACCGGCCCCACCTACGAGGACGAGCTGGAGTTCGACTTCGAGGACCCAACGCGGTTCGAGCTTTCGGGGCTCGCGGAAAACCCCACGGTGGACCTTCGCTTCCGCATCCAAGAGTACGACGAGTTCGTCCCCACGTGCACCACCGACCCCTGCAAGGCGAACCTGCCGGGCTCTGCGTGGGGCCCCGACTCCGTCTGGGCGAGGGATCCGTGGCTGATCGAACCGATCATCGTGGCGGCCGCCCGCGAGCGCTACAAGACCCGCACCTTCTACGTGGAGTACGGGTTTGGCGTCTTGGCCAAGATCTTCATCGGGCAGGACGGGGATCCACCCGGCTGGTCCCGCTACGAGATCCTGTTCGACCTGGGCGATCCCCCCGAGGACCAGTACCTGTGGGAGACCATCGGCGAGGTGGCCCAGGTGCGCATGCACGACAACCTGTACGCCCAGTTCCCGGAAGGCACCGCCGACGTGGCGTTTACGCTCACGGACATCCCGGTGGGCCTGTCCGCCGAGGCGGCCGAGGCGGCCGTCCGCCCGGCGCTGCAGGCCCAGGCGTCGAAGCTGTCCGACATCCTGCTGGGCGACTACAAGAAGAACAACGGCACCGTGGACTTCTACTACCGCCGGGCGTCGGACGGCCGCCCCTACGTCTTCTTCGTCGCGCCGGAGGACCTGCCCGACGGGGCCGCCTACCCCTACGCCTCGCCGGGTTTCTTCGCCAGCCCGGACCTTTCGGCCACCTCGAAGCTCTCCGCGCGCGAGCTGCCCGGCGTGGGCGACACCCTGCGCGAGAAGCTGGTCCTCGATCCGGGCGAGACCGTGGTGTTCGCCGAGGGCCGCGACGGCATCGTCCGACGCCTGCGCTTCGTCGCCGGCGACGACCCCACCTCGATCGAAGTCCATGTGGCCGACCCCTCGTAGCCTCGCCCGGATCGGGTGCTCGCCGGCCCTGCCACTCGCCACGGTCCTTGCCGCGTGCAGCCCGCCCGACCCCCTGGCCGGCGCCGGGGAAGCGACGCCCGCGGCCCCGCTCACCCCGGGTGAGACGCGCACGGTCGAGCTACGCCACCTTCGGCTCGACGTGAAGGGCTTCGAGCGCACCCTGACCCTCGACGAGCTGCGCGGCCTGCCGCGCTCGGTCCTCACGGACATCTGGGTTCTCGACCTGCCCCTCGAAGGGCTGGTGGAGAACGCCATGGGCCAGGTCCTCGCCATGGACGAAGCGGCGCTCGCCGAGGCGCCCCAGGCCACCCGAAACCTCCACGCCCTGTTGTCCATGACCCCCGACGACGCCGACCTTTCGGGCACCAGCCTCGAAGAGCTCATCGCCCTGTCCGGCGCCATCGGGATCCCGCCGGCGAAGGCCCTCGCAAACCTCATGGGGATCGGCGTCACCGACCCCATCGTGCCCGTCGAGGACGTGGCCGCCGCCTTCGTCGAGACGGTCGTGGCCAGCCACCCCAACGCCATGACACGCCCCGGGCCCGTGGACGACGCGCACCCCGACGGCCGCTGGCCGGTGGCCCCGGGCACGATCCCCGTCACCCTCGACGACGTGGCGTTCAACTTCGAGACCCTGCCCGAGAAGTTCGGTCCCGTGGGGGATCACCCGGGCATCGTCGAGGACGCCCGCGGCGTGCTCGTCACGGAAGACGATTTTCGTTTCACCGTGAAGGTGTCGGCCCAGGCGCTGCCCTACAAGGGCGTGGAGCTTCCCACCGCGGCGAAGGCCACCGTCAACAGCAAGCCGGGCCAGATCGAGCACCTGTTCGACTTTTCGGACCCTGCGTGGCTCGCCATCGACGGCCTGGTGCCCGAACCGCGCATCGGCGTGCTCACCCAGCGCGTGCTGGAGGCGCCCACCTTCGTCCCGGGGGGCACGACCCCCGCCCCCGCCCCCTACGGCGACTCCCCGGCCTGGGACCTCGACCCGTGGTTCTTCGAGGCCCTCATCGTCCAGACCGGCTTTCGCTGGGCCGCCAAGGTGCCCGCGCACTGCGACGAGTACGAGCTCGGCACCGGGACCGTGGCCTTCCGCGCTTGCGTGGAGGATACGGGCTGGGTGACGATGGAGACCTTCAACGACGTGGGCGATCCACCGGCGCCGTCGTACCTGTGGGACCTGTTGCTCGAGATCGCGCAGGTGCGGCTGCATGACGGCGGTCTGGCCGAGGGCGACGCCGACATCGAGGTCACCGTCGAGGACGTGGCCGTCGGCCTGTCCGCCAGCGAGATCGTGGACCGGATCCGCGAAAACATCGAACAAAACCCCGCCGGCCTGCGCGAACTGGTGCGCGCGATCACCGACAACACGGAGGGCGACGCCGACTTCTACTACGTCCGCACCCGTCCCGACGCCCCCGCCGACGTCGCCGGCGATTACCTGTTCTTCGTGACCGAAGACGACCTGCGCCGGGGCCCGGACGGCGCGCCCGTCCGCGGCTACGACTACGAAAACCCCGGCTTTTTCGCCGATCCGGACTTGAGCGACAAGATCTCCACCCTCGACGAGGTGGACGGCGACACGAGCCACGAGAAGGTCCGGATCGAACCGGGCGACGTGGTGTACGTCGAGGACGCCGACGGCCGACGCTACCGTGTGGAAGTGGGTCCCAAGCCGAGCCTGCACCGGATCGTGCTGTCGATCACGCGGCTTTCGTGACGGACACGGCCCATGGCAACGAATCGCCCGAGCCCCCGCGCGGGGGCCCGGGCGCAAACGCGGCGCACGGCGCCGCGCCCTGGGGGTCGGCCGTCAGCCGACGATCTCGACGAGCGTCAGATCGAACGTGAGATCCTGGCCCGCCAGCGGATGATTGGCGTCGAGGGTCGCGGTCTCGTCGCCGATCTCCACGACGGTCACCTCGAAGGTGGCGCCCGGATCCCCGGCTTCGAGGCGCGTGCCCACGGACACGCCCTCGGGCAGCGCCGCCTTGGGCACCTTGACGACGAGGTCTTCACGGTGACCGCCGTAGGCCTCACCCGAAGGGATCTTGATGGTCTTGGTCTCGCCCGGACGCATCCCGACGACGGCATCCTCGAAGCCGGGGATGACGATGCCCTCCCCCAGCGTAAACTCGATGGGATCGATCCCCTCGGAGGAATCGAACACGGTGCCGTCATCCAGCGTGCCCTTGTAGTGGACGCGAACGGTGTTGCCTTGCGTTGCTTTGCTCATGGTCTCTCCTTCGCCGGTGGGCAGGTGCCCCCGTGCCCGACCACACGTTCATGAGAAACGTCGGCCGCCCGGCGCACGGCACGTGGAACGTGCACCATAGAGCCCCGCGCCCCGGCCCGCCACCGGCCGAACCAGATGGCGCTCAAGACGCACCTGCCCCTACCTACGCCTCCGAAAGCGGGCGAAGAGGCCGCCGGCGGCCTCCGGCTGCGTGTCTTCCCCCGACCGGGCCTTGCGCCGCAGCCGGATCGCGCGGATCTGGCGCTCGGCGTCCACGAAGCCCGGGTCCGCGGCCAGGGCGCGCTCGAACGCCGCCAGCGCCAGGTCGTCGGCGTGGTTTTCGAGGTGCAACAGGCCCGCGAAGTAGGGCGGCCGCCGGACCTTGGGGTGGTCCGCGGCGATGGCTTCGAGCGCGGCGATGGCCTCGCTTCGCGCCGAGGAATCCGGCGCCCCCGCGCGATAGGCGGCGTAGGTGTGGGCCGCCTGGATGTCCGGGTCGTCCGGCGTCCGCTCGCGCGCCTCGCCGTACTTCGCCGCCGCCTCGCCGAAGCGCCCGGCGGCCAGCAGCTTGTCCCCCTCCTTGGCGAGCAGCTCGGCCTCGAAGGCGGCCCGCGCCATGGCGGTCGGGTCCGGGCCCTGCGGTCCACCGCTCGCCCCGGCCTCGATGGCGGCCCGCAGTTCCGCCCGCTTCTGCTTGTCCGACAGCAGGAGGTTGGCCTCGCTCAGCGCCGCGAAGACGTTCTCCACGCGCGCCTTGAGGTTCGCGCGCCCCTTGGCCGCCAGGGCGTCCGGGTGGAACGTCCTGGACAGCTCCGCCCACGCGGCGCGGATCTGCTTGCGGCCCGCGCCGAGGGGCACCCCCAACAGGTCGAAGGCGTGCGCGCCGCGCTCGACGAGCGCCTCGTAGTGGGAAAGCCGCGCCTCGAAGTCGTCCCCGGCCGCCGCGGACGACCGCTCCGCGGCGCTCGAACCCGCGGAAGACGGGCCGGTACGAGCCACCCGGGAAACCCCGCCCCTTCGTGATGATCCGGACGACACATCCCCCTTCTCCGCCCCTTCGCCCCCGGATCGCGCGGCCCCCGCGCCCGGGCTCGTCACGGCGGCCCCCTCCGCCACCAGCATCGCGCACGAGGCGAGGACCGCGAAGACGCGGCGGCCCCGTTCGCCGAACGTCCCTTCCACCGCCGCGAGCGAAGCGCCGCGGACGATGGCGTCGAGGACCGGCACGTCGTCCTTCGTCCAGCCGAAGTGCGCGCGGTACTTCGCAAACGCAGGATGTACCCGCACCGTGCCCGACGCGAGGTCTCCGATCACGGTCGCGAGCGCGGGCAAGGGGGCGGGCCCCAGGACCCCCGCCCGCACGAGCTCGAGCACGTTGAGACCGAGCAGCCGCGCGCCGTCCTCCGGCAACGCCACCGCCGGGCCGATCTGCGCGCGCCCCGACACGAGCGCGAAGGTGTGCAACAGCTTGCGCCGAAGCTGGCGCCGCAGGGCCTCGTACAGCGCCGCCTGGTCCAGGTGCCCCTGTTCACACAACACCGCCCCGAGCTTGCGGCCGCTGCGGGCCATGGCCTCGAGGGCGTCCCCGAGCGCACCCGCGTCGAGACGGCCCTCCTCGACCAGGACCCGCCCGAGCACGTCCGCGTCGGACAGCCAGGTCGTCCACACCGGCAACCCGCCGCGGAACACGACGGCCCGCGCCCCCGGGGGCTCCGGCTGCGGCAGCGTCAAGGTGCCCTCGAACCGGCGCCGGAACAACGCGAAGTACAACCGGGACACCCCGAACGCGGCCAGGTCCACCGAGCGCGTCGCGTGATCGACCATGCGGGGAACACGCTACCACGACGGCGCGGGCCGGACCGGACCGGCCCGTCCGGTCACAGCAACAAAAACCCGATGGCCCCCGCGAACAAGGCCGCCACGCCCGAAAGGAACCACCACCCGGCCGCCACGACTGCCGACCGCAGCACCACGGACCACCACGGTCCACCGTAGACCCGGCGAAAGGCCACCACGAGGTACACGGGCCAGGCAAAGACGACGACGGGGACGAGAAGCTGCGCCACGGGCTCGGCCGCAGGGACCAGGCGCGCGAGGGTCACGACCGACGCGGCGAGACCCGTCCACGCCATGGCGGCCGTCTCCACGTGGACCGTGGCGACGAGGTGTTCGAGGTACGTCCGGCGACGGCCGGCGAACGCCACGGCCACCACGGCCGCCGCCAGGGGCAGCGTCAGCACGAGGATCGGGGGCAGCACCTCCAAGAAGGCATCGAGCAGCGACCACGGATCGTCTCGCACCTGCGCCGCGTGGTCGGCCGCCACGCCGGCGAGCGCCCGCCACCAGGGGGCGGCATCCGGCGGTAGCTCGGTCCCGGGCAGATCCCGCAGATCGAAGGCCACCACGTCGGGGTCTCCCGCGGTCCCGGCGACGACCGCCCGCAGCCGGGGCAATGCGGCGAGGAGCTTGAACACCAGGAACGACACGACGCTCGTCCCCAGGTACAGGCGCGCGGTCCCCACGTAGCGCGCCCGCCGGCCGGCCAGCACCTCCACGGTCAGGCGGCCAGGCCGAAACAGCACGAGCCCGAGCGTGCGCCACAGCCGCCCGTCGAGGCCGACGAGCTCCTCGAACCACTCGGCGAGGAAGGCCACCGTGTCGGTGGGAGGATCGGCCCGCTGGCCGCACCGGGCACAGAAGCGCCCGGGCAGCCGCGCCCCGCAATTGAGGCAACGGGACGCCTCCGGCGGGGCGTCCGCGGTGGATCCGTCGTGCTCGGGCATCGGGCCCCCGGCGGCGGGGCCGCCGTGCGGCCCACCACACCCGAGGATACCGCCGATCGCCCCCGGTTGTTCCGGTCGGCCTCGCTCACTCGCCCCGAAGCCGCTCCCGCCGCACCGATGAAGGCCCCGGTGCTGCGGCGATGCCGCCGTCCCTGGTACGCTGTGCCGCACATGAGCATCAGTTTCCTCGTCGGCAACTGGCGCATCCGGTTCTCGGGCAAGACGGACGTGGGCAAGGTGCGGGCCCTGAACGAAGACACCCTACACGTCCCCACCGACATGCCGCTGGTGGTCGTGGCCGACGGGATGGGTGGGCACGCGGCCGGCGACGTGGCCAGCCGCCTGGCGGTGGACACGATCCTCGCCTACTTCGACGAGACCGCCGGAGAACCCGTCCCCACCTGGCCGCTGCGGCTGCCGCAACTTCAGGTCGAGCGCGACCGGATGGCCACCGCGATCAAGCTGGCGAACGTCCAGATCCACGAGGCGGGCAAGAAGGAGGACGGCAAGAAAGGGATGGGCACCACGGTGGATGCCATGTACTTCGCCCAGGGCCGCTACTACATCGGGCACGTGGGCGACAGTCGGGTCTATCGCCTGCGCGGCGACCGCCTGACGCTGTTGACCGAAGACCACTCGCTGCTCAACGACTACCGCCGCATGAAGGAGATGACCCCCGAGGAGGTCCGGGCCTTCCCCCACAAGAACGTGGTGGTCCGCGCGCTCGGCCTGGCCGAGAGCGTCTACGTGGACGTCTACGTGGACCAGTTCGAGGAGGGCGACCTCTTCCTGCTGTGCTCGGACGGCCTGTCCGACATGGTGGAGGACGCCACGATCCGCGACGTGCTGGTCGGCGAACGCAACCTCGACAAGGCCGCGGCCCGGCTCGTCGAGGCGGCCAACGACGCGGGTGGCAAGGACAACATCACCGCCGCACTGGCCCGGGTCGAGGCATCCTGACCGTCGCACCGACGGCGGGCTCGGCCGCCCCGTGGCCGGCGGCGCGGGTCACGTCGTCGCCCCCGCCGCCTCGGGCCCAGTCGGCCACGATCCGTCCCAGGGCGAGCGCGGCGGTCAGGCCCGGTGACTCGATCCCCAGAAGGTGCAGGGCCCCCGGGGGATCTTCGAGCAGCAGGAAGTCCCGCTCCGCCCGCTCACCGCGCCCGCGCAGCTTCGGCCGGATCCCGCAGTCTACGTACGCAAGGTCCGCCGCCGACACCTCACCGGCCAGCAACGTGCGCGCCGCGGACACGAACGGCCCGAGGTCCGGCGCCCCACCGAGTGCCGCCGGCTCGTCCACGTAGTAGGCCGACGGCCCCAGGCGCACGTCGCCGTGGAGATCGGGCGTAAGGTGCAACCCGAGCCCCGGGTCACCAGGGGTGCGCACGGGGTAGACGGGAAGATCCAGCGGTGGAGGCCGGCGCAGGCGCACGTAGTCCCCGCGGCAGGGGTGGACCGGCGGTGCATGGGGGGCGACCGACCGCGCCAGCGCGGCGGCGCCGAGGCCGGCGGCGTTGACGAGGCGCCGCACCGTCACCGGCCCGCGGCTCGTCCGCAGGGTGAAGCCCGCCCCGGCCAACTCGATGGCCGCCACCTTGCAGGCGAAGACCATCTTGCCCCCCGCCCGTTCGACGTCGGCCCCGAGCGCAGACACGAGGGCATGTGGATCGACGATCCCCGTCACCGGCACGAGCAGGGCCGCCAACGGACGCCGCAGGCAGGGGGCCCGCGCGACGACCACCCCCGGCGAGACGGGCCGCGCCTCGGTCACGCCCGCCGCGTGGGCCCGCGCGAGCACACCTTCGAGCGCCTCGACCTGCGCCCGGGTGTGCGCCACGACGAACTTGCCGCACACGCGGTGGGGCACCGCGCGCGCCCGGCAGTAGGCGACGAGCCGCCGGCGGCCCTCGACACAGGCGCGCGTGCGCAAGGAGGACGGCGGGTCCTGGATCCCCGCGTGGATCACCCCGCTGTTGCGGCTCGAGATCCCCGTCCCGGGCCGAGACGCCGCCTCGAGCACCCACACGTCGTGCCCCCGGCGGGCGAGCGCCCGGGCCACCGCGCACCCCACCACCCCGGCCCCCAACACCGCGATCTCCACGTCATGCGGCATGGTACCCGACGATCCCCCATGCAAGGCCCCCACGCAACCGCGCCCCGCTCCCGGCCGAGTCGCCTGCCGAGCCACGCCCGCGCGAACCGGACCCAGGACGCGACGCCGCTGTCGCGCTGTCGCGCCCTGGGTCGCAGGGCATCGTCGGGGATGCCACCTTCGGGTCCCGCTGGTACGATCCCACCCCGTGCCGACGGAAGAAGAGAACGCATACTTCCACGAACTCCAGGCCCGGCAGCGCGAGGCCCTGCGGCGCAAGCTCGAGCAGGAAGCGCGCGAGGTGGCCCGGCTGCGCGAGACGGCCGAGGCCTCGGGGACGGCCGACCTCGCGCTGGCCGAGCGGATCCGCAAGCTCGGCTTCGACGGCCGCGCCGCCGAGGCCATCGACCTCTTGCCGCTCGTGGCGGTGGCGTGGGCCGACGGCCGGATCCAGCGGGGCGAGCGCGCCGCGATCCTCGGGGCCCTGGAGCGCCGCGGGATCGACCGCAAACACCCGGGCTTCGAACTCATCGAGGCCCTGCTCGAACAGAAGCCCGGCGAGACCTACTTCGGTGAGGCCCTGGCGGTGATCCGCGATCTGGTGGCGGAGCGCGGCGCGGACCTTTCGATCGCGGAGCTTTGCGTCGAGGTGGCCCGGCGCAGCGGTGGGATCCTCGGCACGGGGATCGGGGAGACGATCGACCCGAGCGAACGCGCCGTGCTGGAGGAGATCGCCGAGGCCTTCGGCCCCGAGGGGGCGGCGCGGATCCGGGCGGCCCTGGCGAAGTAGGGCCCCCCGCGGACCCGGGACCCCGGCCCACGCGCGGGTTTCTTGCACCGGGGCGGGCCGGCGGGGCACACCCGACCCCGTGCCCACCCCGTCCCGGCCCGCCCCCGCCCCGGCGACCGACGGGCCGGCGCCCACCGGCGCCCCGGCGCGTCACGACGGCCCCCGGACCGAGCGTCCGCCGCCCTCGTGGAACGCCGCCGCCCCCGAGGTCCCGGCCGACCCGTGGATCGTGATCGCGGCGCTCGGGCTGCTGACCCTCGGCCTCGTGATGGTCTACAGCGCGAGCGCCTGGATCGCGCGGGAGGTCCACGGGGACTACACGTATTTCTTCCGTCGCCAGGCGATCTTCGCGGGCCTCGGCGTCGTCGCCATGGTGGCGGTCAGTCGCATCGACTACCGGGTGCTGCGCCGGTTCGCGCCCCAGGTGATGCTCGCGGTGCTCGTCCTGCTCGTCGCGGTGCTCTTTACCCGGGAGGTCAACGGGGCGCGACGCTGGCTGCGGCTCGGGCCCGTCAACCTCCAGCCGTCGGAGCTTGCCAAGGTGGCCCTCGCGATCTTCCTGTCCGCGCTGCTCGCCCGCCAGGGGGAGCAGGTGCGATCGTTCCGCACGGGCTTCTTGCCCATCGTGACCGTCGCCGGGATCACGATGACGCTCGTGCTGCTCGAGCGCGACCTGGGCACGACGCTGCTCTTGGGCGCGCTGACGGTCCTGCTGCTGTTCGTGGCGGGCACGCGCCTGGTCTACGTGGTGGCCGGAACCCTCGCGGCCGCCCCGATCGTGTGGTCGCAGATCGTGGGGGTCGCGTACCGGCGGGCGCGGCTCGAAGCGTTCCTCGAAAGCGGTGGCTACCAGGTCAAGCAGGCCCTCATCGCCGTGGGGTCGGGCGGGTGGTCCGGGCTCGGCCTCGGCGAGGGACGCCAGAAGCTGGGCTTTTTGCCCGAGAACCACACGGACTTCATCCTGGCCACGATCGGCGAGGAACTCGGTCTGATCGGGATCGGGCTGGTCGTCACCGGCTACGCGGTGCTCGTCGTGCGCGGTCTCGTGGCGGCGCGCTTCGCCCCCGACCGCTTCGGCACCTACCTGGCCGTGGGCCTTTCCAGCCTGTTCGGCCTCCAGGTGCTCGTGAACATGGCCGTGGTGCTCGACCTGGTGCCGGCCAAGGGGATCACGCTGCCGTTTCTGAGCTACGGCGGCTCGTCGCTGCTCGTCAGCCTCATGGCCACGGGCCTGTTGCTGTCGGTCTCGCGGCGGCCGGCGCCGTGGCGCCTTTCGGACCAGCGGAGGGCCCGGTCGCGGGCCCGGCGAGGCACCCGCCGAGGTTCTCGCCCTCGCGCGAACCGGCGCCGAACGACCCCGCAGCCGGCCCCCGTCCCCGCACGATGAAGCCACCGCAGCTCGCACCGGACGGCCGCGTGAGCGTAACGACGCCGTTCCGTCGCCGTTGTAGGATCGACCCGCCATGACGTTTTCGACCACCGTGAGCATGTGGCTCGGGATCGCGTTCTTGCTGCTGGCCGTGACCGCCGTGCTGCTCCAGGCCTGGCTGTGGGGCCCGAAGTTCTGGGACGACGAGGCCAAGAAGACGCGCGCCCCCCGGCGCTGGCTGCGGCTGCACGCCCTGGTCGGGTACGCCTACGCCGCGATCTACTTCTACATGATGTGGCACATGGTGCCGCGGCTTTGGCGGTACCAGACGGAGCTGCCGGCGCGCACCGTCTTCCACGCGGTCGCGGCGATCACGATCGGCGTGCTGCTCGTGTCGAAGCTGGTGATCCTGTGGCGGTTCCGTCACTTCGAGGAGGCCATGCCCAGGTTCGGCTTCGGGCTGCTGCTCGCCACCGTGATCCTGACGTTTCTGTCGGTGCCGTACGCGATCTTGGCCCACGACCTGACGGGCCGGGCCGCGACCCCCGAAAACCTCGCGCGGGTCCGCCGCCACCTGGCGGACGCCACCGGCGACCCCGGGGCCGGGCGATCTTCACCAAGAAGTGCAAGACGTGCCACGGCGCCGACGGCCGGGGCGCGACCGCCTACGGCAAGAAGCTGGGCGTTCCGGACCTTTCGATCTCGGATCTCTCCTCGGCGGCCATGCGCCGGGTGATCCTCGACGGCCGACCCGGCACCAAGATGCGGGCCTTCCGCGGCAAGATCGCCCCGAGCGACCTCGACGACCTGCTCGCCTTCCTTCGCACCCTGCGCTGACCCCCCTCCTGGAGACGACCCACCGTGACCGCCCCCACCCCCCTCCACGCCGTCGTGACCGGCGGCACCGGCTTCCTCGGCACCGCCGTGGTGGCCGCCCTGCGTGCCCACGGCATGACCTGCCACGTCCCCGTCTTCACGGCCGCCGAGCTCGAGCGGTTCCCGCACCGCGACGACCCCGGCGTCCTTACGACCACCGGGGTGGACCTTTCCGATCCGTCCCAGGTGGAAGCCTTCTATGACGCCGTGCCGCCCCTTTGGGCCTCCGTGCACCTGGCCGGCGGGTTCTTCGCGGCGCCCATCACAGACACCGAGCCCGAGGACCTCGACCGCATGTGGCAGCGCAACGTGCGGACCGCCTACCTGTGCTGTCGAGCGGCCGTGGCGCGGATCCGGGCGGCGGGCCGCGGCGGCCGGATCGTGCAGGTCGCCGCCCGGCCGGCCCTCGTTCCCACCGGCGGGATGACGGCCTACGCGCTGTCGAAGGCGGCCGTGGCGAACCTGACCGTGTCCCTGGCCGAGGAGCTGGCCGGCGAGGCGATCTTCGTCAATGCCGTGGCGCCGTCCATGATGGACACACCGGCAAACCGCGCCGCCATGCCGGACGCCGACTTCACGCACGTCCCGAAGGTCGAGGAGGTCGCCGCCACCGTGGCCTTCCTCGCCTCGCCCGACAACCGCGTCACGCGCGGCGCCGTCGTCCCGGTCTACGGGCGCAGCTGATCCCACCGCGCCCCACGCCGCAACGACGTGCACCGGACCACGTCGCCGAACTGGCGCGCGACGGGACCCGCGGGCCGGCCCCGGACGCACCGAACCGCCCGGGCCTGCCCGCCGGCCGATGCTCGGCGGTGCATCCAGCGCTTCGGAGTACGGGGACGGGGACAGCAACGCGCACCGGCACGGACACCGCGGCGGCTCGGGGCATCCAGCGCTGGGGCTTACGGACACGGCAACCGGGACCGGGGCAGGGACGGGCACCCGTGGCCGTGTCGGTGACCGTGGCCGAACCCGAATGCGTTCCCGTACCCGACCACGCGCGCCCGGCACGGATGGCATCGCCGAGGTGCCACGCGACAGGACCCGCGGGCCGGACCCGGGAGCACCGCCACGCTTCGGCCTACGCGCCGGCCGATGCTTGGTGGTGCCTCCAGCGCTCCGGTGTACGGGGACGGGGACAGGGACGCGCACCGGCACCGGCACCGGTACGGACACCGCGGCGACTCGATGCATCCAGCGTGGGTGCTTACGGGGACGGGGAGAGGCACCGGCACGGACACCGCAGCGGCCACGGGGTCTCGGTCCACCAGGAGGCCGGCCCCGGCCGCACCCGCGTGTTCGAGAAACCTCCAAGGCCCGTGGGTGGCGCGCGGCGGAGGCCTTGGGGGCCGGCCCGCAGGGCGGACGACATTCTACGAGGTCTGCACCGCCCCCCGACCGCCCGAGGACCGGCCCCCGAGGTGCCGCGCGACAGGACCCGCGGGCCGGCCCCCGACAGCACCGTCACGCCTCGGTCTACCCGCCGGCCGATGCTCGGCGGTGCCTCCAGCGCTCCGGGGTACGGGGACGGGGACGCGCACCGCCGCCGGGACGGACGCCGCGGCGGCTCGGTGCATCCAGCGCGCCGGGGTACGGGGACGGGCACGGGGACGCGCACCGGCACCGGCACCGACACCGCGGCGGTTCGGTGCATCCAACGCTCCAGTTTACAGGGACGGGGATGGGGACAGGGACGCGCACCGGCACCGGCACCGACACCGCGGCGGTTCGGTGCATCCAACGCTCCGGTTTACAGGGACGGGGACAGCAACGCGTACCGGCAACAGCACCGGGACCAGGACGGGCGCCCGTGGCCGTATCGGTGTCCGTGGCCGAACCCGTACGCGTTCCCGTACCCGACCCCGTTCGGCGGTGCCTCCATCGCTCCGGTGGACGGGGACGGGGACAGCGACGCGCACCGGCACCGGAACGGACACGGAGACGGGTACGGCGAGCGCGGCGTTCCAAGGACCTCGAGTCACCCGGCGGCCGACCTCCGCCACGCCTTCGCCCGCCGCACCTCGGCCCGCCGCCGCGAACGGGCCCACCGACCCGGCCACGGCCGCGGATCCGAGAAACTGTGAGGCCCACCCACCCGTCAGCCTCCGGTCCCGCCGCAGATTGTGCCAACCTCCCACGGATAACAACACTTTCCCTCCGTCCAAACGCCCGGGGAGTAAACGATGTCCACCAAGGTGGACGCGCACTCGTTTGGCAACGCCGCATGCACCGCGTCCTTGCACGCGTCGTAGGTCCAACAATCCGGGCACATGCACGGTTCATCCGGTGGCGGCAGCACGCACACCTCCCCCTCCCCACAGTACAGATACCAGTTGCATTCTCCTACGGTAGACCCTGCGCCTCCACCTGCCCCGGTCGTGGTGGTGCCCGTGGTGACGCCCGTGGTCGTGCCCATACCCGACGTACTCGCGCCCGACCGGCCGGTGCCCGCCCCCGAGGTCCTCCGCTTCCCACAGTGGTCCGTGAAGACCGTACCCGTGCTCGTGCCCGTCGTTGTGGTGGCCGTGCCCGTGCCCGTCGTGCTCGTCGTGCTCGTGCTCGTGCCCGTGCCCGTGCCCGTCGTGCTCGTCGTGCTCGTGCTCGTGCTCCCGCCCCCGCTTTCGGCCGCCGACACCCCCGCCTTGCGCAGCCCACACCCGGCGGACAGCAGCCCCGCCGCCGCCAGCACCGCCACGCCTCGCCGCACCCCGCTTGCGGCTGCACCGCCCCCCAGTCCACGCTGCACAGGGCGTGCAGCGCCACCGCGGGTGCCCGTTCCGGCGCAGGTGGCGGTCACGGCGGCCATACGCATTGTCTGGGGGGATCCAACGAACACACCATCCCCTCCGGGCAGGGTTTACTCGGCGGGTTGCAAGGGATGTCACAGTAACTCCAGTACATCGGCATCTCGCAGTCTACGTCCCATATGGCAGTATCCGGCGACCCGCAGTCGCTGTACTCTGGGTGGTTCTTGGCCTCCTCGCTACACGAAAGCGGCTCCATGGACGGGCAAAACGGCACGCTGACCCGCCCGAACTGCCCCCAGCCCACCTTGCACTCCGACCACGGTGGGTCGCACACGTTGCCCTGCGGCGTCTTCCAGCATCGGCCCGGCAGGCACCACTTCTCGTTGAGCTCCGTCACGCAGTCCGCGTCCGTCTCGCACTTGCCGTAGTACGGGTGCCCCTCCCAGCTTCCCGCGCCCCCGCCCCCCGTCCCGGTCCCCGTCCCCCCGAACAGCTCGCACACCCCCGTGCTCCCCCCCGTCGTGCTCGTCCCCGTCGCCGGCCCCGTGCTCGTGCTCGTGCTCGTGCCCGTCGTTGTGGTGCCCGTGCCCGTGCCCGTCGTCGTGGTGCCCGTGCCCGTGCCCGTCGTCGTGGTGCCCGTGCTCGTGCCCGTCGTCGTGGTGCTCGTCGTGCCCGTGCTCGTGCTCCCGCCCCCGCTTTCGGCCGCCGACACCCCCGCCTTGCGCAGCCCACACCCGGCGGACAGCAGCCCCGCCGCGGCCAGCACCGCCACGCCTCGCCGCACCCCGCTCACGGCTGCACCGCCCCCCAGTCCACGCTGCACAGGGCGTGCAGCACGTAGCCCCGCAGCCGACCCTTCGTCGCGTTCACCCCGTAGGCGCCGGCCAGGCTCCCGGAGGCCGGATCGAGCCCCTGGGCCACCGCCACGACGAGGTCCACCCCGTCGGGGAAGCGGCACGCGAAGGTGCGCAGCCCCGCGTCCCCCACGCCCGCCGGGAGCACCCCCGTGGCCGGGTCCGGCGGGGGAACCACGTAGGTGCGCACGGGTTGTTTCGAGTTGCCCACGCACCGCGGCTGCGGCAGGGGGCCCCCGGGGGCCTGGACGTACGCGCACAGCCCCGCGCCCTCGCCGGGGATCGTGCACGGATCACCCAGGGTGCAGGGGCCGCCGATCACGGTTGCGTCCTCGGACGGGCCGAACTGCGCCTCGTAGCTGACGGCGAAGCCGCCCCACGCACCGCTGTGGGCCAGGCTACGCTGAAGCTCCGCGCGCGGGCGGGCGTAGGGCACCGCCCCCTGGTCGATGCTCACCGTGTACCGCCCCATCAGCCGCAGCCACAGGGGCAGCTCCACCGCCATGGAGCCCTGGCCCGGGGAGATCCCGGTCCCCTTGTAGGCAAAGGGGACCGGCCCGGGAAAGCCCGCGCCCCAGCCGTAGCGCAGGCTGTCCGAGCGATCCTCCGCCAGCCACAGCACCGGGTCACACACCCGGCCGGTGCCCGGGTCGTACACACAGTCCGGGACCTTCTCGTCGCCCCACACCGGGTACCACGTGCCCTGGTTCGCGGGCGGCGACCACCGCCGGTACAGCGGCTCGTTCGGCTCCCGCTGCGCGAACACCACCGGCGACGGGAAGATCCCCCAGGCCGAACGGACCCCGCCGTCGATCCCCTCGGAGGCCAGGAAGGCCGCCAGGGCCGAGCCCTCCCAGTCCACGTCCGGCAGGTCGTACCGCGGCGCGAACGGCAGGCCCGTCAGGTGCTCGACGATGAGGTGCTGGATCGAGAAGTTGCCGTTCTCGTAGTCGTAGCCACTGCCCGGAGCCCGGCGCAGGGCACGGTACGGGGTGACCAGGATGATTTCCGGCAGGTCGGGCTGCGGCACGAAATAGGCCTCGCGCGGATCGTTCTCCACGCCCCGCAACGTCTGCAAGGCGTCGTGCAGGGCCACCAGCGGCGTGGGGTTGACCGCGTCGGCCGCGGCCTCGGCCGCCTGCAGGTCGGCCTGGGATGCGTAGCCTCGAAGCTGCTCCAGGCGCTCCAGGGTATCCGTCTGGCTCGCCGACCTCGGGTAGCCCGACATGTGGCTCATGAGGTGCCCGAGCGTCACCTGCTGCCAGCGCGGGTCGGCGAAGTGGGGCGGCGGCCCCGCCCACGCGGACAGGAGCTGACACCGCGCACCCATGTACCCCGGCGGGCACGTGCAAGTGGGCACCAGATCGTTGCCCTCCTGCTGCAGGGTGCACGTGCCGCCGTTGAAGCAGGGGTCGTCGCTCAGACCCGAGCAGGCCTTGGGGTCCGTCACGTCGGCGAACACGTCCACCGGCAGCGGGTCCATCCCGCACAGGACCCGCCGCACGTCCTCGGGCAGGAGCGTCCCCACCACCGGATGGTCCTCGCACAGGCGGATCGACTCGATGTCGGCATCCTGGGCCTCGGGCCAGTGCTGGCGCACCGCCCAGCGCACCATGGCCGCCAGCATGAACTTGCCGTTGCTGCCGATCCGCATGGGGTTGCTCGGGTGCATGGTTTCTCCCGCCGGATCGAAGGCGTCCTCGCAGCGCGTGTTCCAAACGCTGTTGTTCTCGCCCGTGGGCGCCCCGCGCGTTCGACCGTAGCCCGCCGCGTAGACCACCTCGCCGTCGCGCTGTACCGCCACGGCGAGCGCCCCGATGCAGCGGTCCCACATGTAGTCCAAGATGGCCTGGTCGAAGGCGGCGAATTCCGACGCCCACGGGGTGTCCAGGCGCTCGTACTCGATCCACTTGGCCCGGTTCACCAGCGGCAAGGCCACGTCCACGCCTTCGTCCGCGCAGCACGCCGGCGCCACGTGGATCCGCGCCTGGTCCACCTCGGGCCCGCCGCCGGCGCCCGAAGGCGCCACGTACACCGCCGTGCCGTCCGGCTGAGGCGAGAGGCTGCCCGGCCCCGCCACGAGCGTCCACACCAGGTCCCGCTCGAAGTCGGCGATCCCGGCGAGCTGCGCCGCGAGCACCCGCGTCTGCCCCGGCGCGACGCTGGCCGACGCCCCCTCCACCGTCACCTGCGTCGGCGGGTTCGTATACTGGCAATGCGTGCCGTAGAACCCGTCGTCGCAGGCGCACACCGCCACCGTCCCCGCCACCTCGCAGGTTCCGTGCCCGCCGCAGCCCTCGGTGTCGCAGGCGGTCTGTGGTACGCACGCCGCCCCGACCCGCACATACCCCGGCGCACAGACGTCACAGGTGGCCGCCGCCCACCCCGGGTCGCAGGCGCAGACGTGGCCGGCCGGGTCGGGCGCGCTGCACGTGCCGTGCCCCGCGCAGGCGAGCGGGTCGTCGCACCCGTCCTGGAGCACGCAGGCCCCATCCGCCGCCATCGCGTACCCGGCCCGGCAGGTGGCGCAGTCCGTCGCCGGGTCCCGCCCCGGGTCGTCGCACTGGCACACCGGCCCCTCCGCCTGTTCGACGCAGGTCCCCGCCCCGTTGCACGTGTTCCCGACACAGGTCCGACTACAGTCCGGTCCGTCGTAACCAGGGTCGCAGGTGCACACGGTCACCCCGTTCTCCACGGCGCACGTACCCGCCCCCGAGCAGGTGTCCGGTTCGCAGACCTCGTCGGGCAGACACACCACCCCGAGGTCCTCGCGTGCCTCCCCGTGGTACCCGGGCGCGCACACCTGGCACGCCTCGCCCGCGTAGCCCGGGTCGCAGGCGCAGGCGACTTGCGTGTGCTGCGACCCCGGGCCGACCAGCGCCGCCACGCAGATCCCCCGGCCGCCGCAGCGCGTCTCGGCGCAGTCTTCGCCCAGGATGCACGGACCCTCCGGGTCGTTCGGGTCGATCTCGTAGCCTGGCATGCAGCGGCCGCACACCACCCCTTGCTCGTCCACCCCCGTCCGGTGGGCCGGACAGACACAGGTGGCCACACCGCCTTCGACCCGACAGGTCCCGATCCCGCAATCGACGCCGTCGCAGGTCTCGTCGGGCACGCACACCATGGGCACCAACGGCTCGGCGGGCCCGACGGGGTCGTCCGGTCCAGCGTCCTCGAAATCCCCGCCCGGCGGGATCGTGGGGTCCTGCCCGTCCTGCCCCTCCACGTGGAACCCTGGCGCGCAGCGGTCGCACGCCAGGCCCGCGTACCCCGGCGCACAGCTCTCACACTCGGTCCCCGTGCGTCCCACCGGGCACGTACATGCAAACCCTTCCCCCCCGGTCTCCTCGCAGGTGCCCGGGCCACAGGGCGGAACCCCCGGCACCGCTCCGGCGCAGCTCGACCGGCAGGGATGCGGCTCCACCAGCACCTCCTCGAATCCCCAAACCTGTACGCCCTGCGCCTGCGCCTGCGCCAAGGGCACCGGCAGCACGAGCACGTCGTACCCCGGGCCCCCCGCGAGGACCTCTCCCCACGCCAGTTCGCAGCTCGCAAACACCTCGACCCGGTCGTCCCCCGCACCCGCCCACACCAGGTCCCGACCGGGGCCGGGCCACAGCACGTCGTCCCCGGCTCCGCCCTTCAAGATGTCCGGCCCCAGGCCCCCGTCCAGCGCGTCGTCGCCGCCCCCACCGAGGAGCCCGTCGAGTCCGGCGCCCCCCAGCAGCCGGTCGTCCCCCGCACCGCCCTCGAGCACATCGGGCCCCGGCCCGCCCCGAAGCTCGTCCGAACCGTCCCCGCCTTCGAGCAGATCCGCCCCATGCTCCCCCCAGAGCTCGTCGGCCCCGCC